>CALVCO010000005.1 GCA_944326095.1 uncultured Erysipelotrichaceae bacterium | reverse complement strand
TGTAGCGCCGTATACGAGACCCGTACGTACGGTGCAATGAGAGGGGCGAAGATTAATTTCTTCCCTCTACTCTATTGTTATAAATTTTAGCATAATTATGCTAAAATATTAATAAGGAGAAATTGTTATGAAGATGATTAGACCTGTTTCTGATTTACGAAATAATTTTACTGAAATATCAAAGACTGTTCACGAAACTGCTCAACCAGTTTTTTTAACCAAAAATGGTTATGGAGATATGGTTGTTATGAGCATGGAAAGTTTTGAAAATTTGCAATTTGAAAGTGAGGTATATTTCAAGTTGCAAGAAGCCGAGAAAGAGGCAGAGTATACTGATCAAAGATATTCTTCTAAAGAAGTTCTCAAGGAAATGAAAGCGGCAATTGGAGGAGAATAGTTTGTCATATAAATTAAAGTATTTGCCAAGTGCACGTAAAGATATGGTCGAAATTGTTCGTTATATTAGTAAGAAATTGCATAATCCGTATGCAGCTAATAGTTTGGCAGAAGAAATGATTGAAGCAATACAAAACATTCTTGCTTTTCCCTATGCAACCCCAGTTTTTCAAGCAATTCGTCCATTAAAATATGAATATCGCAAAATAATTGTACAAAATTATGTAATTTTTTATTGGATAGATGAAGAAAAAAAGGAAGTAATAGTTGCACGAGTAATTTACACAAAGCGTAATTATGGAAAAATATTTAAATGATAATAGATTATTTAATAGCGCCATTTCTAAAAAAGAAAGGTGCTTTTATTTATAATGATTTAACCAAAAATGTTATAAAGTTTGTTATAATTAAAGTACAAAAAGAGGCAAAAAATAATAATAAAAAAGAGGTGATATCATGAAGAAGATATTGGCATTGTTGATGGTATTATTATTGTTAGGTGGTTGTGCTTCAAAAGATACAATTAAAACCAATGAGAATGCATTAAAAAATTTAAGTGTTGATGGTAATTATACTGTTTATTTTCAAAGGTATTTACAACAATATGACGGAAAAGGAAATCTATTAAAACCAATTGAGAAAACAGATGAATCTTATACTTATCCTGATGTTATTACTGATGGTATGAAACCGCAAATTATTGAATTTACTACAAAGAAAAATGAATTATTTAAAGAAATGATTCAAGAATTTTTGAATTCAAAAGATAATTTAAAACAGGTTGAGGAATTATCTTTTGATGAGAATAATTTGGCTATTTTCTTTGAAAATCTTGATAATGATGCGATGATCTTTTTTTATAATGATGGCAAAGTTAAGGAAGTAACAAAAGATGGTCAAAGATCTTATTATAAGGTAGATGATGAAACAATATTTAAGGATATAGCTGATGATTTTGCTGATAATTATTATGAATTAGAAGTAAATTACATCTATAATTCTGATGCGTCAAAAAATTAATTCAAAAATAAAAAAGCTGTGTATTTCTGAAAGGTAATCAGAATTGCACAGCTTTTAAGTTATATATGAAAAATAACCAATTTTAAGAGAGTGTAAAACAAGCCAAAAATAAGTTCTTGCCACCATTTTATCAGCGGATTGATACAGCTCGATTGGTATGTTCATAATACACAAGAACTGCAGTTTCATTTTCTCTTTGGCTCATCATTGTATAGTCATCTACTGATATTTCTACACGGATTCTTAATTTCTGAGAATCTGTCCCCATTAGATAATAATGATGCGAAAAAATGCCAGTATGCGCCTGGGTTTCACTTACTTCTATATTTGTCAGCGTTACCGTCTTTGTACCTGACACTAAATCAGCGGCAAAATCCTTCGTAAACCATAGACATACCATCGCACATATCGATGCAATGACCACACCTGCTGTTTTGGTACTTTTTCCTCCTATTTTCCAGTTATGAATGACTCGCACGATCACATAGAAGCACACAATCCAAAAGATGGATATATTGCAGAATTCATCTAGCAGTACCAGCTTCCCTGTTTTAGGTAGCAACAATCCGACAACTATGAGTGCTAGTACAAGAATACAGAGAATAATCTCATATTTTGTTATTTTTCTTCTTGCGTTGTTCATGATTTTGTTTCTTCCATTAGACTTATAAGACCATTTCTCCATGAAAATTCCTTTGCATAATCAATGCATGCTTTCCCATAATTGTCCTTTTCATAGATATTTGAACCGTGATCTATTAAATATTGATATACCGGCATAGCCGTTTCTGTCGGTAGCTTTACAACAGTAATCGCATAATTAAGTGGAATTGCCCCATATTTGTCTTTGGCATTTATGTCCACTCCAGCCTCAACCAACAGCTGAGTTACTTTTAACATATACTGTGGATCAGGTCTCATAACCGAAAAGTAAAATATATGTAGGGCATTTCTTTGATCTTTTGGACTATTAAAATTAACATCCGCTTTCTCAGATATTAAAAATTGAATCATTTTTATTTTTTCGTCTGTATTGTGGTCATTAACAAACAGTAACTGAAACAAACTTAATCCTGTATATTCATGGAACAGATTCGGATTACCTGTATAAAATTTCTGAAAGTCCAAATAAGTTCCGTCTCTTACTGCATCAAAAATATCTGTAATCCTCATAAATTTCACTCCTAAAATCATTAATCTAGTTCAATAACTTTATCGTCCATTTCCTGTAGATATGTTTCTGTATCAAAATGTGATTCAAGAATTTTGTTCAAGAATTCACTTTCTACAGCTCTGTCATCTTCATACAGTACAATTTGGGCTTTTTTTTGTAGCTTCTCAATGAGCTTGTTCATATGCTGCAGTTTGTCTATGTTTTCCAGGGTGCATATATCATTATAGTCATTATTACTTAAGCATTCTTTTATTTCCATAAGGGAATGGTTCAGCTTTTTTTGATTAAGGGAATATATTTCTTTTCATTTCCATCTTTAATAATTTTAAACTTTATTTCACTCATAATTTATTCTCTCGGTCTTTTTTCCACTGTTGTATATTCTTTCTTGTCTTCTCATTCCACCATGCTTTTTCGTCAACCATTTTCAAATATGATGGCATTTTTTCGATACATTTTTTTCGCAATTCTTTTGCATCTTCTATAAGCTCTGCAAGAACTTCGCTTTCTTTCTGGGGTTCTTTTTCTTTTAGATATTCTGTGTAAATAACCCTGATTATACTGCTTAGTTCTTCTTTCTTTTTCCCGTCTAAGTGTCCTGGAAAAATATGATAACAGGCCCAGAGATATGCGTTAAGTTCTCGGATTTTTTGAACGCTGAGCAAAACTCCAAGGTCAATTTTTACAACATCACCATTTACATAAAGGAACATCACCGGTGTTGTGTCCCGATTCATTGCACTGTAGGTTACTTCAGCTCCTCATAAGATTACAAGTTCTTTTGGAATATATCTTCCATTAATTCGGAGCCAGTGCATACTTTCAGCAAAGTCTGTCCATCGCATTGATCCTGTCGTAAACTCAGTGATTGTTTCAAAATTTTCGTGTTCGATTAACTCCTCCTGCTCTTTTTTTGTAAGCAGCCTGTTTAAAGCAGGCATACTTTGATATGTTGTTCTATAATATCTGAACAGGTGTGGCAGTGATAGGACTGCGATTGCCAATGCAAGAACACACGCTATCAGCGATGGAATATTCTTTGGGTGCGACAGTATTCCCAAAAAGCCAGCAAGCGCCATCAGACCCCACGCACATAAAGCCAGATTTTTCTTTATGGGGAATCCTTTTTGCCATTCTGTTTTTCTCAACTGTTTCATTATTTTTCCTCGGTCAGCTTCGCAATTTTATCTATCTCAAAAAGTACAGGACTTTGATAATCCATCGTTTCATCAACAAAACACCGTGCTATGCCGACCCAGTCAATATCAGGAAGTTCATTGGCATTATCGCAGGATATAATCTGCAGCATAACGTCGTATATTTTTTTGATTATTCCCGAATATTGTAACTGCGTACTATAATTTAAACGGAGTATCCGTATAATTTTTTCACAGTGTTGCTTTATCTTTTCCATGTGCTTTGGAGAACCTCCTCTAACCACTTCATAAAAATTTCGCTTGAATCTATCCCTGTCTTTGCGGAAGCGATACTTTCATATTTGTATTTTGTGTCTATTTTACCATTTTTACAGTCATAGATCATTTTTAGTTCTGTGGGAATAGGTTTTTCGTAATGTATGCATATTTGTCTTATCTTCTCAAGATCCGCTTCCCCAAGATCTAGAAAATCCCATATCGTGTCCGGATTGGTAGCTATATTATTTGTTGTTTTAATCCGACCGTCAATGTTAAAAAATGCATTGAAAGAAATACTGCTTTCTTCGATGGAACCATAGGCATAAACCTTATCAGCTTTATTTCCTGCAAATTCGACACATAGTGAAATAATTCGTGACTGTGCCTCCATAAATTCATCTTCAAATACTCTACCCATAGCTCCTCCTTTGAAACAAGACTTATTTTTCTTTAACTTCCACTATATTCTCCTGATAGAAGCATTTCTTTTACTTCATCGTATTCATTTGGCAGTACCTGTGACAATAAGCCAGACGCTTCTACACGGAATACTGTTCCATCATCATATAATACAGCTAGCACCATATTCTGGGGATCTGTGATTTCCTCTTCAACTGTTCCAGATTCCCAGTCAAAAACATCATACTTTTCTATCGCCTCAACAATCTGCTGTCCATCTGCATAATATCCGCCCTGTACCTGATGGAGATCATCAAAAAGATACCCATCCGACATTCGATATCTTTTACTGTCCAACAGATCATAGTATACACATTCTGTACTTGTGTTCTTATTTTCCATAAAAGCGACAGCATATACATTTTCTGTAAAGTCAGATGTGCGTTCTTCTATCTTGTCTTCTAGAAGATAACTTACGTCATATATGCCAAATTTTCTTTCTGGCTCATATTCTTCTAGAAGTAAAGGTATGTTGAGGGTATTTACATCTTCGTGCTTGATGTCAAAATCCTCAATAAACTGTTCCAGATCAACTTCGCTATATTGTTCTTTTGTAAGTCCTGATGCTTGAATCAATTCTTCCGGAGTAATCAGGCTCTGTTCCAAATACGTTTCTTTTTTGTCTTTAGTCACATAGATACCTGGCTTCTTATCCAGACTCCAGAGAAATTCATCCTTGTTAAAAATTTCTTCTGTAGTGATTTCTATTGAAGTAAGTCCTTCTTTATCCGGTTTTTCTTTGTCAAAAGGAATATAAATATATGCTATTTCATATTGTGCTTCATCTGTAATAACTGAATAATGTCCTTTTAATTCTCGCCAGATTATTTGGCCGTATTCACTTTTTTCGTGGGAACTTGCATTTCCATTCCAACTTTTATATGAACCCTGAAAATAATTTATGAATTCTTCTGCCTCTTTATCTAAGTTTAATATACTGTTCTTAGCATATTGTGAGAATAATTCTGTCAGTGCTTTTGCATCTTCCTTTTCTGCACAATCGATAATGTTTTCTATCATTTCATCAGCCAATTCTTTATCATTGCGATATGCATTGGATGATTCTCTATTGAAAATGGTACATCCACTCAGGCAGTATACAAGGACTAAGCATATAGTAAGTGATAAAATCTTCTTCATGATATTTCTTCCTCTAAATTAATATACTGTCACTTTTCCACTTTCGGAAATTGTGCACTCTGCTTTTTCTGTATAAATATCTTCCCGAAGCATATCCTCATAATTGGCTCTGTCAATTTGTTCCCATGCTTCGGATTCTGTCATACGCAAATAAATCCCTGCCGGTACGCCCTGACAGTTTTCCTTCAACCAGGTTGGTATGGCTTCCAAAAACGTCTCGTACTGGTCTGAACATAGGGTCTCATCCATAAAAATATACGTTACTGCGGAAATCTCATTTAAAATCGATTCTCCATCTGTCACACCGCTTGATCCATCCTTAATTTCTGTATATATCTTTATTCCTTCAAAAGGTAGATACTGCATTGCAAATTCGCGGATCTGCTCTTCGTAAAAAGGGCGTTTGAGAATTTCTCCGTAATCATCTTCATATCGATACAGGCCGTTTTTATAGGTGCGGTATACTGTCACGATATCATTTTCACTACCATTTTTTGGATATACTTTCAGATGTTCTTGTTCGATGGAGTTTCCTGGCGCATAGGATATATAATGAAATTGCTGCTCATATTTTCCTTCGATCCAATCTAGCATCTGAGTGACAGATGTAACAACCCCTTTCTGGGTATCGCTAAGGTTTTCATAAGGTCCACTAAGGCCTGTCATGTCCATAACTTCTTTCTGTCTGGCTTTGATCCTTGCACCATTGTCATAGCTTGCCTGCCATTCTTCAGGTCCAAAAGTAATACTTCCATCAGGAAATGTACCTTCACCAACAGTAAGTCCTGTATGGCAGTTCACGATTTTTGCGCTGACATTCCAGTTGGGATCTCCTGTTTCCATGATCCCGGTCAGAACATCCGATGTCGTAATCGTCAATAGCATCTTTGCCTGCAGAATACCGTCGATATTTTCGTCGATATGATATACGAAGCGGCTATGATCACTGTCTGCCTCTACATAATAGCCTTGTTCGTCTTTTTCCATATCTTCAAGCACATCATCAATAGATCTGGCGTACATCTCTATAAGTTCTTCTTTCTGCGTTGGTGTTACTTCCAGAATTAGATCATCACCATCACGCCTTACATCGGTACAGTAATCTTCAAAAGCATCCATGTTGTCCTCAATATCTGTATTGGCAAAACTAATTATTGAGGCAGGTATGGTAATCTTTTCTGTCATATTTTGTAATGTTTTTTCGGCATCTAGGTCCTGAACCTGATTTGTTGCCGGAGCGTCTGTGCAGGCGCTGCAGATGAGTACTAAAGAAGCTGTCATTGTTGCGAGCACTGTTTTATATAGCTTGTCCATCATCTTACTCCTTGGAAAACGCATTTCTATACTGATATAATACCTTATATAAGCTGATAAAGGCACCATTTTATATATTAAAAAATACACTTATATTAAAAAAATTTTTGAACCATTAATTTATGACATATTTAATATTATTTCTACTATGGATTGCATATTCCGCATGGTTCATAGCCTTGGTTAATTAATTCTTGTCTAGTGCCATTATAATATTGTTTATTATGATCAGCTATTTCTTCTACGCTTTGACAGGTTGGTAGATGAAATTTAAATGAGTTGGTATTTAAAATATAATCTTGTTTAGTATTTGTTGTTTCAGGCATAGCATATGGTTCACATGCGACCTTATTGCCATCGGAAGTACATAAGATATCATGATCTATATCAGTACGATAGGTTGTGATATTTTCTTTTTGTAATAGTTCCATAGTTTCTTTATGCGGATGTCCATAGCTATTGTCTTTTCCTACAGATATGATGGCATATTCGGGATTTACTTCTTCTAGAAATTCTTTTGATGTACTAGTGCTTGAACCATGGTGTCCTACCTTTAATACATTGGCTTTAATATCAGCATTATTGCTTAATAGATATTGTTCGCTTGGTATTTCGGCATCGCCAGTAAATAGGAAAGATGTATTACCATAAGTTATTTTTAATACTATAGATGAATCATTGCCTTCACCTATATTTAGGCTTAGTATTTTTATTTTTGCTGAGCCTAAAGAATATTCATCATTTATATTAGGAATGATGATACCATTGTTTTTATCGGCTAATTCTTTAAAATTTTCAAAGGCTTTGGAATCGAAATTATCCGTTGGGGATAGGATGGTGTCGCATGTTGCATAAGTCAGGGCACCACTAAGTCCTCCTACATGATCTTCATGAGCATGAGAATTTACAATTATGTCTAAATTGTTAATGTTATTACGCTTTAAAACTGTATATATGGTATTGGAATCTTCACTATTTCCACCATCAATCATCATATAATGATTATCGCATTGAATAAGGGATGCATCGGCTTGCCCTACATCGATAAATTGAATAGAGAAGCTTGAATTTGGTGGAATGGTTTGAATTGGTTGAGTAATTGTTTCTTTTTGGATTGAATTACCTAATAGTAATGATATGGCTAATATAGGTATTATTAATAAGGATGATAGAAATCCTTTGTTAATTTTTTTCATGTTATCACTTCCTGGTTAAAATCTTAACATAATTTTTTAAGAAAAAATATTAAACTTTTTAAGTTGATAGAATGGGATGTAGTTAAAGGAATTTAAGTTATAAAATTATAGCGTTATAGTTTTTTTCTTTTTAAGGATTTTACAAAAATTGAATAATATTATGATATAATTCATAAAAGGAAGTGTTTGACTATGGCTTATAAATATCGCCCTAAAGGTAATTATAATAAGAATAAAGATAATTTTTTGCCTATTCTTTTAATAATAATAGGTATTTTTAGCGGTTTTGGTATATTAATTCCCATTGGTGTTTTTTGGTTAATATACTTAGCAAAAAATGCGGATGAAAATAATAATGTATATACGCGTAGTTATCGTCCACGTACTAGACCTAATAATAGTGCAAAACCTATCATTGATATTGAAGAAGATGATGATCGTACTACACCTTTAGTTAAATATTCTAGTAAGCAAATGACTTTGATTAATGAACGTTTGAAGGATTATTTTAAGGAATATGCAGAACTTCCTGTTATGGAAGATATTAATTTGCGTTTGAAGAATAAGAGCTATCGTAGTTTAAATAGCTTAAATATTTTTAAGAATAATGATTATGTTTGTTCATTGGCCGAATTTGGTTATCAATATCCTAAGACTTATAATAAAATTTTAAGATTATTATTATCATTTGCGATGGATGAAAATCCAGAATATAAACAAAGTAATAAATCCACATCTAAAGTTACTAAAAAGAAAGTTGAAAAAGAAGAACCTAAAGTTGAAGCAAGAGCTGATGGTTTTATTACTATTATTGATGATTTAAATACGGCAATTCCGGATGAAGAAATTAGTAATGGTTTATATGAGAGTACGGCTTTATTAAAACAGATTAAGACAATTGAAGAAACTTTTCCTTCTTCTAGTGAAAAATTGGATAAATTATATAGTTATTATTTGCCTATTTTAGTTAATATTTTAAATCAATATAAAGATTTAGAGAAAACGCAACATAATGATAAATTTAAACAGACTAAAGAAAAATTACAGAAGACTATCATATTAATTAATGATGCGATGAAAACTTTAACAGCTACTTTATGTGAAGATGATATTCTAAATTTATCAGCAGATATTTCAACATTAGAAGCTATCTTGAAAAAAGATGGCTTAGTTGGTGAAGGTATCATGAAGAAAAAGGTGGGTGAAGATAATGAACAATGAGAAAGATGTTTACGCAATCTTTGATAAGATGTTTGAACAATTAGAAAAAGATGATCCTGATCTTCAAGATACTAGTGCGCAAAAATTTAGTGATTTAATTGATAGTAAATTAGAAGATTATGCTAAGCTTTGTGGTTATGCTGATTACAATAGTATGCTTGATAAAGAGATGATAAATGAAGTTTATTATCAGATGTTAGAAAATATTAATGCGGATAATAAAAAGGATTTTTTATTGAAAGCATTGAGTTTGTTGAAAAATGATAATATTGTTAGTAAATATAGTGAACTATTAAATAATAATGATGTTGAAGAAGTCATAGAAATGGCTAGAGAAGAAAATGATAAAGATCCGCACAGTAGTTTGAGATTTTTATTAGTTGCCTATGATATTTATCAAAATAAATTATTAAAGGCTATTGGGGAATAGTATGAAAAAAAGTAAGACGACCTTGGAAAAAGAACGCTTGATGAAAGAGGTATTAGGCAAAAGAAGTTATGGTGATATCGATATCAAGACTTTTGAAGAAGAAATAAAAAAGGATTTTGGTATTACTTATGAAAAACCTCTAAAGGATAATAAGCTTATTTTTGATAGTGCTTTAAAAGAATTAAATCAAAATATTATTGGACAAGATGAGGCTTTAAATAAACTTTGTTTAGCTTTTAGAAGACCTTATGTTATAAATAATGTTAATTATAAAAATGCGATGATTGTTTATGGTAATGAGGGTGTTGGTAAACATATGGCAATTGCCCAATTGGCTAAGATTTTAAGCAAGGATGATATAGTTAAAAGCTATGATGTATATAATTTGGATATGAGTACCTATACTAGTTCTTCCCAAGAATTATTATTTTTACAAGATCTTTTTAGTGCGATAAATGGACGTGGTTCAATTATTTGTTTTGAGAATTTTAAGGGTTGTCATCGCAATTTTTTAAATATGCTTAGTGAATTGGTTGTTGAGGGTGAGATTGTTTTAAATAAGCGTTATATAATGCAAAAGGGGCAATTGATTGAATCGCAATCTGGTTTAGTTAAAAATGCTATTCGTAGTATTAAAGCTAATGATAAATATCTTATTTTTATTGGTGAAAATTCTATTGATGAATTTGGGGAACTTTTTGGTAAGCGTTTTATTGAAAAGATTCAAGATGAAATTTATTTTCGTAAATTGAATATTGATGAAATTAAAATATTGATTGAAAATAAATTAAAACAATTGATATATCAAACTAAGGATAAATTAGATATAGATATTATTATTGATGATAGTATTGAAAAGTGGTTATTAACTAATTTTGATAGTTCTAAACAGATGGAATCTATCATGGATTTACTAGAAGAATTTTATTTAGCTATTTCTCAATATGTTCTAGAATTTGGTAAGGATAGTGCTACATTATTAGTTGAAGAAAATGTTGCGAAAATTAAGGGTATAAACCATGAATTGCCATTGTTTGAACAAGATGATGAAAAAGCAAATCTAGTTAAACTTGATCAAGAATTAGATGAAATAGTAGGACTTGATAAAGTTAAAGATTATATAAGATCGTTGAAGAGTCATATGATGATGCAACAAAGACGTAAAGCCCAAGGAATGAAGACGATGGATATCAGTAAGCATATGATTTTTATGGGTAATCCTGGCACTGGTAAGACGACAATAGCGCGTTTGATATCTTCTTATATGAGGGCGATTGGCGTACTTAAACAGGGGCAATTAATAGAAGTTACTAGAAGTGATTTAGTTGGTAAATATGTTGGTCATACTGCTCCTATGACGATGCAAGTTATTAAATCGGCTTTAGGTGGGGTATTATTTATTGATGAGGCTTATAGTTTATATCGTGGTAAGGATGATAGCTATGGCTTAGAATGTATTGATACTTTAGTTAAAGCTATGGAAGATTATCGTGATGAACTTATTGTGATATTAGCGGGTTATGACAAAGAAATGAATGATTTTTTAGAAGCTAATAGTGGTTTGCGTTCACGTTTTCCTAATATTATTCATTTTGATGATTATAGTGCAGATGAATTATTGCGTATAGCTATAAGTATTGCGCATAAACAGGATTATAGGATTGATGAATTGGCTTATCCTAGTTTATTAGCTTATTTTAGTAAAGTTCAAGCTAATAAGGATATTCCTAGTGGTAATGGGCGTTTGGCTCGTAATTTAGTAGAAAAAGCCATCTTGCAACAAGCTAAGCGTTTGGCTTATGATAATAGTAATGAAATTGATTTATTAATAGAAAAAGATTTTGCATTGGAGGAATAATATGGCAGACAAAATTACCTTAACATTGGAACAAGAAAAACCTCAACCAGTTAATGATGAACCAGAAACTTTAGAAGGCGTTGAAAAACAAGCTCAATTTGATGAAGATAGTTTAAGTGCAGAAGAAAAACAAATGGTAGAAGATTTTGCTAAGCAGATTGATATTACTAGTAGTAATCTAGTTTTACAATATGGGGCAAATGCTCAAGAAAAATTAGCTTCTTTTAGTGATAGTGCTTTAGAGAATGTTAGAACTAAAGATTTAGGGGAAGTAGGAGATGCGCTTACTAATTTAATTGTGGAACTTAAAGGTTTTGAAATTGAAGAAAAAGAAGATGGTATCTTTGGCTTTTTTAAGAAACAAACTAATAAGTTAAAAGCTTTACAAACTAAATATGATAAGACAGAAAATAATGTAGATAAAATTGTTAAGATTTTGGAACAACATCAAATTACTTTATTAAAAGATATAGCTCTATTAGATGAATTATATGCCCAAAATTTAAATAACTATAAGGAATTATCAATGTATATCTTAGCAGGATATAAACGCTTGGATGATATTAAAAATAATGAATTACCAGCACTTATTGAAAAGGCTAAACAAAGTGGTTTGACTCAAGATACGCAAGCAGCTAATGATCTTTCTAATGCGATAAATCGTTTTGAAAAGAAATTGCATGATTTAGAATTGACTAGAACAGTTAGCTTACAAATGGGACCACAAATTCGTTTGGTACAAAATAATGATACTTTGATGACAGAAAAGATTCAAAGTACCTTGGTTAATACAATTCCATTGTGGAAATCGCAAATGGTATTAGCGCTTGGAGTTAATCATTCTAGAGAGGCTATGAAAGCGCAAAATGAAGTTTCTAATATGACTAATGAGTTATTGAAGAAAAATGCGGATGTTTTAAAGATGGCTACCGTAGAAACTGCTAAGGAAAGTGAAAGAGGTATTGTAGATATTGAAACTTTAAAACATACAAATGAGCAACTTATTTCGACTTTAGATGAAGTTTTGAAGATTCAAACTGAAGGTAAGGCTAAACGTGAAGAAGCCCAAAAAGAATTGAGTAAAATTGAAGGCGAATTAAATGCTAAATTATTAGAAATTAGGCGTTAAAAGGAGGAATTCCACGATGAAAAAGATCATTATCCTGATGTTGTTATTTTCGCTAGTTGCATGTAGTAATACTAGTGATAAATGGCAAATTATGAATGATTTTGTGGATAGTGATAATATCATGTTATATTATCGGGCGGATAGTGATGCAAATATGACTTCATTTCGTTATCCTATTAAGACCGTGGTTGGAACTAATATTGAACAAACACCACAGGATGAATTTAATGCTTTGGTTAATGATTTAACTAACGAACTTAAGAATAATATATTTGATATTATGCAAGCTAGTAATTTAGAACCAATAGATGCCTCAAGTGTTAATGAAAATAATGTCTTGATGTTTTTTAGAAATGTGGATAATGATGGCATGATTTATTTTTACAATGATGGAAATGTAAAAGAAATTTGTGGGGATGGTACTAGAAATTGTTATCATTTAAATAATGATGATTATAATTTATTAAGTAGTATGATTAATGAATATATTACTAAAGTACAAGATCTTAGAGAAAAATTGTTTAAATAAAAAAATCTTGAATTGCTCAAGATTTTTTTTGGTGTTTGCGATAGAAGTAGATTGCTAAGACTATGATTGCTACGATGGCGATGACTATAGCATATTGATCAATATAAGTTGATATCATGGCCCAGTTTTCTCCTAAAATGGTTCCAATAAATACCAAGATAGTATTCCATAATAAGCTACCTAAAATAGTAAAGATTAAAAAGGGAATCATTGGCATTTTATTCATGCCTGCTGGAATTGATATCAATGAACGAATTACTGGTACTAAACGACATAGAAAGACCGTAACTTTACCATTTCTATCGAACCATTTTTGGGCTTTTTGAATATCTTCATATTTAAAACCTAACTTTTGAACTTTTGGTGATCTTAATAATTTTTCAAAGTGGGATGGTTGTAAAACATAGCCTACATAATATAATACAAATGCACCAATGGTTGATCCTAACGTTGCAAAGAATACTACTTGGGGAAATTGTAGTGATGCTTGAACTACTAAGAAACCTCCTAGGGTTAGAATAATTTCACTAGGGATTGGGGGAAATATATTTTCTATGGCTATAAGGGCGAATATTGCTAGGTAACCATAGCTATTTATCAGATTTATAATAATTTCTTGCATATTAATTCCTTTCGTTTGTCTTAATCATTCTACTTGAATAAATAATTTTTTACAACAAAATAATAATTTATATATTTATTGATGGTTATATTTTAAAAATAATTTATTAAATTTTATAAGAATAGATATTTGTCTTATTAATAATGATTAGATAATTATTTTAAGTTTTTTTTGATATAATAATAGCTGCAATATAGGAGGATAATAGCTTGCGGATTAAGAATAATGTAGAATTTTCACAAACGATAAATAAGTCGGAGTTTATTTGTTATTTGGGAAAATGTCTTGATGAAAATAGTTGTCGTAATTTTATTGATGAAATACGTAAGTTGCATCCTCAAGCTACCCATGTTTGTACGGCCTATATTACGAATAGTTCTATGACGATTAAGACTAGTGATGATGGTGAGCCTAGTAAAACAGCGGGGATGCCGATGTTAGATGTCTTATTGAAGAATAATTTGGAAGATATTTGTGCTTGTGTAGTTCGTTATTTTGGAGGAATTAAGCTTGGGGCTGGAGGCTTAGTTAGGGCTTATAGTTCTAGTGTGGCTAAGGCGGTTGAAATTGCTGAGTTGATGGATGTAGTAAAGTGTAAAATTTATAGTTTACAATTTACTTATGATTATATTGATAAGCTTAATTATTTTTTGAAAGATATTTATATTGCGGAAAAGAAATATGAAGAAAAAGTAGAATATATCTTATATTTAGAAGATGATAAGATGGTTGATAAAATTATTGAATTTACAAATGGTAAGTGTGAAATTAATTTTTTAGATGAAGAAGTAGTGGAGAAAAAGCATAGGTAGGTGAGATAATGGCGAATGATAAAATTATAATTAAGGGAGCTAAAGAAAATAATCTTAAGAATATTTCTTTAGAGATACCTCGTGATAAATTAGTTGTTTTAACAGGAGTTAGTGGTAGTGGTAAAACTTCCTTAGCTTTTGATACGATATATGCCGAAGGGCAAAGAAGATATGTTGAATCACTTAGTGCATATGCCAGAATGTTTTTAGGTGGAGTAGAAAAACCTGATGTTGAATCGATTGAAGGGTTGTCACCAGCAATTTCTATTGATCAAAAGACGACTAATAATAATCCGCGTAGTACCGTGGGTACAGTTACGGAAATTTATGATTATTTGCGTTTATTATATGCGCGAATTGGTATTCCATATTGTCCTAAACATAATGAACCGATTACTTCGCAAACCATTACTCAAATGTGTGATAAGGTTATGAGTTTGCCTGATGGTTCTAGAGTGGAGATATTGGCACCTATTATCAATGGTAAAAAGGGTACGCATAAGGATCTTTTAAATAGTCTTTTAAAGGATGGTTTTATTAGGGCTTATGTTGATGATAGCTTATATATGCTAGAAGATGAGATTGTGCTAGAGAAGAATAAGAAGCATAATATTGAGGTTGTTGTTGATAGAATTGTTAAAAATGATAAGAGTAGATCGAGGGTGCATGATTCTTTAGAGACAGCTTTAAAATTAGCTAATGGGATGGCTATAGCTAAAGTTGATAAAGAGAAAATCTTATTTTCTAGTAATTATGCTTGTAAGATTTGTGGTTTTAGTGTTGGTAATCTAGAACCTAGATTATTTTCTTTTAATGCGCCTTTAGGAGCTTGTGAATGTTGTAATGGATTGGGAGTTACTAAGAGTGTTGACCTTGATATATTGATTGATTGGGAAAAATCTATTTCTCAAGGGGGTATTAAATATTATAAGAATATCTTTGGTACTTCTAATATTGAGTGGCAACAATTTGATAATTTATGTAATCATTATGGAATTTCTTATGAGAAACCATTAAAGGATTTTAGTGATGAAGAGCTTGATATTATTTTAAATGGCTCTAAAGAAATGATTACTTATAATATTTATAGTAGTTCAGGAGTGCGTACTACTACTAATTTTATTGAAGGAGTTAAGACCTTGATTGAAAGAAGGTATGAGACAACGACTTCTTCAATGTCTAAAGAGTGGTATGATTCTTTTATGATGGAACAAGAGTGTCCTGTTTGTCATGGAGCGCGTTTAAATGAGAGGGCCTTATCGGTTAGAGTTGGTAATAAGAATATCTATGAATTTACTTTAATGGGTGTTAAGGATGCTTTAAATTGGTTAGATAAATTGGAGTTATCTGAAACTGATCGAAAGATTGCGCAGATGGTTATTGATGAGATTCATAATCGTTTGGATTTTTTAAAGGATGTAGGATTAGAATATCTTAATTTGAATCGTTTGGCAGGTACTTTGAGTGGTGGTGAAGCGCAAAGAATTCGTTTAGCTACGCAAATTGGTTCTAAATTAACGGGAGTATTATATGTTTTAGATGAACCTAGTATTGGTTTGCATCAAAAGGATAATGCTAAGTTGATTCATACTTTAAAGAATATGCGTGATTTAGGTAATAGTGTTTTAGTTGTTGAGCATGATGAAGAGACCATGTTGGAAGCGGATTATATTGTGGATATTGGTCCTGGGGCTGGAGAACATGGTGGTGAAGTGGTTGCTTGTGGTACTCCTCAAGAAGTTATGCAAAATGATAATTCATTAACGGGTAAATATTTGGCGCATAAATTAAGAATTGAGAATAAGAAGAATAGAAAAAAGGGCAATGGCAATTGGGTAGAAATTGTTGGAGCTAAAGAAAATAATTTAAAAAATATTAATGTTAAAATTCCTTTAGGTACTATGACGATAGTTACGGGAGTTAGTGGTAGTGGTAAGAGTACCTTAGTTAATGAGATATTTTTAAAGGCCGTTAAACAGGCTTTAGGAAGAGTAAGAATGAAACCTGGAGCGCATAAAAAAATTAAAGGATTAGAAAATATTGATAAAGTAGTAGAAATTAGCCAAGATCCAATTGGTCGTACACCTCGTAGTAATCCAGCTACTTATACGGGAGTATTTGATGATATCAGGGATTTATTTGCTTTAACGCCAATGGCTAAATTAAAAGGATTTGATAAGGGCCGCTTTTCATTTAATGTTAAGGGTGGTCGTTGTGAAGCTTGTCAAGGTGATGGCGTTAAACGTATTTCTATGAACTTTTTACCTGATGTTTATGTTACTTGTAGTGAATGTAATGGTAAACGTTATAATGAGGAGACTTTGGAAGTTAACTTTAAGGGTAAGACGATTGCGGATGTTTTAGATATGCGCGTTGAAGAAGCTTTAGATTTCTTTAGTAGTGTTTCTAAAATTAAAGATAAGCTTAAGACTTTAAATGATGTTGGTTTAGGTTATATTAAATTAGGTCAATCTAGTACTACTTTAAGTGGTGGAGAGGCGCAAAGAGTAAAGTTGGCTAGTGAATTACAAAAGAAGCCTACGGGTAAGACTTTATATATTTTAGATGAGCCTACAACGGGTTTACATATTCATGATGTTAAACGTTTGATTGAAGTATTAGAGAAGATTGTTGATAATGGAGATACTGTATTGATTATCGAACATAACCTAGATATGATTAAAAGGGCAGATTATATTATTGATTTAGGACCTGATGGTGGAGATAATGGTGGTAATGTAGTTGCCTGTGGTACACCTGAAGAAGTTTCTAAGTGTGAAAATAGTTATACAGGAATGTATTTGAAGAAAATTTTGGAGGAAAAATAGATGGAATATATTGGCAAGGTCATGATCAAAGATATCGTTGATTTTTTTGGTTTTGAACAAGTTACCGGCAATGAACAGTCGCTTAATCGTTGGGTTGTAGTTCCTGATGTTAATCGTCCTGGTTTAGAGCTTGCAGGCTTTTTTAAGCATACAGAGCCTAGACGTATTATCATCATAGGTGATAAGGAACAGGCATTTATTGCGCAATTACCTGAAGATGTGCAAAGATCGAGATTTGAACAAATCACTGATGTTTTTACCCCAATGATTGTTTTAAGTAGAGATAGAGAGTGCCCACCAATATTGAAAGAAGTGGCAATAAATGCTAATTTTCCCATTTTTAGATCTAATAGTCCTACTTTTCGTTTGATGGTAGATATCATTACTTTCTTAGATGAGCGTTTGGCTCCTAGTGATAGCTTACATGGTGTTTTATTGGATGTATATGGTAAAGGGGTATTGATTACAGGTGAGTCTGGCAGTGGTAAGAGTGAGATTGCATTGGAACTTATTAAGCGCGGCCATGTTTTGATTGCGGATGATCGCGTGGATGTATCACGTATTCATAATTCTATTGTTGGTCATAGCCCTGAATTATTGAGTGGAATGTTAGAGATTCGTGGTATTGGTATCATTGATGTTGGTAAGATGTTTGGTGCTAGTGCTTTAATGTCTAAGGATAATATTGATATGGTTATTCATCTTGAACAATTCGATCCTCATGCCGAATATGCGCGTGTTGGTAATGAAGATGAATTATATACAACCATTTTGGATGTTAATATTCCTACCATTGTTATACCTATTAAAGAAGGTAGAAGTATGGGAGTATTAGTTGAATCGGCAGTTATTAATTTTAGATTAAGAGAAAATGGTTTTAATAGCGCTAAAGAATTTGAAAAAAGAGTTTATGCGCAGATTGCTAAACAAAATAATAATAGAGGTGAATAAGTATGGAATTTTTTCCTAATGCAAAGACATTTTTGGCTATAGGTCCATTAAGTATTCAATGGTATGCCGTTTTAATTATCATTGGAGTTGGCGTAGTTTATTATTTTCTTAAAAAGGATTTTAAGGAAAGTGGTTATAGCCAAGATACTTTAGATGATCTTTTGGTTGGTTGTTTAATTTGTGGCATCATTTGTGCGCGCTTGTGGTTTTGTTTATTTTGGGATGCTGAATATTATTTTAGTGATATTACGCATCTTTTGGATATTCGTGGTGGTGGTTTGGCAATTCAAGGGGGCTTACTTGGCGGGGCCTTATATGGATTGTATTATGCTAGAAAACATAAGATTAGCTTTTTAAGAGGTTCTGATATGGTTGCGACCAATATTCTTATTGCCCAGGCAATTGGACGTTGGGGTAACTTCATTAATCAAGAGGCTTATGGGCAAATTGTTAGTGAGTCTTATTTTGATATGTATCCATCATTTATTAAAGAAGGGATGTATATTCAAGGAGAATATCGTCAACCTACTTTCTTATGGGAGAGTATCTTAGATCTTTTGGGCTTTATTGTTTTGCGATTTGCTTATAAGAAATATGGTCATGGTAAACGTGGGGATATTACTTGTTTATATTTGATGTGGTATGGAGTTTCACGTTTTATTGTTGAGTCATTTAGAATAGATAATTTAATGTTTATGGGCATGAGAATGTCGCGTTTGATGGCTTTATTATTTATTGTGATTGGGGCTTGTGGTTTAATTTATTTGCGTTTTAAAAGAAAAGTTAAAAAGCCAGTCATTTTATTTGACTTAGATGGTACTTTATTAGATACTAAACCTGCCATCTTAGCTACATATCGTTATTTATTTGAAAAGTATGATAAAGTTGAAAACTTTACTGAAGAAGTTCAAAATGAAGTTCAAGGGCCACCTTTGACGACGATGTTTGCAAAGTATTTTCCTAATGAAGATCAAGAAAAATTATTAAAAGAATATCGTGAATATAATTTTAAGATGCATGAAACTTTAGTTAAACCGATGCCAAATTGTGAATTGGTACTAAAAAATCTTAAAGATAATGGTTATAAAGTGGGTATAGTTTCTACGAAATATACAGAAGCTGTTAAATTTGGTTTGGATATGTTTAATCTTACAAATTATTTTGATGTAATCTTAGGTAAGGATGCAGTTAGTAAGGTTAAGCCTGATCCAGCAGGTTTATATGAGGCTTGTGCAAAATTGAATGAAGGTCATGATTCTTGTATCTATATAGGTGATAGTAAGGGTGATATGCAAGCAGCTAAAGCAGCTGGAGTATATACGATAGGATATCTAGGTGATGATGAGGCTAGGAATAAGGCGGTTCTAGAAGAAAAGCCTAATGAGGCAATTAAGGATTTAAAAGAAATCTTAGATATACTTAAGGAGGATCATGAATGGACATACAATATGATGTAATTATTATTGGCGCTGGTCCTGCGGGAATGAGTGCGGCTATTTATGCTTCAAGAGCTGGTTTAAAGACGATGATGTTAGAAGTTAGTGCTCCTGGAGGAAAATTAATTAAGACTTTTAGTATTGAAAATTATCCTTCAATTAAACAAGAAAGTGGGGCTGACTTGGCTTATCAAATGTTTGAACATGCAACATCTTTTGGGGCTGAATATGTCTATGGTGATGTTAAGGAAGTTATAGATCATCAAGATTATAAAGAAGTGGTTTGCCAAGATAAGAGCTATACTTGTAAAAGTGTTATTATCGCCAGTGGTACAACCGAAAAATCTTTGGGTTTAGCAAATGAACAACGTTTGGTAGGTAAGGGTATTTCTTATTGTGCTGTATGTGATGGTGCTTTATATCGTGGTAAGGATGTCGCAATTGTTGGTGGAGGTAATAGTGCTTTAGAAGAAGCTGTCTTTTTGACGCAGTTTGTTAATAAGCTTTATATTATTATTCGTCGTGATGTATTTAGAGCTGATAAGATTATTCAAGATAAAGTATTAAATAATAATAAGATTGAAATTATTTATAAACATGTTCCTCATCGCATAATTGGTGAAGATTATGTTGAAGGCCTTGAATTAGAAAATGTTGATACTAAAGAATTAAAGGAAATTAAAGTTTCGGCAATTTTCCCTTATATTGGTTTGGTTCCTAATACTTCTTTTGTTAGTAAATTGGGTATTACTAATGAACAGGGTTATATCTTAGTAGATAATAATATGGAAACAAAGGTTAAAGGTATTTTTGCGGCTGGCGATTGCATCGAAAAAACTTTAAGACAAGTAGTTACTGCTTGTAGTGATGGGGCTATTGCTGGGCAAAAGAGTTATCATTATATAAATTCGTAATTTTGCGGTTGACATATTTTAAGGAAACGCTTACAATAATCGTGTAAAGACACGTGTGACTGTTAAATCAGGCATGAGTTTATCAAATATCTTTTGATATACTTGTGCCTTTTTTATGTGTTAAGGAGGAAGGATATGTTAAACTTTTTTAAGAAAAAGAACAAGTTTCAAGTAATGGCTGTAGCTAATGGTAAGACTTTAGATATTACTAAAGTAAATGATCCTATTTTTTCTCAAAAAATGATGGGTGAAGGTATCGCTATTGTTTTAGATGGTAATGATATCTATGCGCCATGTGCAGGAGAAATTACTGTATTGCCAGAAAGTAAACATGCTTTTGGAATGAAGTGTGAAAATGGCATGGAAATTTTAGTTCATGTAGGAATTGATACAGTAAATTTACAAGGTGAAGGTTTTGAAGCATTTAAGGCTGTAGGTGATCGTGTTGATTGCCATGATAAGATTTTAAGTGTTGATAGAGAATTGATTGCCAGCAAGGGTATTGATTTGACTACCATGATAATTATTTTAAATCATACAAATTATAAAATTGATAAGATGCATACAGATGTAGTAGTAAAGGCTAGTAGTGATCCAATCATCGATATTGGGTGAGGGAAAACATGAAAGCTGTAAGGATCTTTAATAACAATGCAGTTTCTACCATTATGGCTAATAAAAAAGAGGCTATTGTTATTGGGCCAGGAATTGGTTTTAATAAAAGGCCTAATGATGATATTGATGAAACTAAAATCGAAAAAGTATTTTATGTTCAAAATGAAATGCAAAGCAAGTTTTTACAGATGTTAGATAGTGTTACACCTGAAATGTTGGATGTTGCGGAAAATATTATTAAACTTGCACAGGATAATGGTTTAGCTTTGAGTAATCAAAGTACTATTAGCTTGATAGATCATATTAACTTTTCGTTGCAGAGGGCTAAAGAGAATATCTTTTTACCTAATTTGATGCTTAGTGAAATTAAAATGCTTTATCCTAAGGAATATAAAATAGGACTTAAAGCATTGGATTTGATTGAAGAAAAGTGTCATATTCGTATGCCAGATGATGAAGCAGGTTATATTGCATTGCATTTGGTTAGTGTTTCGATTGATAAACTTAATACTTATAATGTGTTGAAACTAGTTAAAGGTTGTTTAGATATCATTAAAAGATGTTATGGATTAGTTATGGATGAAACATCATTGGAAATTAATCGTTTGACTACCCATCTTAAATTTTTATCACAAAGGGTTTTTACTAAAGAGCCTTGGAAAGAAGAAAATGATAATGGTATGTATGATATTTTGATATCTTTGCATCCGCAAAATGAAAAATGTATTCAAGAAATTACGGATTTTATTAATTCAGAATTTAATTATGAATTAAATCATCAAGAAAAATTATATTTATTGATTCATTTAAATAGAATTTTATAGGTGACACTTAAATCCTAATACTAGTCGAGGGATTTAATGGCATATATCTAAAGGGAGGATAACATGAAACAAAAAATTTTAGGGGCTTTTGAGACATTCGCAAAAGCGATGGTTCAACCACTGATGTATCTATCAGCAGCTGGTATCTTGATGGTCATCGGTGTACTTTTAACTAATACTACTTTAACGGGAATGATTCCATTTTTGAATTGGGCACCAATTCAAATCTTTGGTCAATTGATCTATAACTGTATAATGGTTATCGTTAATAATTTAGCAGTTATATTTGCAATTGGTATTCCTGCTGCTTTAGCTAAGAAGGAAAAACATAAGGCTGCATTAATTGGTTTTATGAGCTATATTATGTATTTGACTTCTTCAAATACTTTATTGAGTGCAACAGGACAAATGGCTGAAGCATCTGGTATGTTAGGCTTAATTGGTACAGGTCAAACTACTATTTTAGGTATTCAATGCGTTGATATGAGCGTATTTGGCGGTATCATTTTGGGTTGCATTACTGGTTATGTATTTAATCGTACTTGTCAAAAGAGATTCAATGGTGCATTGCAAATATATAGTGGCGCTAACTTTAGCTTTATTTGCATGTTATTTATTTCTATTATCTTTGGTGTTGTTAGTAATGTTGTTTGGCCATTTGCACAACAAGGAATTTCAGCATTAGCTAACTTAATCAAATCTACAGGAACATTTGGTCTATTCTTATATGGTTTCTTAGAAAGATTATTGATTCCTACAGGATTACATCATTTGATCTATACACCATTCCAATTCTCTGATTTAGGTGGCGTATTACAAGTTGGTGATCAAACAGTGGCTGGAGCATACGCTATTGTCATGACCGAAATGAATATGCCTGATTTGGCTCGTTTCTCTGATAGTATCTATTATATGGCTACAGGCTTTACTAAGATGTTTGGTTATATTGGTATTGGTGCTGCCTTTATCCATACTGCTTATAAGCAAAATAAGAAAAAAGTTAGAGCTATGATTATTCCATTAATCGTAACCGCATGTTTAGCAAGTGTTACAGAACCATTAGACTTCATGTTCGTATTTACCGCTCCAGTATTATATGTAGCGCATGCAACAATTGCTGGTTTATTTATCGCTTTATTGAAGATATTTGATGTTACAGCATTCTGTGGTGGTAACTTATTAGCTTCATTATTAATGAATATTGTTGTAGGTGTTGAAAAGACACATTGGCCAGTAATGGTTGCTTTAGGTATTGTGCAAATCTTAGTATATTATTTCTTATTTAGCTTCTTGATTAAGAAATTTAATTATAAGACTCCAGGTCGTGAAGATGATACTGATGATACAAGCAATGATAAAGAACCAGCTAAAGCTATTGATTTAAAGACAGATATCGTTAATATCATTGAAGGTTTAGGTGGTAAAGATAATATTAATACTGTAGAAAATTGTATTACACGTTTACGTGTTAATTTAAAAGATCCTAGTAAATTAAATGAAGAATTAATTAATAAAACACCAAATAGTGGCATTGTTAAGAAGGGTAATGATATTCAAATTATCTATGGTTTACAAGTACCTGAAATCAAAGCCGCTGTTGAAGAACATTTAGCGAACATGTAGGAGGAATTTTATGATAATTACAATTGTAGGTGGTGGAAGCACCTTTACAGCAGGAATCGTTAAATCGATTGCATTAAGAAAAGATGAATTAGATGTTAAGGAAATCAGAATGTATGATATCAATAAAGAAAGACAAGATACTATTGGTGTTCTTGTTGATTGGATCTTACACGAAGAACTTAAAACTGATATTAAATTGACTTTAAGCTATGATAAGGCTGAAGCATATAAGGATGCCGACTTTATCTTTGCTCAAATGCGTGTTGGTGGTTATGCAATGCGTGAACAAGATGAAAAGATTCCTTTACGTCATGGTTGTGTTGGACAAGAAACTTGTGGATGTGGTGGCTTAGCATATGGTATGAGAACCATCTTCCCTATGATTGAAATGATTGATGATGCGGAAAAATATGCTAAAAAAGATTATTGGATTTTGAATTATTCTAATCCTGCTTCAATTGTTTCTGAGGCTTGTCGCAAACTTAGACCTAATGCTAGAATCATTAATATTTGTGATATGCCTATTGCGATTATTGATGTTGTGGCTGCTGCATTAGAAATTAAAGATAAAGAAAATATTGTTTATGATTATTTTGGACTTAATCATTTTGGTTGGTTTACTTCTATTGAATATAAGGGTGAAGATGTTATGGATAAATTGCGTAAATATATCCATGAACATGAAATCTTATTGCCTGCAGCTTATTTAAAAGATAAAGCAGCATTGCAAAGCAAAAAAGGTAGCGAACAAAATCGTCATACTAAGGGTAGTTGGTATTATGTTTGGAAGGGTGTTTATGAAATTATGGAAAACTTCCCTGAAAAATTACCTAATACTTATTTGAACTATTATTTACAAGCTAAAGAGTTCGTTGAACATTCTGATCCTAATAGAACTCGTGCTAATGAAGTAGTGGAAACAAGAGAAAGCAACCTATTTGAAGGTATTAAAAAATATCAAGAAACTGGTATTGTTGATGAAACAGTATTCTATGCTGGTAGTCATGGTGATTGGATTGCTGATTTGGCAATTGCTTTAAAGAATGATACTAAAGCTCGTTTCTTAGTGATTACCGAAAATCGTGGAGCTATTCCTAATATGCCTTATGATGCAATGGTTGAAGTACCTGCATATATTGGTAAGAAGGGTCCTGAAGTAATTGCTCAAGATAATATTCCTTTATTTGAACAAGGTTTGATGATGCAACAATTAAATTGTGAAAAATTGTTGGTTGAGGCTGCTATTGAAGGTAGCTATGAGAAAGCTTTAAAAGCATTTACTTTAAATAAGACCGTTCCTAGTATGAAAGTTGCTAAAGAAGTGCTTGATGATATGATTGAAGCTAATAAAGGTTATTGGCCAGAATTAAAATAGTTATTTATTAAAGCGATGGAAGCATCGCTTTTTCTTTGTATGTTGTTTTTTGGAGTCAATCAGATAAAAATTGTTCAAATAGGGGCAAAATGGTATAATGAATTTCCAAGATATCGTTGAAACGAGGTGAAACAGCTATGGACTACAATATGCTCTATAATAAAAAAGAACAACTTGCTAAGATTCAAAGCAGTATTCCATCAGAGGCGTTGAAGAGTTTTGAAAAAAGTTTTGATGTTGAATATGCACATAACTCCACTGCAATTGAAGGGAATACTCTGTCGCTGATTCAGACTAAGGCAATCTTGGAGGACGGTATTTCTGTTGGTGGGAAAACACTTCGAGAGATATATGAAGTGACAAATCATGCAAAGGCATTCGCTTTTGTGAAAAAATGCGTTGTGCAAGGAAAACCTTTGGACGAGTCTATAGCAAAGGATATCCATGCAATACTGATGGAAAATATTCTTGTGGGTGGCGTGTACCGTAATGTAGAAGTTCGCATTGTTGGAGCGGGTTTTAAACCGCCAGTGCCTACTGAGATGTTTCAACAAATTAAAAATTTCTTTGCAAATTTGCCATATCGAACAGATCTCAATCCTATTGAGCTTGCTGCATGGATACATGCTGAGTTTGTAAAAATTCATCCTTTCGTCGATGGAAATGGCAGAACTTTACGAATGTTGATGAATTATCAACTTATGTTTGAAGGATTTCTTCCTGTTTCTATTGCAAAAGAAAACCGATTAGAATACTTTGAAGCACTAGAAGCGTATGCTGTAAGTGGGGACCTGAAGCCGTTTGCGGATATGATTGCTAGCTTGGAAGAAAACCGGCTGAACGAATATCTTGGCATCATTAGTGAACGAGTTACAAACAATGACATTTCAGAATAAATATCGTAAATATAATAATAGTTAATTATGTAAAAATTGGATTAATCAATGTTGGCTAATCTAATTTTTATTTTATGAGAATAAATGTGTTAAAAAATTAGTAGTAAAAATTTTGATTTCTTATGCGATTGTTATTTGCCATAATAAAAAAGATGGGTATCATCTGCAAATAAAACTACTTTATTTTATGAAAAAGAGAGTGATTTGAAAGATTTGTTAATAGAACATTTAATGTCTAAAAAATCCTTTTTAAAAACACTTAAGCAATAAAAAAAGCATATGCAAAGTCTCAACAGGCTCCAATTGCCTAAAAACCTTGCATATGCCTTATCTGATAAATATAATAAATCATCGTTTGTCAAAAATCAAGTTTAATTAATAAATCACTTTCTAGGACACCAAATAATTCTAGTCTATATGAATTAGGTTTATTTGGATTAAAAGGAAGTGATAATTTGCTTGATGTTGATAAAATACGAAAAATTAATAAAAATATTATTCATGAGGATGGAACAATTGATAGCTTTGACAAGCAACTAATTCAATTAACAGGTGGAACATTTGATACTAGGTATCCAATGTTAATTAATACTAGTGCAATGTCACTAGCTTATATTGATGAATTAAATACAAGTCTTCCGTTGGTAATTAATACTTCAACTGTTATTAAGTTGAAAGACAAACACAATCTTGGATATGCATTTGTTGCTGAGATTGATTATATGTTAAAAGAGTCGGTTATGGCTTTTGATTCTATTGTTCATTCTTCTAGCATAATAGTTGTACTTGATAAAGTTAACGAACTTGAAGGTGATCCAATAATAGCGATATGTCGAACAGATAAAAAGGTTGCCGTTACATCAGTTAATGAAATAACCAGTATTTATGATAAACAGAACCTGCAAAATCTCATGATAAAATCTTATGAAAAAGGCGCTAAGTTTTATAAGACATCAAAAACAAAAGCATATTGTACATCTATAGGGTTCTACTTTCCCCAAGATATGCAATATGCTTTATCTGATAATTATAATAAAACATCGTTTAATAAAAATCAAGTTGAGTTAGATTTATTAGATTCATTTGTAATCAAAAGTTAGTTTTAAATCATGATAGGTAAAATTGTTTTAAGTGCCGAAAAATGAAACTTATTTACAAAATGAATTAATAATTTCATTTTTGGGTATATAATATTCACATGAAAAATAAGATGATGGTAAAAGAAGCTTTTAGAGTAGCATGGCCAGCCGTTCTTGAAAGTTTTTTTGTTTCTTTAGCTGGCATGATTGATACGTTGATGATTTCATCAATGGGACCGTCGGCAGTTGCGGCGGTAGGGTTGACAACTCAACCTAAGTTTATTGCGTTAGCTTTGTTTATTGCAGTAAATATAGGAATTAGTGCTTTGGTTGCTAGACGTTATGGGCAAAAGAATCAACATAGTGCTAATGAGATTGTAGTTACATCCTTAGTATTTACGTTAGTTGCATGTCTAGTAATTACCATTATTACCGTTGTTGGGGCGGATACGATTATTAGGTGGTGTGGATCTAATGCGGATACGCATGCTGATGGAGTTACTTATTTTACAGTCATTCAAGTTGGTATGATTTTCAATGTTCTATCTTTAGCAATTAATGCGGCTCAAAGGGGTAGTGGTAATACGAAGATTGCACTTACGACCAATTTGACTAGTAGTATTGTTAATATTATTTTTAACTATTTGTTGATTGGTGGTAATTTTGGTTTCCCTGAATGGGGAGTATTTGGGGCGGCTTTTGCGACGGTTTTAGGTACGGTAGTTGCTTGTGCAATGTCTATTCATTCGATGTTTAGAAAGAGCAGTTATATTTCGGTTAAATATATTATTGCCAATAATATTAGACCGAAGATGGATGCGTTTAGAAGTTTAATTAATCTTTCTAGTAATTTCTTTATTGAAAATTTGGCAATGCGTATTGGCTTTTTGACTACAGCTATTATGGCTGCTAATCTTGGTACCGATGCATTTGCGGCCCATCAAGTTGGTATGAATATTTTGAACTTGAGCTTCTCTTTTGGTGATGGTATGCAAGTGGCGGCTGTTGCTTTAATTGGTCGAAGTTTAGGAGAGAAAAATGGTCCATTAGCTAAGGGTTATGGTAGTATTTGTCAAAGGATTGGTTTGGCAATTTCTATTGTATTGATGATTATTTTCTTCTTCTTTGGTAGAGAAATCTTTATGATTTTCTTTGATGAAGCTAATATTTTGGATATGGGTGTAATGATTATGAATTTTACCGCAGTTATTACCATATTCCAAATATCGCAAATTATCTTTGCGGGTGCTTTAAGAGGAGCAGGAGATGCAAGATATACCTTAATTGGTGCCTTAGTTTCTGTTACGATTATTAGAACGGTAGTTACTTGGGGCTTAGTTGGAGGAATTGTTAATTTAGGATTATTTGGTATTTGGGTTGGTGTTTTATCTGATCAGGTTTCTAGATTTATTTTCTTCTCTACTAGATATCATCGTGGTAAATGGATTAATATTGAGATTTAATGAGCGTTTTGCGCTCATTTTCTTTTAGAAAAAGTGGGAGTTTCAATTGTGAAACGCCCATAACCGTGGTACAATTTCTTTGAGGTATGAGTATGAAAAGAGTTATTTTAGTTAGTGGCATGTCAGGTGCCGGTAAAACTAGTGCGATGAGCGTTTTAGAGGATATGGGTTATCATTGTATCGATCAATATCCGGTGCAATTATTGAGTTTGTTAGTTGATCTTATTGAAAATAGTAATGATATAAGATATAACTTTACGGCTTTAGCTACCTCAGCAGTTGATTTTCCTATGTTTTTACATGCTTTTCGTGGCTCAGATATAGATGTTAGAGTTTTATTTTTAGATGCTAGTGATGATGTATTGTTGCATCGTTATAAGTCTACAAGGCGTATGCATCCTCTTTTAATTAGCAATATGGCTAATACTTTAGAGGAGGCTATTAGTGGTGAGCGTGAAATGTTTATTAAGCATAAAGAGAGTAGCTTTACTACTATTGATACGACTTTTTTATCTAATAAAGAATTAAAAAGAAAGATTGAAAAGTATTTTGCGATTAGTACAGTTCCATCTTTTTCTATTAGTTTTGTATCTTTTGGATATAAAAATGGTGTTCCAATGGATGCGGATTTAATGATTGATGTGCGTTTTTTACCTAATCCATATTGGGAAGTTGAACTTAGACCATATAGTGGTGATGATGCATGTGTTTATAATTATGTTATGGATAAGCCAGAGACCAAAGAATTTTTGGTGCGTTTAGATGCCTTTTTGGATTATGCTTTTGAACAATATGTTAAAGAAGGCAAAAATCATTTTACTGTAGCAATTGGTTGTACAGGTGGTCAACATCGTTCGGTTAGTATTACTAATTATTTATATGATAAATATTCTAAGCGTTATAACTGTTATAAGGAACATCGTGATAAAGTAGGTTTAGAAAATGAAGAATAAACAAGTAGTAGTTATTGGTGGAGGCCATGGTTTATCTACCATTCTTAGAGGTATAAAATATATTAATAATATTGATATTACGGCTATTGTTACGGTGGCTGATGATGGTGGTAGTACGGGACGTTTGCGTCGACAATTTTCTATTCCAGCTATGGGTGATATTCGTAATGTCTTACTTTCTTTGGCACAAAGTGAGTCTTTGCTTTCTAATCTTATGGATTATCGTTTTGAGTCTAATCCTAATAAAGAGGATGAGGATGTGCAAGGTCATAATTTGGGTAATTTGATTTTGACGGCTTTGACTCAGACTTGTGGTAGCTTTATGGAAGCTATTACTACTTGTGCGGAAGTTTTAAATGTTAAAGGTAAAATTGTTCCTAGTACCTTACAGGTTGTTACCTTATATGCGATGATGGAAGATCATACTATTGTTAAGGGAGAGGCTAATATACCTAATTTTAATAATAGAATTCTTAAGGTTTTTTATGATCAAGAGGTTAAGGCTACTCCTGCTGCAGTTAAAGCTATAAAAAGTGCGGATTTAATCATATTTGGTATTGGTTCTTTATATACTAGTATCTTACCTAATGTCATCATCCCTAAGATTAAAGAGGCTATTGCTCAAAGTAAGGGTAAAAAATTATATTTTTGTAATGTGATGAGTCAACCGGGAGAGACGGATGGTTATACGGTGGAAGATCATATTAGAGCTTTGCATAGCCATGGAGTGGATATTGATGAAGTGGTAGTGGCTAATGATGATATACCAGAAAATATTTTGGATCGTTATCTTAAACAGGATAGTACTTTAGTTAAAGTAGTGGAAAATAAACATGATTATAATATTATATATGCTAATTTATTAGATTTTAGTGCTGAGGTTATTCGTCATAACTCAGGTAAAATCAAGGATTTTGTGGAAGATTATATTGGAGGGTTATAGATGTCGTTTTCTACCGACATAAAGCAAGAGATTGCGAATAATGAATTAAATAAATGTTGTATTAGAGCGCAACTTTCGGCGATTATTCAGCTTTGTTCATCTTTGAGTATTTCTAGTGAAGGCTTGGCTTTGTCTATTAAGACAGAAAATGCTACAGTTGCGAAAAGAATATATAAATTAATAAAAGAATTATATGGTGTTGATGTTGATTTAGCTATTATTAAAAAAATGAATCTTAAGAAGAATAATATTTATCAACTTCGCGTTCATAATCGGGCTACGGCTATATTGGAAGATATTGGGCTATGGTCTAGTAGGTCTCTTTTGGAAAGACCACTTAAAAAAATAGTGCAGAAAGAGTGCTGTGCCCGTTCTTATTTGGCGGGAGCATTTATGGCTACAGGTAGTTGTAATACACCTAAAAAAAGTGATTATCATTTGGAAGTTGCGGCTAATAGTGAACAACTAGCATTGTTTATTGCTTCAATCATGGAAAGATTTTATATTCATGCCAAAATTATTAAACGTCGTAATAATTATGTTGTTTATGTTAAGATGGCGGATAAGATTGCTGATTTTTTGCGTTGTATTGGGGCTAGTGAATCTTTGTTGAAATTTGAAGATATTCGTATTAGTAGAGATTTTACTAATTCTTTGACACGTTTAGATAATTGTGAAGTGGCTAATGAAATGAAGAGTCAAAAGGCGGCTAAAAAGCAGCTTGAGGATATTAATAAATTGGGTAAAAATTTAGAAAATATTGATATTAAATTACAAGAGGTTGCGAAGCTTCGTTTAGCTAATCCTGAAATGAGCTTAAATGAACTTTGTAATGAATATGAAAAAATATATGGTATGCCTATTAGTAAATCGGGTATAAAGCATCGCTTTGTAAAGATTAGTCAATTGGCAAATAAGGAGAATTAATTTTATGAGCATTGAAGAATGTTTACAAAATGATTTTAAAGTTATAGATATGACTAATATTATGATGATTAAAGATTATTTAAAGCTTCAAGAATATGAAGAAAGTAATCATAATTTAGTTAATATGATATTGTGGATGAAATGGTATCCTTTATTTTATTATTTAGATGCTAATTATTTATTATTGCTTGGTGTGCATAAAAATGAAATGTTTATCTATATGCCTTTGTGTAAAGATGAATATTTTAATGAAGCTATCTTAAAAGCTAAGAGTATTTTTGATGGATATGGCTTACCTTTTGTGATGAGTTGTTTTGTGGAAAAACAAAAAGATATGGTTAAAGAATTGTTGAAGGATGTTTCAATTAGTGAAGATCCGGGTAGCTTTGATTATATTTATGATAATGAAAGATTGAAAGATTTTAAGGGTAAGAAATTGCAGAAGAAGCGTAATCATCTAAATGCTTTTTATAAGGAATATGATGGAAGATGGCAATATGAAAGAATAGATAAATATAATGTTGGAGAATGTGAAAAATTTTTAGACAATTGGGCTAAAGATAAGAAGGAAGATTTTTTATTAGCGGAAGTAGAAGGTGCTAAGCGTATTTTAGGACTGGTAGATAAATTGGATTATCGAGGCGGTTTAATTAGAATTGATAATGAGATAAAGGCTTTTGCGATTGGCAGTCATTTGTCTAAACGCATGTGGCAAGAAAATGTTGAAAAAGCTGATGATAGTTATCGAGGATTATATCAGGCAATGTTACAACAATTAATTATTCATGAGTTTGCTGATTATGAACTTGTTAATAGGGAAGATGATTTGGATTTAGAAAATCTAAGACATGCTAAAATGGCATATGCTCCGCTATATTTGATTCATAAATATAAAATTAGGAAGGTGTAAGAAAGTGATTATTAGACCGACAAAAGATATGGTAAAGGGAATTAAGGATATTTGGCGTATTTGTTTTCCACAAGAAAATATGGCTTATACCGATTTTTTCTTTCAAAAGATGTTTAAACCTAATGAATGTTGGGTATATGAAATTGATGATAAACCAGTGAGTTGTTTGCATAAGATTCCTCACGCTATAATGTTAAATGGGAGAATTATTAGGGCTTCGATGATCTTGGGTATTGCGACATTGCCTAAGTTTCAAAATCGGGGTTATATGCATAAATTGATGGATGTTTGTTTAGATAGTTGTGAACATACGGAATTGGTTACTCTTATTCAAGCATATGATCCTAAATTATATGAAGAATTTGGTTTTAAGACGGTTTATTATCGTCAAGTTTATGAATTTACAAAGGATAATTTAGATAAAATTAGTGTTCATGGTTGTCTATTTAATCCTAGTGTGAATGAAATGTTTAAGGTTTATTGTAGCTTTGTTAAACGTTTTAATGGCTTTTATGTGCGTGATTTTAGTGATTTTAGACGTTATATTCAAGAAGTAAAGGCTCAAAATGGTAAGATTTGTGCTTATTATGATGAGAATAATACGATTTTAGGCTATATAGTATTAATTAATGATGGTATTAAAGTTAATGTTGAAGAGTGTATCTATATGAATAGTAAAGCCTTACTTAAGTTATTAGCAATCGCTTTACAACAAAGGGATATTGTGCGTTTGCATGTTAGTGCTGCAGAAAATCTTAGTTGGATTTTTAAAGATGTTACTCCTACACGTTATGGTTTTACGATGGCTAGAGTTAATGACTATGATCTATTTAATCGCTTATATCAATCTAGTGTAGCTAGTGTGGAAGAAGCTTTTGCTTTGGGTAATAAACCATTATATATGAGTGAGTGTTCATAGTTTGACATAGCTAACTATTTCTGTTAGAATGTAGAAAAATGCAGCTGAATAGGCTGCTTTTAAAAAGGATTGATGGTTAGCTATAGCTAACGGAGGTAAGATGTTTAAGAAAGAATTATTAGCATTAGTTCCTGAAACTAAAAAATATATATTTTTAAATGTATTATTTCAATGGTTGGCATTGGTGGTAAATATTGTGATGATGTATCATATTGCTTTACTTTTGAGTGGTATGTTTAATGGGGCTTTTACTCATGATTTATTATTTAGGGTTTTAATTGTGAGTGTTGGTTGTATTTTACTTAGAGCTATTTTTAATTATATGGCTAATCGTATGACTTATTTTAGTGCTAAACAAGTTAAAGGTAAATTAAGAATTAGGATATATGAAAAGTTATTGGGCTTACAAGGGCGTTATGAAAAAATATTGAGTACAGCGCAAATTGTGCAAGTTACAAATGAGGGTGTTGAACAATTAGAGAGTTATTTTGGTTCTTATTTGCCTCAATTTTTCTATGCTATATTGGCACCAATTACTTTATTTATTATATTTGCTAAGTTTGATATTACGATTGGTTTAGTTTTGTTGATAGGAGTATGGCTTATTCCTGTTTCTATTATTGTAGTTCAAAAGTGGGCTAAAAAGCTTTTGAGTAAGTATTGGGATCAATATACGACAATGGGTGATACTTTCTTAGAAAACTTACAGGGTTTGACAACTTTAAAAATATATCAAGCTGATGAATATCGTCATAAATTGATGAATGTTGAAGCAGAAAAATTTCGTAAGATAACCATGCGCGTTTTAATTATGCAACTTAATTCGATTTCTATTATGGATTTAGTAGCATATGGAGGAGCGGCACTTGGAATGTTATTGGCAATTAAACATTATCATGATGGGCAAATAGTACTTCTTCAAGCTATTTTGGTAATTTTATTAGCGGCTGATTTTTTCTTGCCTATGCGTACTCTTGGTAGTTATTTCCATATTGCGATGAATGGAATGGCTGCTAGTGATAAGATTATTAAAATCGTGCGTGCTAGCGATGTTAAAAATGGTAATAATAGCTTTGCATTAGGTGATTTTAGCTTAGAAAATCTTAATTATGGCTATGACAGTGATAAAGTTATTTTGCAAAATATTAATATTAGTTTAAAGAATAATAAGCTTACTTCAATAGTTGGTAAAAGTGGTAGTGGTAAGTCTACTTTAGCATTATTGCTTAGTAAACAACTAGTTGATTATCAAGGAAGTATTAAATTAAATGGTATAGATTTAGTAGATATAGATGATAAGTCTTTCCATGAACATGTTAATTATTTGGCTTCTAATAGTTATATTTTTAGCGGTAGTGTAAAAGATAATTTAGCTATGGGTAAAAATATTAGTGAAGAAAAGATGTGGGAAGTTTTAGATGCAGTTTCTTTGGCACCATTCTTAAAAGAAGCTGATGGTTTAGATACTTTAATACAAGAAAATGGTAGTAATTTATCTGGCGGGCAAAAACAAAGATTGGCCTTAGCTAGAAGTTTATTGGCTAATAGGGATATTTATATCTTTGATGAAGTTACTTCGAATATTGATGTGGAAAGTGAGAATTTGATAATTGAGAATATTTATAAATTAGCTAAAGAAAAGATGGTTATTATGATATCTCATCGTTTGGCTAATGTTGTTGGTAGTGATCATATTATCGTAATGGATGAAGGAAGAGTGGTACAACAGGGTAAGCATGAGGATTTATGTCATGTTGAAGGTTGTTATCAAAGAATGTGGAATGTGCAAAAAGCTTTGGAGGATGGTGAAGATTATGAAGGCTAGTATCATAATGTTTAAATTGTTGAAATTAGTTAGACCTTTAATGCTTAATATGATAATAGCGATTACTTTGGGGTTGTGTGGTCATTTAGCAGCTAGCTTCATTACTATCTTGGCAGGATATGGTTTATTAGGAATAATTGATTTTTGGTCTTTAGTATTTATTTTATTAATATTGGCTATTTTAAGAGCGATATTTCGTTATATTGAGCAGGCTAGTAATCATTATATTGCCTTTAAACTTTTAGCTTTAATTAGGGATAAAGTATTTGGGGCTTTAAGAAAATTAGCACCTGCTAAATTAGAAAATAAAAATGCAGGTAATATGATTAATATTATTACTAGTGATATTGAATTATTGGAAGTATTTTATGCTCATACTATTTCTCCTATTATGATTGCCTTAGCATTTGGGATTATCATGGTAATTTTTATTGGTCATTATCATGTTGGTTTAGGAATTTTGGCTTTATGTTCATATATAACTGTTGGTATGATAGTTCCTTTGTTGATGAATTATTTGAGTAATAATAAGGCTTTAATTTATCGTCAATTTAGTGGAAAGCTTAGTAGTTTTGTTTTAGAAAGCTTAAGAGGAATTAAAGAGATTATTCAATATAATAGTGGAAATAAGCGTTTAAATGATTTAAAAGAGCTTACAATTAAATTGGATAATGAAGAAAATGGTTTAAAGAAAATTATGGCTTTTAATATCTCTTTATGTAATGTTGTAGTTTTATTAGCTAATATGATAATGCTTTTTTATGGGGGATATTTATTTGGCCATGGTTTGATTGATTTTGAAGCTTATTTAATTAGTGTTCTAGCATTATTTTCTTCCTTTGGACCATTTATTGCTTTAGCTAATTTGGGTAGTGGTCTACAAAATACTATTGCCGCTGGTAAGCGTACTTTAGATATTTTAGAAGAAAAAGTGGAAGTTGAAGATATTGAAGGTAAACATAGTTGTGATTTTGGAACAATAGAAGTTAATAATATTAATTTTAGTTATGATGAAGAATTGATATTAAAGGATTTATCATTAGAAGTTAAACCAAAGAGTATTTTAGGTATTGTTGGTAAAAGTGGTAGTGGAAAATCGACTTTATTAAAATTGTTGATGCGCTTTTGGCAAGTTAAAGATGGAAGTATTAGTATAAATAATCGTAAGATTGATGATATAAATACGATTGATTTGCGTAATATGGAAAGTTATGTTACTCAAGATGCTCATTTGTTTCATGATACGTTAAAGAATAATTTAAAGATAGCTAAATTGGATGCTAGGGATGATGAAATAATTAATGCTTGTAAAAAGGCTAATATTCATGAGTTTATTATGAGCTTACCTAAGGGCTATGATACGATGGTTAGCGAATTAGGTTCTAGTTTGAGTTCAGGGGAAAAACAAAGAATTGCCCTTGCAAGAGCCTTTTTGCATGATGGTGAATTATTACTATTAGATGAACCTACAAGTAATTTAGATAGTTTAAATGAGGCTATAATATTAAATTCTTTACGTAAGATTAAAGATAGAACACTTATAATGATTAGTCATCGCAAGTCTACTTTAAAAAGTTGTGACAAGATTATTGAAATTGATTCAGGAAGATTGAGTTAACTATGGATATTGCGAAAAAAAGAGAAAAAGAAAAGTCTATTGTGACTTTGATGATTAAATTATATTGTAAAAAACATGATGATATAGATGAGTTGGATTTGCTTAGCTATGTTAATGAGCGTATAGATAAATGTCCGATGATGGAACAAAAGACTTTTTGTTCAAAATGTAAAATACATTGTTATAGGCAAGAATATCGCGAAAAGATTAAAAAAGTAATGCGATATAGTGGCCCAAGGATATTTTTCTATCATCCTATTTTAGTAATTAAACATACATTGAAAGGATAATTATGAAGAAGATATTTTATTTGTGTTTAGGTTTTATAGGTCTAGTTTTAGGGGCAATTGGGGCAGTAGTTCCTTTGTTACCAGCTTTCCCTTTCTTGATGCTTGCTTTATATGGTTTTGCGCGTAGTTCTGATAGCTTACATGATTGGTTTATTGCTACAAAATTATATAAAGATAATCTTGAATCATTTGTGGCTGGCAAGGGTATGACAAAAAGGGCAAAAGTTAGAATTATGATTACAGTTACCATATTGATGGCTATAGGGTTTGCCATGATGCATAAAGTATTAATCGGACAAATAGTTTTATCAATCGTTTGGATATTTCATATCATTTATTTCATCTTTGGGATTAAGACCTTATCAAGTATTGATTAGTATGCAAAAAAATGCATACTTTTTTAATTTTGAGTTAAATGATAAGCACTTTCTTGAGAAATATAGGAAAAAAAGCTATAATCGAAATAATTAAGATAAGGGGATGGAATGATGAAGATATGCCTGGAAAATGTTACTAAGATTTTTGCAAAGAGTGGTAAAAATGGACAAGAAGTAAAGGCAGTAGATGATTTTAATTTAGTTATACCTGATGGTGAACTTATTGGTTTATTAGGCCCTAGTGGTTGTGGAAAGAGTACGACCTTGAATATGTTGTGTGGGTTGGAGGAGCCTTCATTGGGTAAAATTTATTTTGGCGATGAGGATGTTACTAATATGCCTCCTGAATTAAGACAGGTGGGTATGGTTTTTCAAAATTATGCTTTATATCCGCATTTGAGTGTTAGAAAGAATATTTTATTTCCTTTAGAAAACTTAAAGAAAGAAAAAAAGCTTAGTAAAAAGGAAATGGAAGATAGATTAAATAATGTGGCTAATTTGGTGCAAATTAGTGATTTATTGGAGCGTAAACCTAAGGAATTGTCTGGGGGTCAACAACAAAGAGTGGCGATTGCTAGGGCTTTGGTTAAGATGCCTAATGTTTTATTATTAGATGAACCACTTAGTAATCTTGATGCGCGTTTGCGTTTAAATACTAGAGAAGAGATTCGTAAGATTCAACGGGCTACGAAGATTACTACTATCTTTGTTACCCATGATCAAGAAGAGGCTATGAGTATTTCTGATCAAATTGTAGTTATGAAAGATGGTAAGATTCAACAGGTTGGTAGACCTCAAGAAGTTTATGATAATCCAATTAATTTATTTGTTGCAAAGTTTTTGGGTAATCCACCTATTAATGTTTTTGAAGGCAAAATAATTGATGGTGGTTTATATATTTTGAATCAGAAAGTTTTAGATGGTTATAAAATTAATAATCAAGATGTTATTGTAGCCATTAGACCTGAGGGTTTTATTGTTGATGATAATGGTAGTTTTATTGCAAATAAGCAAAGCCTTGAGGTAATGGGTAGAGAGATTAGTGTAGTTGCGAATAATGATGCTTGTGTGACTAAGACATTTAGAGCTTTAGTTCAAGGAGAAGATATTGCGAAATTGGCTAAAGAAGATATTCATTTTAAATTGAAGAGAAATAAAGTTTTTATCTTTGATAAAGTTGATGAAAGAAGGCTAAATGATGAATAGGCATAGTTATAAAGCTTGGTTATATTTATTGCCTGCTTTAATTTTCTTGATTGTTTTCTTGGTTTATCCACTTTTTGATGTATTTATTTATTCTTTGGAAGAGAGTTATAATTTTGCATCGCAGACATATACGGGAATTGGTAGTTATAATTATGAATATGTTTTGCATGATCCTTATTTTATTCAGGCAGTACAAAATACTTTTATCTTAGTTATTATTACGGTACCTATTTCGACGATATTGGCTTTAATTATTTCTTTGGGTTTGAGTTCAATTAAGGCTTTGCGTAATTTGTATCAAACAATTTATTTTTTGCCTTATGTTACTAATACTTTGGCTGTTGGTTTAGTTTTTATGATTTTATTTCAAAAAACGGAATATAGCATTGGTTTAGTTAATATGTTTTTAAGTTTGTTTGACATTTCTAGTATTGATTTTATTAATGGGCCTTATTGGGCAAAGATGTTTGTATTATGTTTTTATACAATTTGGACGGTTTTGCCTTTTAAGATTTTAGTTTTGACGGGAGCTTTAGCTTCAGTTAATGAGGATTATTATAAGGCTGCTAAAATTGATGGAGCTTCAAAGTGGAGAATATTTAGTAAGATTACTTTGCCGATGATTTCACCTATGTTATTTTATTTGGTTATTACCGGCTTTATCGGGGCTTTTAAGGCTTATAGTGATGCGATAGCTTTATTTGGTACTAATTTGAATGCTAGTGGTATGAATACTATTGTTGGTTATGTATATGATATGTTATATGGTACTAGTGGTGGTTATCCTTCTTATGCATCTAGTGCAGCAATAATTTTATTTGTTATCGTATTGACGATTACTTGCATCAATCTTTTAGTAAGTAAGAAGTATGTGCATTATTAGGAGGTAGTAATTGTGAATGACGATTTTAAAATGAAGCAATTAAAGTTGCAAAGAAAAGATAGAATACTGAAAATTTTTACCTATATTATGCTTAGTATATGGGCACTTATTGTTTTATTTCCTTTTTATTGGATGATTCTTACTTCCATTAAGGAATATGGGGCTTATAATGCGGAATATGTGCCTAAGTTTATTACTTTGAGTCCTACACTTGAAAATTATAGAGAAGCTTTTACGGCTGTTCCTTTGGATAATTATTTATTAAATACGGTTATATTTGCGATTGTTACTACTGCTTTAATGGTAATAGTGATTACATTGGCAGCATATGCTTTTGCGCGTTTACAATTTAGGGGAAAAAATATTGTTTTTACTTTATTTTTGGCTTTGATGATGATTCCTAGTGAATTAGTAGTTATTACTAATTTTGTTACGATTACTAATTGGGGAATGCGTAATACTTTTTTGGGTTTGATATTGCCTTCAGTTACTTCGGTTTTTTATATTTATCTATTGAAGGAAGCTTTTGAACAAGTTCCTGATGAATTATATAAGGCGGCTAAGGTGGATGGTACATCGGATTTGAAATATTTGTTTAAAGTGATGATTCCTATTTGTAAACCTACATTGATTACCATTATTATCTTAAAGATTATTGAATGTTGGAATTCTTATGTTTGGCCTAGATTGATTACGGATGATCCTGCTTATTTTTTAGTTTCTAATGGTATTCAAGAAATAAGAGAGAATGGTTTTGGTAGAGAGAATATTCCAGCGATGATGGCAGCAGTAGTTGTTATTTCTATTCCTTTAATTATCTTATTTTTAGTCTTTAGAAAGAAGATTATGTCAGGGCTTGCTAAGGGGGGAATCAAAGGATGAGATTGTTAAAATTGATTTTGACCTTAGTATTAGTCTTATTTATGAGTGGTTGTCATGGTAATAGAGAGACGGTTAGTTTTAGTGTTCCAGATACATTTGACACAAGTAGGGAGTATGAGCTTACTTTTTGGGCTAAAAATGATACTAATAAGACACAGACTGATATTTATAAAAAGGCTATAGAGGATTTTCAGGCACTATATCCTAATATTAAGATTAATTTACGCTTATATACGGACTATGGCAAAATTTATAATGATGTTATAACTAATATAGCTACGAATACTACTCCTAATATTTGTATTAGTTATCCTGATCATATAACAACTTATTTAACTGGTGATAATGTTGTAGTTCCTTTGGATGATTTGATTCTTGATGATAAGTATGGTTTAGGTAGTGAAGAGTTAGCTTTTAGTAGCGCTACTAAAGATGAAATGGTAACTAAATATTTAGAAGAAGGTAAAATAGATGGTCATTACTATGCTATGCCATTTATGCGTTCTAGTGAAGTTTGTTATATCAATAAGACTTATGTAGAAAAACTTGGTTTTACATTACCTGAAAAGCTTACTTGGGATTTTATTTGGGAAGTAAGTGAGGCGGCAATGGCTAAAGATGAAAATGGTAATTTTTTAGTCAATGGTCAACAAGTGATGATACCTTTTATTTATAAGTCTACGGATAATATGATGATTCAATATTTAGCCCAAGCTAATGCAGGCTATAGTAATGAAAATGGTGAAGTTTTAATATTTAATGATACGACTAGGGATTTTTTAAAGACGATTAGTGAACATGCACAAACTAGAGCATTTTCTACTTTTAAGATTTCTGGATATCCTGCAAATTTCTTAAATGCTGGCCAATGTATCTTTGCGATTGATTCAACAGCTGGGGCTACTTGGATGGGACCAGATGCGCCACTTCTTGATATTAGTGAGGATGCTTTGGTTGATTTTGAGACGGTAGTTATGCCGATACCTCAGGTGGATGTAGAAAATCCTAAAATGATTTCTCAAGGTCCTTCAATTTGTATTTTTAATAAAGAAGATCCTCAAGAAGTATTAGCTTCATGGTTATTTTTGCAATATTTATTGACTAATGATATTCAGATTGCCTATGCGCAAACAGAAGGATATATTCCAGTTACGACAATAGCGCAAGAAGATGAAGTATATCAACAATATTTGCAAGATGGTGGTATAGATAATGATCTTCATTATGATATTAAGATAGATGCGACTAAAATCTTGTTAGACAATGTAGAAAATACTTTTATTACTCCAGTATTTAATGGTTCTACTTCACTTCGTGATACTGCTGGTCAATTAATTGAAGAAACAGTAAAATCTGTGCGTAGAAATCAGAATGTTGATGATAATTATTTTGATGAATTGTTTGAAGAGGTTAGTGGTTTATATCATTTAGATGAGATAAATGCTGGTGATGTTCATAAGGATTTAGGACCACTTCCTACATCGATGAAAATTATGTTAATTAGTTTAGCTTTGATTTGGTGTGGTATTATTGGTGGTTTTGTTTATAATTTATATCAAAAAAAGGCATCTAAGCATTGATTTTAGCTAATTATTGATTATAATTAAAACGAAAGATTAAGGAGAGGGAAAATGAAGAAATTATTGGTTTTGGCATTAGGAGCAATGATGATTTTAAGTTTGAGTGCTTGTAGTAGCCAAGAAACTACAACAACTGAAACTAGTGCACCAGCAACTACTGAAGCAACAGTTGAAACAAGTGCACCAGCTACTAGTGAAAGTACAGATGTTACAGTTATGAGTTATGAAGAATATATGGCAGCTGATTTAGATACGGAAGTAACTATTGAAACATATGTTCAAGCTAAACAATCTTGGTGGGAAGATACAGCAACCATTTATACTCAATCTCCAGAAGGAGCATATTTTGTTTATAATATGGCTTGTTCCCAAGAAGATTATGACAAATTAGAAGTTGGTACTAAGATTCGTGTTACTGGTTATAAGGCTGAATGGTCTGGTGAAATCGAAATCATGGATGGTACTTTTGAATTTGTTGAAGGTGGCGATACTTATGTAGCTGAACCTATTGATGTTACTGAATTATTAGCTAGTGAAGAATTAATTGATCATCAAAATCAAAAAGTTACTTTTACAGGTATGACTGTTGAAGCAGCTGGTCAAGATGATAGTGGAGCTGATGTTGCTTATTTGTATAACTGGGATGGTTCTGGTACTGATGGTGATGATTTGTATTTCAATGCATCATATAATGGAAATACTTATACATTTGTTATTGAATCTTATCTTTGTGATAATACAACAGAAGTTTATGAAGCTGTTAAAAATTTAGAAATTGGTCAAACAATTGATATGGAAGGCTTCTTATATTGGTATGAAGGAGTTAATCCTCATATTACTTCAGTTACAGTAGTTGAATAGTTTAAAGTCATAGCTAAATGCTATGGCTTTTTTAGCAATAAATAAGATTTTCACAATTGACAATTGAGGCATATGATTTTATAATTTAATTGCTATATAAGGAGGCAATTTTAAAATGGCAGATGTAAAAGTAGCAATTAATGGTTTTGGTAGAATTGGACGTTTAGCGTTCAGACAAATGTTTAGTGCAGAAGGCTATGAAGTAGTAGCTATCAACGATTTGACTGATCCTAAAATGTTAGCTCACCTATTAAAATATGATACAGCTCAAGGTCGTTATGAAGGACATACAGTTGTAGCAGGTGAAGATTCTATCACAGTTGACGGCAAAGAAATTAAAATTTATAAAGAAGCAGATGCTTCTAAGTTACCTTGGAAAGAACTTGATGTTGATGTAGTTCTTGAATGTACAGGTTTCTATACTAAGAAAGAAAAAGCAATGGCTCATATCAATGCTGGTGCTAAAAAAGTAGTTATTTCAGCTCCTGCTGGAAATGATTTACCTACAATCGTTTATAGTGTTAACGAAGGTGTATTAACTGCTGATGATAAGGTTATTTCAGCTGCATCTTGTACAACTAACTGCTTAGCTCCAATGGCTAATACATTAAACAAATATGCACCAATCAAATCTGGTATCATGACTACTGTTCATGCTTATACTGGTGACCAAATGATTTTGGACGGACCTCATAGAAAAGGTGATTTAAGAAGAGCTAGAGCTGGTGCAGTTAACATCGTTCCTAACTCTACTGGTGCTGCAAAAGCTATCGGTTTAGTAATTCCTGAATTAAATGGTAAATTAATTGGTTCAGCTCAACGTGTTCCAGTTCCTACAGGATCTACAACTATTTTAGTTGCAGTTGTTGAAGGTAAAGATATTACAGTTGAAGGAATCAATGCTGCTATGAAAGCTGCTTCTAATGATTCATTCGGTTATACTGAAGAACCACTAGTTTCTAGTGATATCATTGGTATTACATATGGTTCATTATTTGATGCAACTCAAACAATGGTTACTAAGATTGATGATAATACATATCAAGTACAAGTTGTTGCATGGTATGATAATGAAAATTCATATACTAGCCAAATGGTTAGAACAATCAAATACTTTGCTAACATTAAATAATTAAATTAATTGCTAACAAAAGTCGAAGGGCGCACGATTAGTCGTGCGCTTTTATTTGCTTTAATAGATGAAAAAGGTTAAAATGGTAATAAGTGAGGAATGTTTATGAAGAGTTGTTTACCTAGTAAATTAATTATTTTAAGAAAACATTTCAATTATTCGCAACAAGATATGGCTAAAAAATTGCATGTTAGCATTAATGAATATATAGCTTTTGAAAATGGTAATGCAATGTGTTCTTTGGCACAATTAGAAGAACTGGCTGATATCTTTGGTTTGACTTTTGATGAAATGTTGATAAATACTGTTGATATTGATCTTCCAGAAATAGAGGAAAGTATCGAAATTCCTTTTTTAAATAATGTGGAAGAGGCAATAGATGAACCAGATGACGATGATGATTTAGTAAAAACGACTAGAATGGTTATGCATGATGAACCTAAGACTATTCCTAATAATTTGGGGGATACTATTGTTGCGCCTATTATTACAGATAGTGATAAAGAATATGATACTCATGAAGATAATTTGGCTAAGACGATGGTTACTAAGGTAGTTAAAGATGATAAGGATGTGCCTAAAAATAGTTCTAATATGCCTAGTAATCAAAAAAAGAAGAATCGTAATTTGCCTTTAGTTATTGGAGCAGGGGTTGTTGCGATTATTGTAGTGGCTTTTTTAGTTTGGATGTTATTCTTTAAAAATAGTTCAACAACTATTAATAATGGTTTAAGTAATACTAATCGTTTAGTTACTACATCTAACTATAGTGCTTTTTTACAAGATAATAAAAATGTGCAATTTACTGGTGATAATGTCAATATTAATATGAGTGATGTTGTACAAATTAGTGCTTATGATAAATTTATTGTAGGGCTTAAAAGCGATGGTAGTGTAGAGGTTTCTAATAGTTTAGATGTTGAACAATTACAAGATATAACTATGGTTGCAGCTGGGGATAATCATGTGGTAGCAATCGATAGTGAAGGTAATTTACAATGTGTGGGTAATGAAGCGGCTTGTAATATAACTGACCAAGATATAAAATTTGAAAAAGTATTTGCTGGTAAAAATGAGACATTAGCAATCGATAGTAATGGAACATTATATGCTTATGGTAGTGGTAGCTTTGTTAATAGCGTTGATGGTTTAGAAGATGTTAATAAAATTGTTACTTATGAAGATGCCGCTATTGTTTTGAAAAAAGATGGTACGGTAACTACCTATGGTAAGACTTATGATACTAGTTCTTGGAAAGGTATTATTGATGTAGCAATTGGTCAAGATTATGTAATTGGCTTAGAAAATGATGGCACTTTGATTATAAGTGGCAATGAAGAATTTGTTGGTGTTCAAGATGATTTTACTAATGTTAGATATGTTAGTGCTTTTGGTGATTATTTTGTAGCTTGTGATAGTAATGGAGCATGTTATGGCTATGGGAATGCTGCAAATAATCGCTTTGTAGAAAAAAGTGGGGCTAATCAATTAAATAGTGTTCAAAATATGAATGCTTCTATTAGTGCTAAAAAAGTAAACTTTACTTGGGATGCTGTACAGGATGCTGATCATTATCGAGTAGCTATTAATACTAGTGATAATTATAATGTTAATAGTGCTACAAATTCTTTGAGTGTGGATGCTAGTAAATTTGTAGATGGTACTAGCTATGTTGTTACAATTACAGCTTATAGTGATGATGAATTTGAACCAAGTGAACCTAGTGAATTTGAATTTAATTATGTGGCTAATACTAATACCTTAGATACTCCAACAAATATTAAAGGTATTATAGAAGGAAATAATGTAACTTTTAGTTGGGATGCGGTTGCGAATGCTCGAAGATATAATTTTGAAATTCCAGAATTAGGTATTAAAGAAGAGTTGAATGCTAATACTAAGTCGATGGAAGTTTCATCTTTTAGTGAGGGTGTTACTTATACTATTAATATTACTGCTTTAGGAAATGATAATTATAGTGATTCACAAGTTGGTTCAATTAAATATACTTATCAATCACCTAAGGAAAAATTAGCTATGGTTAATAATATTTCGGCAGCAATTGATGGCAATTATGTGAAGATTAGCTGGAGTTCTGTGGCTAATGCTTCAAGTTATACTGTAAGTGTTGATGTAGATAACTATAGTGAAATTACTAGCAGTACGGAAATTATGGTTGAAGCTAGTAAGTTTGCAAGTGGCAATAATTATACGATTAGTGTAGTGGCTAATGGTACAGGAAAGTATGAAAATAGTGATGCTAGAACTTATACTTATACGCATACAATTCCTAGCTTTACTATTACTTATAAAGATCAAAATGGTAATGTAATTAATTCTTCTAGTGTTACTAGTGGCTCTTCGATTAAATTAAATGCGAATATAACTATTCCTAATTATAATATTAATAGTTATCGTATTAATGCGGCTAGTTATGATCCAAATGCTGATTATATAGTAAATAGCAATACAGAAATAACCATTGAAGGAGCATGTGCTATAGAAGGTACAACATATAAAAACTATACTGAAGGTTGTTTATGTCCAGATGGTCAACAACCACAAAATGGTGCTTGTGCAACAAGCAGTCCAGAAGCTGAATGAAGGGAGAGATTGATTCATGGAGAGAGTTTGGTATTATCGTAGTAATGGCCAAAAAGAAGGTCCTTATACTGAGAGTGAATTAATCAAATTGATTGTTGCGGGAATCATTGGCCCTGAAGATGAAGTTTGGATGTTACGTTTGCACTATTGGTTTAAGATTAAGGATACAGTGCTTTGTTATTACTTGCCATAAAATGAAGTTGTGGAAAGACCACAACTTTTTTTGAAAAAGAAGGTGTTGTTATGGGAATTATACATAAATTAGATGCGCAATTGACTAATATGATTGCTGCTGGAGAAGTCGTTGAAAGACCGATGGGCATCGTTAAAGAGTTGGTGGAAAATGCCATAGATGCTAAGAGTGAGCATATTGAAGTCAATATTATCAATGGTGGTATTGATCAAATTGAAGTTGTAGATGATGGTAAAGGCATGGATCAAGATGATCTTTTAATGGCTTTTGAAAGACATGCTACAAGTAAGATTATTAAAGCTAATGATTTGTGGAATATATCTACTTTAGGCTTTAGAGGAGAGGCTTTGCCATCAATTGCTTCAGTTGCTAAGGTGGAAATTATTAGTAATGATGGACAAGGGGCAAATTGTTTAAAAATGGAATATGGTCAAAATATTGGCATGAGTAAGGCTAGTGCCAATAAAGGAACTTCCATTAAAGTTAGTGGTTTATTTTATAAGACTCCAGCTAGATTGAAACATTTGCGTAGTGGGGCATATGAGGCTAGTTTGATTAGTGATATCATTATTAAATTTGCTTTTAGTTATCCAGGTATTGCCTTTAGCTTGAATAGTGATGGAAGAAATATATTTGCTAGTAGTGGTAGTAATGACTTATTAGAAGTTATTTTTAAAGTATATGGTAAACAAGTAGCTAAACAAGCTTTTTTAATTGATGGTAAGGATTTTGATTATCAACTTAGTGGCTATTTGATTCATCCTCAATTTTCTAAATCAAATAAGAATAGTATAAATATATTTATGAATAATAGGATAATTAAGGATCATCGTTTAGTTACTAAGGTAGTAGATGCTTATCATGATTATATTGCACCTTCACGCTTTCCTATTGTTATTTTAAATATTTCTATGGATAGTAAGATTGTAGATGTTAATGTTCATCCTAGTAAATGGGAAGTTCGTTTATCTAAACAGACTCAATTAGAATTGTTGATTCAAGATGTGTTGAGTAAGACATTACAAAAGCATATGAATGTATTTGTGGGGGATATTATTAGACCTAAAGAAAAAGTAGTGGTAGAAGAACCAGTCTTATTTGAAAGCTTAGATGATAAAATTTTAGAAGTTAAAGAAGAAGAAAGTCCATATATTCCACCTGTATATTTAGATGATAAAAAAGATGAAATAGTAAATGTTTTTGATGAAGTTGTTAGTACACAACAAAATTTTCCAAATATGAGTATAATTGGCCAAATGCATGGTAAATTCATTTTGGCGCAAGGAGAAAAAGGTTTATATATCATTGATCAACATGCAGCTCAAGAGCGTGTTCATTATGAACAAATTTTAGAAAAATTAGATAGACCAGGACCAATGATGGATTTGTTAGTTCCTATTAGTTTAAGAGTTAGCAGGGATATCGTTGATCGTTTAGATGAACTAAATGAACAGGTTAAAGAGTTTAAGATTGTTTTTGAAGCATTTGGTGATGATCGCTTAGTAGTTCGTAGTGTGCCATATTGGATGGAAAAAATTGATGAAGAAAGATTGTTGATGGATTTAATTGATTATTTTAAAAATGAAAATATGCAAAAAAGACAAGTTATTCAAAAGAAACAGATTGCTACAATGGCTTGTCATGCTTCTATTCGCTTTAATCGTATCTTAAATATTGAAGAGATGAATGAGGTGGTTGCTCAACTTGCTAAGTGTAATCAGCCTTATGAGTGTCCTCATGGACGTCCTACCTTTATTTTATTGGAGGATAAAATGTTGGAAAAGGAATTTTTACGATGAAAAAAGTTTTAGTAATTGTTGGGCCTACAGCGGTAGGTAAGACGGATTTATCCTTGCATTTAGCAAAGCAATTTAATGGAGAAATCATTAGTGGTGATTCCATTCAAATCTATAAAGGTTTTGATATTGGTAGTGGGAAGATTAAAGATATGCAAGGAATAAAGCATTATGCCATTGATTGTCTGGATGTGCATGATAACTATAGTGTTTATGATTTTCAAAAACTTTCAAGAAAATATATAGATGAAATTAGCCAAAGAAATCATTTGCCAATGATTGTTGGGGGTACGGGTTTATATATTAAAGCTAGTTTGTATGATTATGAATTTAGTTTAGATAAGCAGGAAAAAGGTGATTATAGTGCTTTTAGTAATCAAGAATTATATGATAAATTAATGGAAATTGATTCGGTTAGTGCGCAAAAGATTCATATTAATAATCGTATTAGATTAGAAAGAGCTTTGGATATTGCGGCTAATGGTGAAGTTAAAAGTGCTAAAGAGGCTAAGCAACAACATCATTTGTTATATGATGCTTTAATTATTGGCTGTACGATGGATAGAACTATCCTTTATGAAAGAATTAATCAAAGGGTCTTAATGATGGCTAAAGAAGGTTTAAAAGAAGAAGTAACTAATTTATTGGCTAATGGTGCTACTTTTGATAATCAACCTATGAAAGGTATTGGCTATCGTCAATGGCAAGATTATTTTGTTAATAAAAAAAGTGAAGAAGAAGTAATTGGTGAAATTCAAAAGTGTTCGCGTAATTTTGCAAAAAGACAATATACTTGGTTTAATAATCAATTGAATGTGCATTGGGTAAATATGTTAGATGATAAAGCTATAAATGATATGTATATTTTGATAAAGGAATGGCTAGATGGAAGAATTTGAAAGAACAAGATTGTTAATTGGTGACAAAAAACTAGAAAAATTGCGAAATAGTAAGGTAGTCGTAGTAGGTTGTGGGGGTGTTGGTTCCTATGCTTGTGAAGCCTTGGCTCGCAGTGGTATAGGTAAACTTGTCATCATTGATAAAGATGAGATAAATATTACAAATTTAAATCGTCAATTGATGAGTAATTATGCTAATATTGGTTTGAGTAAAGTAGAACAGATGGCTTCAAGAATTCGAAGTTATGCTTCATGTGATGTTGAAACTATGGCTTGTTTTTTTGATGAAAGTAGTATTCATCTTTTAGATGGTGCTGATTTTGTGATTGATGCGATTGATACTATGGCTAGTAAACTTATTTTGGCTAAATATTGTTTAGCTTCAAAAATACCTTTTGTAATGTCTTTGGGTATGGCTAATCGTTTGGATCCTTCCAAATTAATTTATACGACCCTAGATAAAACTAGCTATGATCCGGTTGCGAAAATTATGCGTAATTTATGTAAGAAGGAAGGAATAACTACCAAGATTCCAGTAATCTTTTCCCAGGAAATACCTTTTAAACATATGGTAATGGAAAAAGAAGGAGATAATCGTAAGGAACGTTTTCCTTTGGCTAGCATGGTATTTGTTCCATCTAGTGCTGGGATATTGGCAGCTAGTGTTTGTGTAAGAACATTAATAGACAAATAGTGATGTTTGACGATTGACAATCATTTTAAATGATATAAAATAAAATCACTTAATAAGGAGGAATTATTATGAGTCAATATTATACCGATAGTTTTGGACAAGAAGGTCTAAGAAAATATATAAATAAAGTATTTGGCACAATGGCAATAGGTATGCTTATTACTGCTGCAATTGCTTATTTTTGCTTTATGGATTTGATGAGTGGAGGCTTTATTGCTAGAATTTTATATACTAATACTTTGGCAGTATGGTTATTACTTATCGCCCAAATTGGAATTGTTATTTATTTATCTGCACGTTTACAAAAGATGTCTATTGGTAGTGCAAGAGTATGTTTCTATGTATATTGTGTTATCAATGGTATTACTTTTGGTACTTTACCTTTAGTATATGGTATTGGTAATGTGTTTGTTGCTTTCTTATATGCTGCAGTTTTATTTGGATGCTGTGCTATTATTGGTAGAACAACAAAAGTTGATTTAACTAAGTTTTCTGGTTTGTTTATGGGTGGCTTGATTGCTTTATTAATCATGCAAGTATTAAATATGTTTTTCCACTTTGGTGGTTCAGCAATGGGCTTTTTGGGAATTGCTTTATTCTTAGGTCTTACAGCTTGGGATATGCAAATGATTAAGCGTAACTATTATTATTTAGCTAATAGTGGAGAAATTGCTGAAAAATATAGCATTATTAGTGCTTTGAACCTTTATTTAGATTTTATTAATATTTTCTTATATGTCTTACAAATTATGGGACATAGTAGTAATGACTAGAAGTGCTTATTTAGAGTGCTTCTTTTTTTGAGGTGTGTTATAATTCAAGTATGAAAAATAAATATAGTTTAAAAGATTATTTAGAAAAGTATTTAGTATTTGAAGTTGATTTTTTAACGGAAGATGTTAAAGATAAAGTTGATGTAGCAGAAGATGATTGCTACATGCTTTGTTATGGCTTTTGTGATGAATTTGGTAAATTGAGCTTTCATGTTTTAGCTATAGGTAACGATGTTGAAAATTGTACTAAAGGCTTAGAAAAAGCGACGATGCTTAAAGCTTATGATGCTAGTCAAATGTTAAATTATCCATTTGTAGAAATTGTTCCTAGTAGAGCTGCAAAAGAAAAATGTGAAAACTTCTTAAATTTAAAAGAACCTTTAAGTAATGATGATAGTTTGCATATTGCTAGAAGGATGCCTTTTTTTGATGAATTTAGAGATATCAATTATCCAGATATTGTTCAAGCGCAACTTTTAGATTTAGAAAAAGCGCGTATAGTTTCTTTGCGTATTGTAGAAGCTAGTACTCCAGGTATTGTATTAGCTAAAGCAATTGAGGATGATGAAGAAAATAATATTAAAAAAGATGATTTGTTTAATATTTTTCCATCATTTTTTGATGGTGAAAAAATCATCTTGGCTTTGCGTAAAGAAGAAGTGGTAATTAGTAATGCCGATGGTGAATTGGTACAAGCTGAAGATGAATTGGAAAGATTATTGATTAGTAAAATTGAAGAAACTTTAGAAGAAATTAAAGTTCGTATTGCGAATAAAGAAAAATATAAATGTTGAGGAAATTATGTATAAGAAGACCCAAAGAGTATTTAAATGTCCCCATTGTGGTAAAGAATTGACTTTAACTTTTTATGAGAGTGTTAATGTTAAAGATGATGATGATTTAAAAAGACAAGTTTTGGCTGGTGATATTTTTCGCTTTGAGTGTGATAAATGTCATTATCGTTTTATGGCTTGTTATGATAGTTTATATCATGATCCACAAAAGAAATTTATGGTTTATTTGAAAAGCTCTCCTATACCAACAAATGAACAATTTAAATTATTATTAGATAAAGGCTATGTTTTACGTTGGGTAAAAGATATTGGTAGCTTTATAGAAAAAATAGAAATTTTGGATGAAGGATTAGATGATAGAGCGGTAGAATTTGCAAAATATGATAGTTTTATCGATTATATTCAAAATAAAGGTAAACCAGAAGATGTTACTGGCGTATATTATCAAGGATATGATGATGATATTTTGAAGATTAAAATTGAATTAGATGATAAGGCTATAACAACGATGACTCCATATGAAGGATTAGTTGAGGAAATGAGTCAATATCCTGATCTTTTTAAGTTGGATGATCCTTTTTTTGCTTGTGTTGATCCAAAGTGGATTATTGATATTTTTGAGGGAGCACAAGAAAAGTGAAAAAACTTTTAATTGTTTTACTATTGTTGCTTAGTGGGTGTGTAGCTGATAAAAAATTTGAATTATATCGTGATAATAGCTTGAAAGGAAATATTCAAGGTAATGTTAATATTTATTCAAGTGTTAATGTTGATGATAATGATATTGAAGTTGATTTTACATATGCCTTTGCACGAAATGATGAAGGGTCTACTATTGAAATTATCAATGAAAATAGTAGTAGTAAGTTAATTTCTAAAGATGGTATTTCTTTTTTAGTTGATGATGATATTTTATATAGCTATGATGAATATGATAGTTTATATCAATTATTATTGCCTTATGATTTAAAAAATGAGGATATTTTGGATTATAATTTTAAAGATGGTAAACTTAGTTTTAAAGTTAAAGATGATTTGATTTTAAATATGCTTAGTATTGATGGTGAAATAATTGATAATAATTTTAATTATCAAATTGTAGATGATAAAATTGTTAGTGAAGATGTATTGATTGATTATTTGGTTGATGGTGAATATCATAATTATCAAAAGAAGGCTGATTATAATTATGATGATGTAGATGTTGATTTATCATTATTTGATTTTATGCAAGAAGATTATCAACAATATAATGGAAGTTGTATTTTTGATAATGGTACTAGTAGTATTGTTAATGACATTATTATTGAAAATGGAAAAGTGCTTAGTTTGCATATGATTCAAAGTTCACATTTAGATGTAATAGCTAATATGACTTCTAATGTAGATGATTATATGCAACAATTGGATGATCTTTATAATAATATTTCAGGTATCAGGGCTAATATTTACTTGGATGACGATAGAATTATTAGTGATTTATATATCGATGTAGAAAATGTTGATGATGCTGGTTTAGCTTTATTGGATATTAGTAGAGATGGAAATGAGCTAATGCAAAGACTTCAAGCTAAAGGATATATATGTGACTAAAAATATCACATAATTTTACATAATATTACCATATTTTAAATAAGGTTTATTGGTATTATAATGGCACAAGGAAGATAATAATCCTTGGAATTATTGCCTCCCCTGCAATAATCAAATAACTATATCCCCTTATAAATTATGAAAGAAGACCAATTGAGGTCTTTTTTCATTTTTATATTTATTAATATGCTTTAATATGATAGAATTTAGACGATTTTAGAAAGAGGTAAGTATGAATAACTTAAAAAAACATGCAAATAATATTCGTAAAAATATTGTTAAGATGGTTGCAAATGCAAAAAGTGGACATCCAGGTGGATCACTTAGTGCTACAGAAATTTTAACGGTTTTATATTTTGAAGAGATGAATATTGATGCATCGAATGTTAGCAGTACTAATCGTGATCGTTTTGTTTTGTCTAAAGGACATGCTTCACCTTGCTTATATGCTACATTAGCAGAAAAGGGATTATTGCATGAGGATTTATTAACTTTTAGAAAATTGAATTCTAAATTACAAGGGCATCCTAATATGAAATCAGTTGATGGTGTAGATATGTCTACTGGTTCATTAGGACAAGGTATTTCTGCTGCTGTGGGTATGGCGCTTGCTAATAAGGTTGATCATAATGATAATCGTGTTTATGCTTTATTAGGTGATGGTGAATGTGAAGAGGGCCAAGTTTGGGAGGCTGCAATGTGTGCGGCTCATTATAAATTGGATAATTTGTGCGCTATTGTCGATTTTAATGGTTTACAAATTGACGGGAATGTTCAAGATGTTATGAATCCTTGCCCAATTGATCAAAAATTTGCAGCATTTGGTTGGAATGTTATATGTATTGATGGGCATGATTTTATACAAATAAATGATGCATTTGCTAGAGCGAGGATGTGTAAAGATCGTCCAACGATGATTCTAGCAAAAACAATTAAGGGAAAAGGTGTTTCCTTTATGGAAAATAATGCTGGTTGGCATGGGGTTGCACCAAATGAAGAACAACTAGCACAAGCATTAAAAGAATTGGAGGCAAATGATTAATGGCAAAGGCAACAAGAGAAGCATATGGTGAGCAATTGCAACAATTGGTACAAGAAAATGAGAAAATCGTAGTTTTAGATGCGGATTTATCAGGTTCTACCAAAACAGCAATGGCTAAAAAAGTTGCACCAGAACGTTTTTTCAATATCGGAATTGCTGAAGAAAATATGATTGGTGTAGCAGCGGGATTAGCTGCTAGTGGACATCCGGTATTTGCTAGTTCATTTGCTATGTTTGCGACTGGTCGTTGCTGGGAACAAATTAGAAATTCTATTGCTTATCCTGAATTAAATGTAAAAATTTGTGGTTCACATGGTGGTATAAGTGTAGGTGAAGATGGTGTTAGTCATCAAGCTACAGAAGACTTAGCTATTATGCGTGCTATTCCTCAAATGCGTGTGTTTTGTCCATGTGATGAATGGGAAACTAAGGCAATTATCAAACATATAGCAAATGATGATAAACCTTGTTATGTGCGTTTAGGACGTTCGGCAGTAGAAAATTTCTTTGATGAAAATACTAAGTTTGAAGTAGGTAAGATTAATATATTGAATCGTGGTAAAAAAGTTGCGATTTTTGCAACTGGTCTAATGGTTCAAGAATGTATGCGTGCTGTTCCAGCTTTAAAAGAATTAGATATGGAACCTACAGTAGTTGATGTTAGTTGCATCAAGCCATTGGATGAAGATGGAGTAGTAGAAGTTTTAAAACAACATGATTATATAATTACCGCTGAAGAACATAGTGTTGTTGGTGGTTTAGGTAGTGCAATTTGTGAAGTTGCTTGTAAGAAACATCCAATTCAAGTTCGTCGTATTGGTATTCAAGATGAATTTGCTCAATCAGGTAGCTATAAAGAATTATTAAAAGCTTATAAGCTTACTGATGATGCAATTGTTGAAGTGGTTAAAGAATATTATCAAAGTTTATAAACGTCATTTTAAATGGCGTTTTTTATTGGTTATAAGTATACTTTAACTAAAACATATGCAAGAATTCTCCTACTTCTAAAAGTAGTGAGATGAATTGCATTTTTTGCTTAAAAAAGAT
>CALVCO010000004.1 GCA_944326095.1 uncultured Erysipelotrichaceae bacterium | reverse complement strand
CAGCACCAATGGCAATTATGCCGCCGGCGTCTATGTGATGTCCAGCATGTACGCTACCAACTCCCCGAATATCTCTATTGCCGTCGACGGCGGCAACCTGACCGCCAGCGGCACCGGAAGCAGTAATGGGATATGGTTTTATGTGGGATCGTCTCAAGCCACCGGTGCCACCACCAGCCTGACCATCACCGATCATGCCATTGTGGACGCCAGAAATGGCGGGATCAGTGCATCAAGAACTTCGGAAACGCTTCCTACGCCGACACCAACGGGTAATAATAGCAGCGGCATTGTCTTTGACGACAAGAGCGGCACCGTCTACGGCAATGTGACCTTGAATGAAAGTATTACGATTAACCAGGATGAAACCTTGAGAGTTCCAAATGGATCTTCTCTTCAAAGTAATAATAATTTAACTAATAGTGGTACTATCATTGTTGAGAATGGTGGTGCTTTGACAGGTGAAGTTAATGGAAAGGTCATTTATGCTCCATCTATCACAACCGAATCTTTACCTGAAGGAAAAGTAAATGAAAAATACTCTGCTTCTCTTACAGCTACTGGTTCTGATCCAATCAACTGGGGTGTAACAGGTTCTCTTCCAGAAGGTCTAACTTTATCAGAAAAAGGAACAATTACTGGTACACCCACAGCTTCAGGTGATTATTTATTTACTGTAACTGCAAGCAATGATGCAGGTAGTGTAAGTAAGGAATTAACAATCAAAGTAAAACATGTTCACAGCTATGGTGAACCAACATGGGAATGGGCGAATGATAATACGGCAAAAGCTATATTCAAGTGTGAAAAAGGTGATGATACACAAAGTTTATCTGGAATTATGTCTTCTAAGATAACCAAGGATGCTACATGTGATGCTAAAGGAATTAGGACATATACAGCAAAAGTTACCTTTGGTGGTAAAGAATATACAGCTACTAAGGATATAGAGATTCCAGCATTATCATGTAATACATCACAAGGTAATGATCAACCTTATGACGATGGAGGACCATTTACGCGTAATGAATGTGGTGATGTGTTTGACCGTTGGGGCAATTTGATCTATGATGCACCAGATTGTGTAGTAAAACCAAAACCAACAACTTCACCACAAACGACATTAAAACCAGAAAACACGACGGAAACTACTTTGGATCCAGTCGAAACAGAAGAGCCAGAACAAAGTGTTGAACCTGAAAAAACAACAACACCAAAACCAACCACACAAGCAAGCAGTACACCAGATAGTGATGTCAAAGTAGAAAAAGAGAATAGCTTTGGCTTTATTTGGTGGATTCTTGGAGGTATTGGAGTTGTAATTGTAGGTATTGTTGCATATTTAGTAATCAAGAATAATACTGAAGATGATGAATAATCAAACAAGTTCTCTTATTTATTAGATAAATTTGTTGTATCTTGTATTTAAGATAGGGTATAAATTTAAATATATATTAAAGAAAGAAACATCACATGTTCAAATGAATTGATGTTTCTTTTTTTTATGTTCTTTTCGTAACTTGCACTTTAAATTGGAAATATTTAATTATCAATGAGAAAATCAAGATGAATTAAAGGAGGTAATTCATATGAAAAATATCGTTGATGAATTAAATAACGGACATCATAGTATGTATAAATTAATCGAATATGATAATGATGGTATCAAAAAAAGTGAAAAAAATATATATTTTATAGTAAATAGTTTGATAATAAAAAACTATATTTATTATTTTGTGTATGATCAAGATGAAAATCTTTGTAAAGAATTATTTAATTACGTAAATTATTTCTATTTTTCTGTTTCAAATAAATCAAAGTTAAATATTATTTTATATAGATAATTTGTCAATTAAAAAATATATTAGAGAAAATAATTTTGATGTAAAATTTATGAATCAATTATTACAGCACGAATTGTTGTACATGGAAACATATAATCAATTGCAAGAAGCACAAGAAAAAAATGCGAAAATAGTCTTGTTCGCATAATGTATCTTATGCGTTATTTTCGTATTATCTATAAAACATAAATAATTTATTTATATTTTTAGCATATATAGCATATACAAATTTTTGTGTTAATATTGATTACTCATATAATAAGATGATCAGATTGTTAGCTTAGGTATGAGGATTATTATTCCATTACTAACATTGATCACGAATAATAAAACAGACATTTACAACAGTAAGTGTCTTTCTCTTTATATTGGCTCATCACCCTATTAAGCCATTGTTATCATACTGAATGCTTATAAAATTAATAGGTTTATTGTTTATCATTTTAATCAAAAAAGTATACAGATTTAAGAAATCTAACCAATGCGAAGTCTTTGGATTATATGTAATTAAATACCCTTCATTATAACGATCACATATGTATCTGATTAAGTGTACATATTTATGAAATCAAAGTAATGCGAACCATTTTTTGTGTTTTTGATTATTAAATTTATTTGGCTGATAATATTAAATACTGCACTTAGAATTCAATTTCGTATTCTAGATATCTTCTGGATTCATTTTTGACTTCATTTGAAACTGTGGCATTTCCAGCAACTTTTAAACCCTTGAGTACTGCATCAATCTTTAATGCATCGCTTTCTTTGATACCGGTCGAATTACTCAACTTTATAGAAACTGTATAATTATGGAAATCTTCTTTGCCAGACATTCTCATATGTATCAAGTTCTTAATACTATCGTCTTTTGCTAAATATACTAGTTTAGGTTCTATAGGTTCATGTCCTGCCATATTCATTTCTGCAGCAACATCAAGCATTGAGAATTTTCTTTCTGAGGAATCATGAGAAACTTCTGCGCCTTGATTTTTAGATACTTTTGCTTTACCGTTTGCTTTTAACTCTGAAAAAGCAATTCTTTCTTCTTTATATGTTACTTTAAAATGTTTTGCTCCTAAGTCTTGAGCTACTCTTTGTAACTCATTAACATGTGCTGTTTTCATATAATAGAAGTATTCATCTAAGGCAATATAATTATCTCTATCAGTAGGATTTACATAATAGAATTCATAATCATCATCTGGATAAAGTGACAAACCAAAAATGCTTAATGAATCTTTAAATATATTAACTATACGTAAACCACCTTTATCTGAAAAATATCCAATAGAACCTTGACATACTTCATTATCTATATATCTTTTATCTCTTTCTGTTACATGGATAAACTTAGACATTGAGAAGTCAGAATAGTTTAATGTATCCGGGAAAATAGGTTGTAAAAGTCTTAACACAATACTTTTTTTGCTCTCGTCAGCACCTTCTAATACTGCATCTGCACCCTTTTTAACCTTATCTCCTACAAAATTGGCAACAAAATTAACATCATTCATATCAATTTTGCCATCATCGTTTTGATCTATTGCATTTATTGTTTTCTCTACTGTTTTACCAATCGTGTCCTTAGCCTTGCTTCCTGCACCAGCAATCATATCAAATAAATTTTTCTTTTCCATAAATTCCCTCTTTTCTTATTAAAGAATCTGTAAATTATGCGTCATATTTTTATGTTATATTATTAACAATTTTTTATATAAATTCATCAATATCAAGGTTGTTTTTATTATCTTTATATCAATATTTATAACTAGTTCATTTATACTTTTCGATTTTTTTAATACCAAGCTTCTTGCATTGTCTAAAGAATGTTGGTTCTGATACACCACTTTCAGCAATAGCTTCTTTTAATTGTATCTTACCTTCTGACCAGGCCTTAGCACAATATATAAATTTATCAGTTATTCTAGTAGGTCTACCTTTATATTTCCCTTGTGACTTAGCTATCTCGATACCTTCTCTTTGTCTTTCTAAGATACTTTCCCTTTCAAGTTCACTCATGGCTGCAAATACAGTCATCATGAATTTACCTTGAGGGGTACTGGTATCGAGTTTTTCTTTATCACTAATTAACGTGACTTTTTTATCCTGTAGCTGCTGAACAGTATCAAGCAAGTCTTTAGTACTTCTTGACAGTCAGGAGAATGATTCAACATAAAGAGTGTCCCCTTCTCTAAAAAACTTCATCATTTCCTGAAACTGTTCTCTTTTGGTGTTTTTACCACTCATTTTATCAGCAAATATTTTTTCTACACCTAATTTAACCATCAGTTCTTCCTGTCTGGCTAAATTCTGATCAATTGTGCTTACTCTTATATATCCTATTTTCATATATCAAATTCCTTACGATACTATTATAACATAATATAATATTGTCAATATAAACACGTAAGGTCGTATGTATATTTCTGTTATCAAAGACCTTTATGACAATTCTATTTTAGCATATAAAATATCTAAAATTAATGATATGAATATCGTTATGAACAATATAAAAGAGATCATCAATGATAAAGTGTGGAATCCAACATTTGAATGTATCATCCATAGCGATCAAGGTTTTCAATATACAAATATCATATATATTAAATATCTTGATAGCTATGGAGTTACTATATCACATTCAAGAAAAGCTAATTGCTATGATAATGCATGCTGTGAAAACTTCTTGTCTCATCTTAAGTCTGAATGTTTAGAACTTGATAATGATATACCGAAAACCTTTGATGATCTTATCAAGAAAGTTGATGATTATATCTATTTCTATAATTATCAAAGACCACAAAAGAAATTAAAAGGTATGGCCCCTATGATGTATAGAAGATCATACCTGTAGCGTGGTTATTTATAAATGTCCGATTTTATTGGGGCTTTACACTATGACGTGGTTTTCTAATACAAGAAAAAGTGCACCAAGTGCACTTAATCAGCAAACATCTGTTTGATCATCCAGATATTCTTACCAAATTGCTGGACGTAATCATCCATCAATGATGATATACCATAATTTTCTTCAGCATCAGCTTGTTTTTTGATAGTTTTTGCTGATACCAACAAATATTCAAAATCTGCTAATACTGCTTCAAATATTGCTCTATATCCGATATATTCAGTATTTGCTTCTTTGATCTTAGCATGTGCTAAGAATTCTTGGATACTAGCTAATGGCTTGCCATCATTGATCAAGATATTTTCCGCAACTTCATCGATAGCGCTATTAATACCATCATATAATTCTTCTAGTTTGGCATGGATGGTAAAGAAATTCTTTCCTTTAACATACCAGTGAAAATTTTGTAACTTATGATACTCTACCACAAGATCTGCAAGATAATTATTCAATAATTCATTCATTTCAAATCCTCCTGTTAGTCTTAGCTAACTTATGGCTATATTTTATCATATCTTGTGGCTGTTGCAATCATTATGCTCTTCTTATTGCTTGGTATATGCTAGTTTTCCTCTTACGAATGTTCTTTTGATATCTGCTTCATGATCCATTAGGATGATATCTGCATCATTGCCCGGCGCTAAGCTGCCTTTGTGATTGTCGACCTTAGCAACGATGCTAGGATTTATACAAGCCATCTGCACGATTTCCTTGATGCTGCAATGACAGATATTCAGCATGCTTTTTACCATATCTTCATTCCATATGCTGATCCCGCTATCCTTCCGGTTGCTTTTACACGCACATGTTTGCCTGCTTTTTCACATCTTCTTAAAGCCACTAAAAATATATTCTCCATCGTGCATATCTTTTCCTAGCATGGCATCAGTGATCATTACGATACGTTTGGCTCCAAATTGTTTATACGTAGCTAAAACCACTTCTTCATTAACATGAAAACCATCGCATATCAGTTCAGCAAAAGTATCTGTTTCGATCATTGCTCCAGTCACACAGCCAGGTTCACGATGAAGATGTTGGCTCATCGCATTATATAAATGCGTAAAACCTGAAGTTCCCGCTTTAACAGCATTTGATACATCTTTAGCCGTAGCATTTGTATGGCCAAGCATGATAACAACATCTTTAGATACAGCATAAGCAATGAACTTTGTCATATCCGTTAATTCAGGAGCAACCGTCATGATCTTCAGACGCCCTTTGGCATGATCCAACATTTTCGTGAATTCTTCGATCGAAGGATCTTTGATATATCGCTCATCCATCAAAGCTTTATATTCTTTGCTGATGTATGGCCATTCAGCATGAACTCCTAATAAGTTTGCTCCAGCTTCATTTGCTTCCATACTAGCATATCGATCGATGTTCGTTAGCATCTGTGCCAAGGAAACTACCGTTAAACTTGCCATAAATGATGTACAGCCATCTTTTACGATATTTTTAGCCACCGTGGCAACTGCCTCTTGGGTAGCTTCGATCAGATTTTTTCCCTTTGCACCATGCAGATGTATGTCGATAAAGCCAGGCAGGACATAAAGCCCATGGGCATCGATAAATTCCACATTATTGTCAACATATTGCTTATATCCATCTTCTTTACCGACTGCTGTGATCTTATCATCAGTAATAACGATGTATCCCTGATCATATTGGGTCTTTCCATCTTCAACAATAGTTCCATTATATATTATCTTCTTCATGACATCTTCCCATAGTGGCTTTGTTAAAATTCTCTAAGATCTTTAGGGTACTGCTGGTCCCGATACGCGTTGCACCAGCTTCCAGCATCTGCTTGCAAGTTTTCCAATCACGAATACCGCCAGCAGCTTTGACCTTGACCTCATCCTGAACAACTGCTTACATCAGTTTAACATCTTCAACCTTGGCTTGGCTTGTTCCAAAACCTGTGCTGGTCTTGATGAAATCTGGTTTGATCTTCTTAGCAATCTCAGCTAATTGTTTAATTTCATCGCTTGTTAAATAGCAGTTTTCAAATATTACCTTGCATATGACCTTATGATCATGGCACAACTTGGTAATTTCTTTCATCTCGGTTTCAATGTAAGACCAATCATGCATCTTTGCTTTTGCAATATTGATGACATAATCGATCTCATCAGCGCCATCAGCAATGGCTTTAGCCGTTTCAGCAAGCTTGATCTCTAGCGTAGTTTGTCCTAAAGGAAAAGAAATTGCTGCACCTACGTGCACATTTGAATCTTTTAATAACGCCTTGCATAAACTTACATCTGCAGAATTGATAGCTACCATGGCTGCGCCTGCTTCTTTCGCTTCTTGACACAGCTTTCTAAAATCATCATCCGTCGCATAAGGCTTCAACAAAGTATGATCAAAATAACTAGCTAGTTGTGCTTGGGTTAAATCATGTATTTCCATCATCATTTCCCCTTTGTTCATATCTTAATTATATTTTACAAACAAATATCAAAGCCCAGCAAGCAAATAAATACAATTATTTTGTTGCTTTTGAAGGATGATTTTCAATCAAATATGCATTGTATCCATAGGAACATATATGTATGAACCAAAGCAAGCAAACAACAAGCAAAGGCAACAATGAAAATCCTTCTAAACCAGATAATAACAAAAATATCAAGGCAATGATCGGGTAAATATTAAACATTAACTGCGATGATCTAAAAGCAGCTTTCTCACTAATTGCTTTTAACGCCTCATCCATCTGATCGTTCCATTTTTTAGCAAATTTCATATCATAGACTGAAGCATAGATTTCTGGATGCAGAACTTGGGCAAGTTTTGTGATCTTAATTTGCATAAATATATTTATCAACAATAAACATCCTAAAATGGCCAAACAAATCAAGCCTATAAGATTGTTTATGGATCCTGTATATGTTGCAATGCAATAAAATAATAATGGCAACGCAACTATCGTTAAATTAGAAGCTATACAAATAGTCCTATTGGCAATATCATAATTTTCATCATTTATTCCATGTTTTATCAAGCGTTTGCCCTTTTGATAATAGCCCAATGAAATGATTGTTAGGATCAAAGCTATGGCTCCGCTAACACGTCCTATTGCCAACAAAATATATTCGGTACTTATCTCATTCAAGCTTGAAGCTAATGCATCTAAGACGAAATAAGCTATAGCTCCAGCAATAGCGCACAAACCTAAAACTAAATAGAAAAACACCTTTTTACTCATCATCAAACTCTCCCTCTAAATAAAATACTGTTTCGCAAGACACATTAAATACATGAGCTAATTTTAAAGCTAATAATATCGAAGGATTATAATCCCCTCTTTCGATCTGACTAATGGTTTGCCGAGATACTCCGACCATATTACCTAGCTCTTGCTGATTAATATTTAATCTTGCTCTTAATTCTTTAACTCGATTATATAGTGGCATATTGCTCCTTTCCTTAAATGACAATTAATGTTAACATTATGACAACTATCCTTGTCATTTTTATTATAATATTGACAACTTTAGTTGTCAATAGAGATATTTTTTTTCTTAAAACAAACAACATCAAAAAAAAAGGTACACGCGTGCACCTTTAATCTGCGAACATTTGTTAGATCAAATAGATGTTTTACCAATTATTTTATGCTTTTTAACTTTGTTGCTAACATACACGCTATCGCGATAACTAATCCAACCAAGCTCCAGCCAATACCTAATTGATAAAATGGCAACTTAGCACAGATATCACTGATAAATGGCAAGCTGATCTTTAAACTATCTAATGCATATACCACGCTAACGATGCCAACCCCCAAAATCGTCAAAGGATAGATATATGGAGAAGCTTTGATATGATCATCGGCTAATCCTAAAATAATCAAAACAATAGCAATCGGATAAATCGCATTTAAGATAGGTACTGAAATGCTTAATATCGTATTCAACCCTTGATTACATACGATAAACGCAAAGATTGCAATGATGAAAACAAATTGTCGATAGCTAAAACGCTTAAATAAATGTGCAAAATATTGAGAGATAGATGTAATTAAACCAACGCAGGTCGTTAAGCATGCCAAAGTAAAGATCATAGCTAGAACGATAGCACCAGATGAGCCAAATACATCCTCCACGATACATCTTAAGGTCCATGCACCATTATCCTTAACTGCATATAATCCAGATACTTCCATCCCTAGATAAGCCAACATCAAATAAATCAAAGCTAAGATGACACCAGCAAAGATCCCGCATATCAAAGTATAATGCATGATATCTTTCTTGGCTGAAACTTTAAAAGAAGCTATGGTCGTAGCAATCACTAGGCCAAAATTTAGCGCTGCTATCGTATCCATCGTATTATAGCCTTCCAAAAAGCCTACTACCGCTGGCGCTTCGATATAGATTCCTTGCGGTTGTGCAACTTCGGTATGACCTTTTAATATAAAGCTAACAAACAAAAAAACGATTAGGATCAATAAGCTTGGCGTTAGCACTTTGCCAATCCTTTCAACCAGCTTATTAGGAGTCAAAGCTAGCCAAATTGCTACGGCAAAGAAAATGCCTGAATACACTAGCATATACAAAGTCAAAGGACTATCAGCTGGTAAATACGGAGCTACAGACATCTCAAAGGGTACTGAAGCCGCTCTAGGTATCCCTAATCCAGGCCCGATCGAAAGATAGATCAACAAAGTAAATATTAGAGCAAATTGTGGATTAACCTTAGTAGCTAATTTTTGCAAGCCATCAAATTTAGCTACCACCACTACGCCCAATACAGGCAAAGCCACCGCAGTAATTAAAAAGAACATGATAGCTAATGGTGTATTGCTGCCAGCATTTTGACCTAAAAAAGGCGGAAAGATCAAATTACCAGCACCAAAAAATAAAGAAAATAACATAAAGCTGATCAATACAATTTGTTTTTTTGTTAGTCGCATATCCTACCTCCTTGAAAGCCAAAAAAAATCGTCCTCATCAAAAGGACGATATATATACCGTGGTACCACCTAATTTCCCAAGTATGCTTGGCTTTACACATCTAACAATGTTCGTCATCGCTAACGGGACTTGACACCGGCTTCCCTACTATTTTCAGGTTACTTCTAGAAGATGATTTGGGCATATCAGATCTTTGATCATTTTCACCAGCCATGACCTCTCTACTAAAGAGTTATGATAGCTTACTTATTCTTCATCATCGAATTTATATTACTTATTTTAAATGATGATGTCATTAATTGCAATCACTAATTATTTATTTAAACAGATAAAATTCATGGTCACCTTCAATACAACTTGAAACAAGGCATCCCAGTCCTTGTCGCTTGGAATGACTGGTGCGGACACTGGCAAGTAATCATCGGCTATGATACGATGGGCACCGAAACTTATAGCGATGATGTCATCATCGTAGCTGACTCTTACGATAATACCGATCATAACCAAGATGGATATGGCATCTATGGCGCTGAAAGATTCTATTACAACTGGACGATGTATGATTTCGTTACAGCTAACTATGGCATCAACGAACGCGATTATCTATTCTTAGCGCCAGTTCTTGTTGAATAAGATATGCTTGAGCTTCTTTTAGAAGCTCTTTTTTTAGATCATCATGCTTGTCAGTTCAAGAATCTCATGTTATACTTTCATCATGAAGTTAGTGTTAGCTAACTAGGAGGTAATTTTATCATGAAAATAGCATATGCATCACGCACTGGTAATGTCGAGTCCATCATCAATGCTTTGGGGATCGATGATCCATTATGCATCGTCAGTGGCAATGAACAAATCAATGAAGATTTCATCATCTTTACTTATACCGATGGATATGGCGATATCCCTGGCGAAGTAGAATCATTCTTAAATATCAATTCTTCTTTTGTCAAAGGCGTTGTCGTATCTGGCGATATGGGCTATGGTGAAGCTTACTGTCAGGCTGGCGATAAGATCGCTGAAATGTATAACGTTCCTTGCTTATACCGCGTTGAAAATGCTGGAGACGCTCAAGATATCGTCAAGATTCAAGAAATCTTAGCAAAGTTCTAACCATGGATCATGCTTATTGTGACATCGGTCAATTCGAACAATTGATGGCTATCCATTGTGCTCCCGTCTTATGTCATAAAAAAGCCGCAGGCATGTTCCATATCACCAAAAAAGACTTTACAGATATCTCTAAGAAGCTGGCTTATTATAACCAGCAATTAAACTCCAAAGATATCTATCTAACCATCTTGCAAGCCGATCAGCAGCGCATAACGATCTATATTTTTCGCCAACAGGTATTGCGCTGTATATTAAAGCGCAAAAATTCCCAAAAGATCTTAAAAGCTGTCGGATATCATGGCACGGAACTTGAGCAGCATCTCAAGCAGTTAGATGAGCGCTTGCATCTGAATACTTATCCTCATGAGATCGGTTTATTTTTAGGATATCCTCCCCAAGATGTTGAAGGTTTTATCAATCAAGCGCCATGTTTTATCAGCGGTTATTGGAAAGTTTATCGTTTCAATCGCAATATCATTAGATTGTTCACCATCTATGATGAATGCATCCAAACGATGTTAAAAGCCGTTTTGCAAGGTGTTCCGATCGTGCAATTAATATGAAGTCTGGTATTATACCAGGCTTTTTCATGTTAAAATATTAAAAAGGGGTAACAATATGATAATCATCAAAAACATTGAAATTTATGCTCCAGAAAAATTAGGAAAAAAAGATATCCTGATTGGTGGAAATACAATATTAGACATTAATACAAACATCACTTATCCTCATGCTGAAATCTATGACGGATCCAACATGATCGGCATTCCTGGTCTGATCGATCAGCACATCCATATTACCGGTGGTGGCGGCGAAGGCGGTTTTGCCACCAAAGCTTGTGAAGCAAACTTTGATGATCTAATCGATGGCGGAGTAACTACCGTCTTAGGGCTTTTAGGTACCGACGGTTATTCCCGCAGCATCGAAAATCTTATCAGCAAAGCCAAAGGCCTGAAAGAAGAAGGCATGAATTCCCTATGCGTAACCGGTTCATACGCTTATCCTAGCATTACCTTAAGCGGATCGATCGCTAAAGATATCATGTTCATCGACGAGATCATCGGCTGCAAGATTGCCTTAAGCGACCATCGCAGTTCCCATCTGACCTTGGCGGAATTTATCCGCTTGGCCAGTGAGATCCGCACTGCCGCCATGCTTGCCAACAAGGCCGGCATCATGGTCATCCACATGGGCGATGAATCAAGCGGTATGGAATTAATTGAAAAAGCTCTTGAGCAAACCGATATCCCTATCACTTTGTTCAGACCAACCCATGTTAACCGCAATCCTTCATTATTGGCTCAAGCCATACGCTTCAACAAGCAAGGCGGATGGATCGATCTGACCTGCCAAGATGAACCGATTGCCTTAACTTATCTAAAACTTAAAAATAATGGCTGCCAGATGGATCATGTTACCTTAAGTTCTGATGGTCAAGGCAGTTGGTCAAAATATGATGATGAAGGCAATTGCATCGCTTTTGGCATATCAAGCGTAAAAGCCTTGCATCAAGAATTATGCACCATGGTCCAAAAATATGAAATAGACCTAGCAGAAGCGCTATGCTGCATGACCATCAATCCGGCAAATGCTTTAAAATTAAGAAACAAAGGCCAAATAGCCATAAACAAAGATGCCGATCTAGTATTGCTAGATCAGCATCTGCAGATCAAAAAAGTCATGATAAACGGCCAATGGTATAAATAGGTATCAAACGATACCTTTTTTTATTCAACCGTTACCGATTTTGCTAAATTTCGTGGCTGATCGACATTGCAGCCTCTTATTAAGGCCACTTCATGCGCTAACAATTGATAAAACGTGATCGTAACTAATGGTTGCAAGAGCGCTTTTACCCGAGGTATCTTGATATCAGCAGCCACATCTTCCAAGCTACTGATGCAAAAGACCTTTGCTTTGCGGGCCACAACCTCGGCTAGATTAGATAAGGTCTTATCAGCAACTACTTGCTCATCAATATTCGCAAATACCACGCTGTTTTCATTGATCAAAGCTATGCTGCCGTGCTTTAATTCTCCCGCCGCATAAGCCTCACAATGGATATAGCTGATTTCTTTTAATTTTAAGGCTGCTTCTAAACATATCGCATGATCGATCTGCCGCCCGATAAAATATGCATGTTCCTTATCTTTAAGCTCAGCAACAAGCGGTTGAAGATCAAGAGAGCTAATAAAGTTTGTGATCACCTTTGGTAAAGCCAGCAATTTCTGATGTAATGTTGGATCACCCATCAGCCCGGCACGAATTATCAATAGTATCAGCATCAACACCTGTGCGCTATAAGCCTTGGTCGTCGCTACTGAAATTTCTTTATTTGCCAGCGTTAATAGCGGGTATTTGGCCTCATTATATAAGGAAGAGCCGATAACATTTACGATTGCTAGCGTATCTATGTTCATTATCTTGCACTTGCGTAAAGCCGCCAAGGTATCTGCGGTTTCGCCAGATTGGGAGATAAAGATTGCCAAGGTATCCGATCGCAGGTTGATATTTGCATAACGAAACTCGCTTGCTAGATAAGTCCTTACCGGTATCTCAAGATTATTTTCAATCAATATTTGGCCAACCAATCCGGCATGATATGCCGATCCGCAGCCCACGATCACGATCTGGTCATACTTGCTTATATCCAATAAATTATCCTTTAGTTGATGCAGATCATCTGGGCAAAACATATCAAGCATCCTAGCAATAACTGTAGGCTGTTCATAAATTTCCTTCAGCATAAAGGTCTTAAACCCCTGGCGCCTTACATCTTCCTTATTAACCAGCGATCTTTCGATCACATAGTCGCTAAGCTGTAGGTTCTTATCATAAATGCTTAGCTGATCTTCATGCAGCAATGCAATTTCACCTTGCTCAAGATATACCACTTGATCGGTATGCTCAATAAAGGCGCTCACATCAGAAGCTAGATATATGCTATCTTCAGCAACCCCCAAGATCAACGGATTATCTTTGCGCACGCAATATATGCTGTCAAGTGCATCGCCAAAGATAACCGCTAAAGCATACGATCCCTTGATCATTTGTTCAAGACGCTTTAAAGCCTGCAAATGATCATGACATTGTGCATACAACATATCCAAGTAGGCACAGATGATCTCACTATCGGTTTGACCATATAATTGCTTATCTCCCAGTTCTTCCTTGAGCTTTGAACTATTTTCGATGATACCATTATGCACCAAAGTTACCATGCCATGATGATGCGGATGCGCATTAGCTAAAGATGGCATGCCATGCGTTGCCCAACGGGTATGAGCGATCGCACAATTAGTCGCAACCATCGGCAGCTGTTTTTCAAGCTCAGCGATCTTGCCTAAGCTTTTGCGGATATTTAGCTGATGATCGTCGACATAAGCGATGCCGCAGCTATCATATCCCCGATACTCTAATTGTTTTAAGCCCGTGCTTAAAACAGCCAAGCTAACGTTGGCCTTGCTAGTTAATCCTATTATTCCACACATAATTAAAAAACTCCCATAACAAAAACATCTTGTGACTAACGATGCTTTGTTATAGGATTGATTCTATTTTTTGTCATCATTATAAAGGAGCACATTCTCCTTGACAGTACCCGCCGAGTCTTTCGATAACTGCCAACCTCGTCAACCAAACTGGTCCAGGCGCTCAATAGTCCAAAGTCCATCTGCCTTATGCAAACTATCTTACATGATTATAACAAAAATAACGATCAATTACAAATGACATTATTTTAGATGAACGTTGCGACATCTTCAACTGCCTTTCTGCAAGGCATCTCAGGTTCGATATCGGGATAGCCAACGGCTATGACGCTAACGATCTGCTGATCGTCCGGGATCGCCAATAATTCTGAAAGTTTTTGTGCATCACGGATGCCCATCACCAAAGTTCCAAGGCCTAATTCCTGCGCCTTTAACACTAGATTTATATGCTGTATAAATGTCAACATATGAATGTACAATTAAATTTTATTAGATTTTATATGAGTTGTATAGTCATATTTTTGGTCAAAAATTTCCTAAACAATATCAGTAGATTATTAAAATGATAAATATTTCTATTTATTTAAGTAAAAATGCATTAATTAAATTTCATGCGCAAAAAAAGTCACTAAATTAAAGTGACTTTTATAATATTAATCTTTATTTAACAACAGTTTTTAGAGCTTTAGAAGCTTTAAATGCAGGGGCCTTACTTGCAGCTATTTGCATAGTTTCACCTGTGAAAGGATTACGTCCAGTTCTTGCTGCTCTTTCATTTACAACAAATTTTCCAAATCCTGCAACATCAACTGTATTTCCTTTGCTTAATTCTTCTGCAATAGTATTAAATACAGCATCTACAAGTATTGTGGTATCTTTTTTTGTAGAACCAGTTTTTGCAGCAATTGCATCAATTAATGCTTTTTTGTTTACATTTTCCATTTTTAAATCTCCTTTACTTCAATTATTTTATACAAACATTTAATAAAAATCAACCAGTAAATTATTTTATATTTAATGCATTTTCAAAATCATTTAAGATATTTTCTAAATCAATTTTAGATAATCCTTTTACTCCAGAGGCATTAGGATGACCACCACCATTATAACGGCTTGCTATTTGATTAATAGGAACGTATTTTGATCTAATAGAGCCATCATATATAATATTGTTATTTGCATCTATACGTTCGTTAAAAATGGCCCATATTCCAAATTCTTTTATATTTCCCATTTCATTGACAAGTTCTCTTGCTTTTTTACCATTTAAATGATGTTCTTCTAATTCTTTGAGCGTAAAAATAACATAAGCTATATGATCATTGATAATATTTATTTTATTTCTTACAATCGTTTGTAAATTAAAAGTTTTTAAGTCTACATCAAATAATTCTAGATTGATTTTTCGAATATCAATATTTTTACTTGCTAAAAAAGAACCTATTTCCAATGTTTTAGCGCTTGTAGAAGAAGTTTTATAGCATAGACTATCAGTTAACAATCCTCGGTATAAATATTCGCTACAAGTCTTTAAAACGCTATCTGGATCAATATCTTTAAAAATAGTAGCAAGTAATTGAGTACATGAGGCACATGTAATATCAACTAAATTATCATCACCATATTCGTCGACATTAGGATGATGATCAATTTTTAATATTTTATTTGCTAGTTTAATTCTTTGATCATCGATCCTATCAAGATTACCGCAATCAACAGCAATAGCTAAACTATTTCTTATGACATCATCCTCTACGATATCACTTTGAGGAATAAAATATACATCACTAATTTCATTACCTAAAGCATAAATTTGCTTATTAGGATAATTATCCATCAACCAAGTTTTTAATCCAAATTGAGAACCATAAGCATCCATATCCGGATGAACATGACGAAAGATAGTTATTATATCATTTTCTTCTATGTATTTCTTAAAAACATTAGTAAATTCTAACATATTATAATCCTAAGATTCTAACGGTATCACGAGCAATTACTACTTCTTCGTTTGTTGGAATAACCCAAACAGCTACTTTAGAATCTTCATTAGAAACGCAGTTTTCTTTGCCTCTTACATTATTAGCTTCATAATTGATGCTCAAACCTAAACCACTAGTTAAAGCTTTTAAAATCTTTCCTCTTAGACTTGCATCATTTTCACCAAGACCAGCAGTAAATACAATTGCATCTACACTACCCATTTGCATTACATATCCACCAATTACATTAATAACACGATTTACATATAATTCTTGAGTTAAAATAGCTCTTTCATTTCCAGCTTTTACTGCATCTTCAATATCACGAGCATCACTAGATATTCCACTAACTCCTAACATACCAGATTTTTTATTTAGATATACATCCATTTCATCTGGTGTGCATCCTAATTTCTTCATCATGTAGAATACAACAGTAGGATCAATGTCCCCACTTCTAGTCCCCATCATAATTCCACCTAATGGAGTTAGACCCATAGAAGTATTTACACATTTTCCACCTTTTACAGCTGTAATTGATGCACCATTTCCTAAGTGACATGTAATAATATTCATATCTTTGATATCTCTATTCATCAATTGTGCACAGCGTTGTGAAACATACTGATGAGAAGTACCATGAGCACCATATCTTCTAATCTTATAATCGGTATACCATTCATATGGAACTGGGAATAAATAAGATTCAGCAGTCATAGTTTGATGGAAGGCTGTATCAAATACAAATACATGACCAATATTAGGTAAAGCTTCTTTAAAAGCATTATAACAAACTAAATGAGCTGGATTATGTAAAGGTGCAAGTTCACACAATTCTTCTACCTTACTAACTACATCATCATCAACTTTAACTGATGAATCAAAATATGATCCACCTTGAACAATACGATGACCAGCTGCATCAATTTCATCTAAGCTATTAACAATCTTATGTTCAATTAAAGCTTCTAATAATAAATTAACTGCAATTTTATGATCTTTAATAGGCAAGTTTTTTACAAATTTTTCTCCATTAACTTTAATTGTAAATATACCTTCATCCAAACCAATTCTTTCTGCTTGACCACTGGTTAAAACAGTTTCACTAGGCATATCAAACAATTGGAACTTCAAACTAGAAGATCCGGCATTTACTGAAATAACTTTACTCATTTACTCTCTTTATCCTCCTTATTATTCAGTATCTATTAATTCTTTAACAATATCATTGATATCAGCTATATTATACGCTTTTATCTTTTGATATAAAATATGTCTTTTATGACTTTTTTTACATAATCCAATTTTTTCTTCATATTGGTTCAATATTTTCTCACATCTTTTAATAGTATCAAAGACGGCAGATCTAGTTATATTCAAAAGTTCACTAATTTCCATTAAAGAAAAATCTTCTCTAAAATAAAGTTGACATATTTTTTGTTGATTATCAGTTAATAATGGCTCATATTGATCCAATAAATCATTAGCGGTAAATTTATCCATTTTTTATACCTTCAGAAATACTATATAAATAAGCATCTAAATCAAAAGGTCTTAAATCATCTTCTTTTTCTCCTAAGCCTATAAATACTACAGGTATTTTTAATTTATGCTTAATAGCTATAATAATTCCACCTTTGGCAGTACCATCCATTTTAGTTAAAACTATACCTGTCAAATCACATGCTTCGTCAAAAATCATCGCTTGAGATAAACCATTTTGTCCAGTTGTTGCATCTAAAACTAACCAGGAATTATGTGGAGCTCCAGGAATTTCTCTTCCTATTACTTTATACATCTTTTCTAATTCATGCATTAAATTAAATTTATTTTGCAATCTTCCAGCTGTATCACATAATAATATATCTATATTATTTTCTTTAGCATAACGACATCCATCAACTAAAGCAGCACTAGGATCCCCATTTTCTCGTCCTTTAATACATGGAACATTTAATTTGTTAGCCCATTTTGCAAGTTGTTCAATTGCCCCTGCTCTAAAAGTATCTGCTGCTACAACTGCTACTTTTTTACCTTCATCCTGATATTTTTTAATTAATTTAGCACACGTAGTAGTCTTTCCACTACCATTTACCCCTACTAATAAAATTACTGTAGGTCCTTCTTCATTATATTTAATAGGAATATCTTCTTGTTCATTATATATATCACTCATAATTTCCAATAAGAAATTAATTGCCCATTCAAAACGAATAACCGGATAATTTTTAGCTTTTTCTTTAAGACGTTCACAAATTAAATCAGCTAATTCAATACCAACATCGCTTTCTAATAAGACAATAGTAAGTTCTTCTAAAAAATCATCATTAATACCTGTATATTTAAAAGCAATTTCATTTAATTTTTCTCCAAGATTATCATGAGTCTTTTTAAAACCTGATAAATATATGGCTTTATCATCTTTTTTAGCAAATTTTGCTTTTATTTTATCAATAAAATCCATTATTTTGTCTCCTTACTATCAGCCATTTCAATTGCATCATATAATTCTACTTTTAACATTTGTGAAACTCCTTGTTTTTGCATCGTTACACCATATAATACATCACACTCTTGCATAGTACCTGGACGATGGGTAACCACAATAAATTGTGTTTGATTAACAAAAGTTTTAAGATATTTAGCAAATCTTTCTACATTTGATTGATCAAGGGCAGCTTCAACTTCATCAAAAATAATTAATGGTACAGGTTTAACTTTTAATATTGTAAAAATTACACATATAGCAATCAAAGCTTTTTCTCCACCAGAAAATAAGCGGATATTTTGTACTGCTTTTCCTGGAGGTTGAACATCAATATCTATTCCAGTATTTAATAAATCAGTAGGATCTTCTAAAATTAACTTAGCCTTTCCTCCTCCAAATAATGATCTAAATGTTGTATTTAATTCATTATTTATTGCATTGAACATTGATTTAAATTGTTTAATCATTACTTCATCCATTTCATCGATAGCTTTTAAAATTTTATTTTTACTATCAATAAGTTCATCTATTTGTTTACTTAAGAATTCATAACGATTATTTACTTCATCATATTCCTCAGGAGCATTCATATTTACATTTCCTAAAGCTTCAATTTCTCTTCTTAATTGAAGAACTTCTTCTTTAGCATTTTCCATATGTTCAACAACTTTAGTTTGCGCAAATTCATAAGTCATTTGATATTCACTTGCTAAACGATTCAAATTAGCTTCAAGTTTAGTTTCACTTTTTGCTTGAGCAATTTTAATTGTATTTATATAGTTATTAACTTCATTAAGATCTTTTCTAATTTGTCTTAATTGTTGTTCCTTACGTTGATTATCTTGGAATAAATTCATTCTATTTTCTCGTTTTAGTTTAATAGAAGTAGTTAATTCATCCCTTTGTGAATATGCTTTATTTAAATTATTTATAATCTGATCATCAAAGTTTGTAATATCATTATTTTCATTAGGATTAATGGTTTGCATATCATTTTGCAATTTCTCATATTTAGCTCTTTTAGCTTCAACAATAGGTTCAAGCTTTGCAATAGATATTCTTGCTTCCATCAATTCTTGTTCAATATTATTTTTTTGATTTAAGCTTTCATTTAAACTTTTCAAAGCTAATTGACTTTTAGCAGAAGCAGAAGATAATTCAACTTTAACTTGTTCAAGTTCTTTATTTAGGGTAATTAAAGATGTAGCATTTTTTATTTTACCCCCACTCATTGATCCGCCTTTAAATATAACATCACCATCTAGTGTAACAATTTTATATTGATATTTTAATAATCGATTTATCTCATTACCATTTTCTAAATTATCAACAACCAATACATTATTTAAAAGTAGACCCTTTACATCATCGAATATTAAATCATTATCAACAAAGTTACTAGCTAAACCTAAATAACCTTTTTGATTTTCTAAGATAATTAAGTGTTCTTTATTAACATAATGTCTTTTACATACATTTAATGGCAAAAATGTAGCTCGTCCACTTTGGTTACGTTTTAAAAAACTTATAGCATCCCTAGCACTTTTTTCGTCTTTTACAACAATATTATACATTGAAGCTCCTAAAGCGATACTTATAGCTTCTTCATAACCATCTTTAGCCTTAAAAATTTGAGCAATTACCCCTAATACTCCTGGGAGATTATTTTTATTTTCCATTATAGCTTTTACACCAGCTTGATTATTAAATGGTTGTCTACTCATATTTTCAAGAATTTCTTTACGATTCTCAAGACGACGTACTTGGGCATTAGCTTGATCATATAATTGTCTTTGATCACTAATATTTAATGCAATATTACTTAAACGATTATTTTTTAATTGGATATCTTTTTCTAAAACATTAAGCCTTGAACTTCTATCTTCAAATTCTAGTTTTGCTTCTAATAATAGTTGTTTTAATTGAGAAATTTTAGCTTCGCGATCACCAATTTCAATAGTATATTTTCTTTTTTCATCAATTTCAATCTTACGTGTTTCTAAGATCTGAATTTCATTAATTGTTTGCATAAGTTTTTCTTGTAAATGATTTATTTCTTTTTCTAATTCATTTACTTGTTCCCTATGATCATTTAATTCATTTTCTTGAATTTGAATAGAAGTTTGATACATTGTTTGTTTAGTTTCAGCATCAAATAAACTCTTTTTAGCTTCTTCTATCTCTTGTAATAAATTTGTTATATCTTCAACTAAAACAGCAATTTCTATTTGTTCTAAACGTTCTTTTTTCTCTTTATATAATTTAGCCTTTTTTGCTTGACGTTTTAATGGTGATACTTGTTTCTCCAATTCATTTAAAATATCTTGACTACGTTCAATATTATCTTTTGTACGTTCAAGCTTTGCTAGTGATTCCATTTTACGTTTTTTATATTTAGAAACTCCAGCAGCTTCTTCAAATATAGCTCTTCTTTCAATAGGTTTTGCTTCAGCAAAACTAGTTATATTTCCTTGAGAGATCATACTTAAAGAATCTTTACCTAATCCACTATCCAAGATTAAATCAACAACATCCTTAAGTCTAACTGGATTACGATTAATTAAATATTGAGCTTCTTGATTACGATATAAACGACGTGTAACTTCAATTTCTTGTAAATCACTATTTAAACTATGATTGCTATTATCAAAAACTAAGGTAACTTCAGCCATATTTACTGGTCTTCTATCAACACTACCAGCAAATATAACATCCGACATGCTTGAACCTCTTAGACTTTTGGCACTTTGTTCACCTAAAACCCAACGAATTGCATCAGTGATATTACTTTTGCCACAACCATTTGGTCCAACAACACCTGTAATTTCATGATCAAAATTTATTACTACCTTATCCGCAAAGCTCTTAAAGCCTTGCATTTCGATTCTTTTTAGAAACATTTAGTTTTCTCCTTAACTAATTAATTATAGCAAAATAATATGTTTTTTTATAGTTTTCCAGCATTTCTTTCAACAATTTTAAGACATAATTGGGGATCTTCATCTATAAAAGAAATATAACAATTTCCTTCATTTTCTACATTTATAGCTTTATCTAAATATAAATGTTTAATATTATTTTTATCTTTATAAATAAAAAATTTATCACCCATTGCATCTTTTAAATAGATATCTTGATAATTAATATTATCAAATATGAAATCTCCTTTAATATGCATTAATTCAATTTTGCCATATTTCATAACATAAATATTTGGAATAAAACCATTTCGTTTATAAAATGCTGATTTAATCTTTTCTAATTGCCTATTATTAGATTCCAAAGAAATAATAACTTTATTACAATATTGCAATATAAATTCTACAGCATAACTATTAGTAATATTTAGGGATGGTCCAGCAATTTTAATACCATCTTGCATTAATCCACCTATTTCACTAACAATACGTATATCACTATTTTGATAATTAGCATTTTCATTAATTATTAAATCGTAAACTTTACAATCCTTTATATCATTTGTTGAAAAGATATATGCTGAAATATTTTTTAATGCATTATATTGATTTTCATTTTGAACTTTTATAATACAAGATGTATCATCATCTATTATTAATTTTTTAGGTTTGTATTTAAAATTAATGTTTCTTTTAAATTCTAAACGTTTTTCATCTAGTTTCTTTAATATGTTATTACGTAAATTATTAATAGCTTGAATACTAATAAAAATATCATCATTTTGTTTAAAAGTAATATTATTTATACTATAAACGGTATTATTTACTTTCGATAATTGTTCAATTATTCTTTTAGATGTTGTTGGTGATTTTATAGCTTTTTGACATATTTCGTCACTTTGCATTTCAATTTTAATATCACCACATGTAACCTGTAATAATAGTGGTTCATTGATTGTGGCATTATAATGCATATTAATAGGAATGCGACGATGTAATTTTGATGCATAATCATTAATATTATTTAGAAGTAAACTATCCGTTGTTTTGACTACTATAGCATTATTTTCGATATATTCATTTACTTCTAATTCTACTATTTCGTTGGCATTTGCATGATTTACTAAGCGATTATTTACATAGATAAAATTAGCACTCATTCCATAGTCGTTTTTTTGAATAAAACGAATACCATCATTTTGATTTAAGTCTTCTTTTAATTTTATTTTAACTCTTTTAGCATTAAAACCTACTACCTTACCAAGATATATCCCCATATGATTTGGTCTATTCTGATTAAAAAGTTCTTCTTTATTAGCACCATTAATTAAACCTTTAGTAAATCCACGATTAAATAATAATTTTAATTGTTTTAATTCTTCTTCACTTAATTTAAAAGATTTATTTTCATAATATGCATCTACAGCTTTGCGAAACATTCTAATAACTTGACATACATATTCACTTCTTTTCATGCGACCTTCTATTTTTATTGATTTAATACCTAAATCTAATAATTTTGGTAATTCATCTATAATATTAAGATCTTTCATGCTTAAGATATATTTATCATGGGAGATATTTTTTTGCGTTTTTTTATCTATAACATCATAACGATAACGGCAATTTTGCGAACACATACCTTTATTTCCAGAACGTGAATGAATATATGAGCTCATTAAACATTGCCCACTATAACTAGCACATAAGGCCCCATATGCAAAAATTTCTATATCTAAACCGATTTTTTGACATTCTTTAATAATATTTAAAGGTGTTTCTCTAGCTAAAACTACTCTTTTTACATTTGGTAAATTTTTAAAAAATTGAACACCAGCAACATTATGTATATGCATTTGTGTTGATATATGTAATTCTAAATCAGGAAAATTAAGAGAAATTAAGTGTAATAGACCTAAATCTTGAATTAATATAGCATCTACATTATTTTCATATAAAAATTGTACTTCTTTTAATACATTATTAATTTCATCTTCATTATATAAAGTATTTAAAGTAACATAAATTTTTACATTACGTAGATGGGCATAATTAATAGCTTCAATAAATTCTTCATGCGAAAAATTTGGTGCAAAAGCTCTTGCACCAAAATTATTAAGTCCCAAATAACATGCATCTGCCCCACAATTAACAGCCATTTTTAAGGTATCTAAACTACCACATGGAGCTAGGATTTCAACTCTATCCTTTGAATTCACATGCCAGTCCTCCCAAGCTAGTTTCTTTTAATTCATAAGCTATTTTTTTACCTGTATAATTCATGGTATTTACAATTGTATCAAAATTAACTTTATTTGGTTTAATCTGTGACATATATTTACTCAAAGTAACTGCATCCATCGATCTTAAAGCTGCTACGGCATTTCTTTCAATACAAGGAATAATTACATAACCTCCTACAGGATCGCATGTTAAACCTAAATGGTGTTCAATACCTATTTCGGCAGCATATTCAATTTGTTTTAAATTAAGATTATGTAAATATGCTAAAGCAGCACTAGCCATACTACAAGCAGCACCTACCTCAGCTTGACAACCTCCCATTGCCCCTGAAATAGTAGCATTTTGTTTAATTAAATTTCCAAATATTCCTGCAACAGCTAAGGATCTTGCTAATTGAGTTTTAGAAACTTGTAAATAGTTATAACAATAGTAGATAATACTTGCTAATACGCCGCAAGCTCCTAATGTTGGTGCTGTAACAACCGTATTTCCACTAGCATTTTCTTCATTAGCACTATAAGCATAACTCATGACTAAAAGACGTTGCTTTTCAATTTCATCATCACATAATCTAGCTTTTATATTTAGAGATTTAGCACTTCTTTCTACTTTAAGATTACCAGGCAAAAAACCACTTTGAGTTAAGCCATGCTCTACGCATTGAATCATTGCACTAACAACATCAATTAAATAATTTTCTATATCAGGTTCATATTCATAAATGTAATCTATTAAGCTAAATTGTCTTTTTTGTAGTACTAATTTAATTTCTTCAAATGAATTTTCTTTATAAATCTCTTTATTATAATCTAGAGGTTTTTCTTTAATTTCTATTGAACCTCCACCTATTGAAAATACTGTCCATCGTTTAATTAATTTATTATCTACATCATAACCATCTACATAAAATCCATTAGGAAAATCTTCGTTCCAGTCTAATTTAAATTGAACATTTGCTTTTGCTGGAGCAAGAGTTTCGATGATTATTTTATCCGTCATATGTCCTTTACCTGTTAAAGATAATGAACCATATAATTCAATTTCATAATGATCTAATAAACCATATTCTTCAATAAATAATTTACATGCTCTTTCACAAGCTAAAGTATGTGAAGAACTTGGACCTCTACCTATTTTATATAATTCTTTTAGTGATTGCATACTTACCTCATTATTTCTATCATAAATTTATCTAGACCAATATTACGATCAATAGTACCATTTTTAAAACCTTGATCTAGTTTTGCTAGTTTTGCTAAAATTTTTAATAATTGATGGCGTTTAATTGACCAAACATTTTTACAAGTTAAGGATACCCTATAGGGATGAGCTTTTAAATGTCTTGCAATTTCATCCTCATTATATCCTAAATCCATTAAATATCTTACTTGATACATAAATCTAAATTGATTAGCTATTATCAATGCAATACCTATTGGTTCTTGTTTTAATTTTTTTAAATCTTCCCATTTTTTAAATGCTTTATTAATATTTTTTTCTATTATAGCATTTGTAAGATTAAATACATCATTATCTAAAGGAATATCAATTAATTTTTTTACATCCTCAATATCAATATAATCACCATATAAAATTAATTTAGTTAATTCCTGATGAAAATTAGCTAAATCATTCGGTAAATTATCAATTAAATAATTTATTGCGGCACTAGAAATATTGATTTTATTAGTTTTTATACTACTTTTAATATGATTAGCAAATTCTTGATAATTTAATTTATTACAAATTATATATTGAGCTAAATTTTGTAGTTCTTTATTAATTTTTTTACGTTTATCAATTTCAATATCACCATAAAATATAAGCTCATTATCACTAGGATTTTTTGCATAATTAATTAATTGTTTAGATTGTGAATCATCCAAAGTTTGTTTACTACTTAAAAAAAGAGGATTTTTTACTAAAACAATCTTCTTATCAGAAAATAAATTTGGAATATTACATTCGTCAATAACATTTAAAATATTAAATTCCTTAAGACTGCCATCATAAGTAATAATATCTTCTTCACTATATTCTTTTAATATTTCGGACAATTTAGTTTGAATTAAATATAATTCATTGCCACATATTATTCTAATCACTATATCTACCTCGCACGTATTATATCATGATTAAAGATATTTGGGTTAAAAACAAATGATATTTTTTTATTTGAACTTACAATAATTTCCCCCAATGATGTAAAATAAATTTCAATATCACCATCATCATTAGTGACTAAGTATGGAATACCTAAGTTATTTAATGTAGATATAACTTGTGGATTAGGATGTTGGTAATATGCAAAATTACCACTAGAAATAATTGCTAATTTAGGTTGAATACTATGAATAAATTCCAATGATGTACTTGTTTTGGAACCATGGTGTCCTAATTTTAAATAATCTATTTTTAATAAAGGATATTTTTCTATTATATTTTTTTCATTTTCAGTTGTTGCATCACCCATAAATAATAAACTTTTGCCATTAATCATTGTATATAAGACTAAAGAATTAGCATTTTTATCTAAATAATTATTGTTTAATTCATAGAAAGTAAAATTACTTTCTATTTTATCAAAATGGTAATCTACTACATTCTCAATCTCATAATCCTTTTTTAATATCTCAATATTAGCACAATGATCACTATCATAATGAGTAATAAACAAGATATCTATTTTTTTTACTCCTTTTGCTTTTAAAAAAGTATCTAAAGATTTATATGCAGATTCTTTGCCTGTATCAATTAAATAATTAGCTTTATTAAAATAATCTTTAATAAGTATTGAATCACCTTGTCCTACATTTATATAGCTAACACTAGCAAATGGAAAAAACAATCCTAAATACATTAATATAATAATAGTAATAGTTAAGACTTTAGGATTTTTATAAGGAATAATTATATGAATAATTAATAATAAGATTAATATGATACTTTTTGGTGATTGATAAATAATAAAATAATCCATTATTGTTAAGCAATTATTAATTATAGTTATTATAAAAGTCATATCTATAAAATAATGAAATATACTAATTAAATAACAAAATCCTAATATTTTAGAAAAGTATTTATATCCTACTAGTAGTATTAAATTCACTTGTGAAAATAAGAAGCTTTGCAATAATAACTTATATAAAGTAACATAATTTTTATCATATTTTAAACCATATAAAATATTAATACCATAAGGTAATAAAAATTTTAAACTAAAGATATTATGAGGGAAAAAACATATACTAAAAAAGGCTAGCCATCCTGATTTTTGTTTATTATTGAGTTTCAGTTTCTTAAATATAAAATTTAATAATAATCTACAACTAATAAAATTAAAATGATAGAATATTCCAAAAAAAATCAATAATATTAATTCAAATTTATCTAATGTTTTTGGCTTAATAAAAATACTAAACAAGCCTAAAAATAAATATAAAAAACTATTAAAACAATAACCACTATTTATAAATGAAGAAATAATATCTTCATCACTATTAATATTAAATATAAATTTTTTAACAAATAATGAATCAGTATTACTATATATTATATTTCTAATAGATATTCCTTCTTTTATTAAAGCTATATCATTTGCTTCTATTTGATAATAAATATTTTGTCTATTATTAAATTTTTTAAAATCAAAACCATAATTACTATATTTTCCTTCAATCAATTCATATTCACCTTTAAATGAAATAGAATCATCATAATTTAGATTCATATCAGAATATAATAAGACTTTATGTGTTTCAGTTTGGACAATATAATAATTATTCTTAATATCAATAATCTTTCCAATATAAGTATTAGGTGATGTATCATTAATTGGTAAGTTTAATAATAAAACAAAAAAAAGAGCTAACCACCATTTTTTATGTTTTATAAATAAAATAAGTATTATTAAAAATGCCATAGTAAATGGTATTTCATCTTTTAAAAGAGCATATATAACACATAATAGACCTTCTTGCCATAAATCAATATTAAAGACAGATTTTATCTTTAAGCTTATTGTATTTAGCTTCACCAATACCTGGCACTTCCATCAATTCTTCTAAAGATTGAAAAGGTCCATTATTATTACGATAATCTATTATTTTCTGTGCTGTCTTTTCTTTAATTCCATCCAAAGTACAAAGTTCATCTAAATTAGCACTATTTATAGATACTTTAGGAAATTCTGAAATTAAATTTATGGTAATAATATCCATACTTTTTAAAGGTTGTTGTAAATTATAACTTGATAAATCGGCATCCTCTTTCATTTCTACTATTTTTATTAAATCATTAATAGTACTATATTTTTCTAAAGAATATAGACCATTTTTAGCTCCATTACCTTTTACTTCAACTGTAATAGTTGCATCTTCCATTTGTTTGATATCTATTATTTTATGATCAACAAAAATAAAACAAGTAAATGCAATAATAATAAAAAAAGCTTTAAACATATTTATCACCAATCATATATATGTTTAAAGCACATATTATCCTTTATTAATTTTAGTATCTTGTAAAACAATATGCCCATTTTTAACCATGGCAACAAACAATTCAACTAATTTTGGATCAAATTGTTTGTTTTCCTGCAAGATCAGCTCATTTAACGCCATTTCCAAAGGATATGGCTGCTTATAACAACGAGCACTAGTCATTGCATCAAAACAATCCGCAATGCATAAGATCCTACCAGTTAATGGAATATCTTCCTTGGCTAGACGGCGAGGATAACCATTACCATCCCATCTTTCGTGATGAGATATTACTGCTGGTACAACATAATCCAATGATGGCAGATGCTTGATGATGCTAACGCTGTTTTCAACATGCGACTTCATCGTCTCATATTCTTCACTTGTTAACCTTCCTGGCTTATTTAAGATATTTTCTGGAACCCCAATTTTTCCAATATCGTGTAATAAAGCTGCTTCTCTAACAATCTCCACAATCTCATCGCTTAATCCATAGCCTTCTGCTAGCTTCGTTGCATAATACGCCACATTATTGCTGTGTGAAAAAGTATAATGATCTTTCGCATCGATTGCTGCCTGTAAAGCACAGATCGTTCCACTATATTCATTATATACCGATGTATCAAATTTCTTTCGTGGTTGATCGTCTGTTTTGGTATATGATTCTAAGCTAAAAATATTGACACAATTTTTCCCTGCCTTCTTGGCATCATATAATGCTTGATCGGCATTTGCACATAGTTCCTTTACCGTTGTTGAATTTAGCGGTATGCTGCTTATGCCAATGGATACCGTTAGAACTTTCTTATTGTTTTCTTCATGCTTATTAATATTTATTACTTGTTTACAAATATTTTCTCCTAATTTCCTAGCGCTTAGAATATTATATTCTGGAAGTATCAACGCAAAAATCTTTCCTTGGATCCGGCACAATATGCTCTTTTGCCCAGATAATAGCTTGATAACTTCTGCGATATTTTTTAATGCTTCATCACCTTCTTGCTTACCATATAGCTGATTATAGATTCTAAAATCATCTACGCTGATATACATCAAGGTCAAGAATGACTTATAGCTTAAAAAGTTTTGATTTAGGATGTCATAAAAATATTTACGATTATAGGTATTAGTTAGATCGTCTCCAATTGATTCCTGATATACTTTGTTATAAAGCTTACTATTTTTTATGGCTATTGATGCGCTATTAGCTAATGATGATATGAACAATGTCTCATCATAATGGTAAGGTTTCTTTTTTTGCGGTAGCATGATGACCCCAAATAGTTCTTCGTCTTTTAATGGCATCATCAAACTGATATTAAGCTTATCAAGGATATCTTTATCATTTTGCCAGATAGATCTAGCAAACACGCTACGATTAAAATCATTATAGCTTACACAACCATTAACTTGCGATAAATAGCTAAAAATCGGGCTCGCTTCACTTATGTTTGGATAACTAAAATAATCTTTATCGGAATATAATTCATAACACTGTTTCTGGTCATTATGCAATGCTATGATGATCGTATCAACATCGATCACTTCTTTGATTTTTTTGAATGTTATATCTATGACTTGCTTAATATCTAAGCTTTGGGTTACATCCAAAAGGTATTCATTCAAGACTTCATTTTGTTTTATTTCTTTCTTTACAAAGATCGAATTAGTAAAAAATTTAAAAAAGCTAAAGACTACTGCTAAAACAATGACAAACAATATTGATATGTATAATGAATCATATGTCGTATTGGTTCCATATGCTGTATCAAAGATCCTCTCTAAAGGATCGATCAAAATATAGAAGATAAAAAAAGTGATCAATCCAGAAGCAAACGTCAAGCTTCCTCTTCCAGCTAACAAGGTAAGTTTGAACATCCGTCTTTTATATACCATATAATACAAACAAATTGCCGAAAAGATACCGCTAAGCATATCGATTGGAAAACCATTGAAGATCGGTAAAAAATATAGTATATGTCCGATCAATAATAAGATTACACCAATGAACATTGGATACATATCATGTACTGATTCAATGTTTTTCTTCATTGCGTTCCATAAATTATAACATACGTTCAAAAAGCACAAAAATGCTACCCCATATAGAATTAATGTTCTAAAGGTAACCTCATAAATAAATTTAATATGTGAACCGTTTTCAACGATTGATGGCACACTTAAAAACCACCCGCTCAATGCGTTGATAATAGCGATTATGATCATGATCATATACCAGACCATGCACATCTTATCTACTTTTTTTACCGTTGCGATCTTTACGAATGTATATATCGTTGAGCATACACCAAGCAGCCCAGCGATCGATATATCAAACCATAGCTCCATTCCAGGATAAAATTGGATCCTCATCAAGAACGATCCTCCTGTCCACATGATCATCGCAATCAAAACGGCAAGATATGCCTTGATCAAATGGTTCTTCTTGCTTGCCATGAATGATATTAGAAGATATGACAAAAAAGCTACAGATATTGCTGGTACATATAAATAACTATCCATCATTAATATCCTGCACTTTCATAAATATATCTCTTAAACTTCACCATCTCACTTTTTGATGGGTTTATTCTATCGATCATATAAGGATAATCGCTTAAAGAGCGACGTTTCAATATCGTAATCTGCAATGGATCTATGCCTAAGATCTTTTTAAGATCAGCATAATCAGAATCAAAATATTTAAAATATGCAGTTAGATGATCTTTTAAAACTTCAATGGTAATTGCATCGCCATACATTGCATCATCGCTCATCTCCACATACATATGTAAAAATGGCCGATCATTGTTATCTATTTCCTTGCAAGCAATATAATCTTTAATATCTAATTTTGATAATTTTATAACATCATCGATACTGTTTTTAGTAATGCGGGTAAATCCAGCAATATCAATAACATCTTTTGTCCTATCAATAAATTTAAAGATCGGAAGATTTATATTGTCATCTTTATCTTTTAAACCGACACAGCGATAGATATCTCCTACTCGATAGCGCATGAATGCTCCGCCTTTTAATACACTGATAATTAATTCGTAATTACAATTTTCACATACTTCATCTATCGTATATGTGGTGTATTCATGACTAGGATCATTTTTATATTTTATAGTTTCTTCTTCAGGGATAAATTCTAAATAACAACTATCTGGGAAAAATACCAAACCTTTACGACTATAGGTTTCGGTTCCTAATAAGGTTGGTTCTGTACCTGCAAAAATTTCTAGTGGTCTTACACCCCATAATTTTTCTAAATCATCTTTATATAATTCATTATCTGTTCCCGCTACGACAAAGCCTTTCAAGTCAAAAAGATCTTTAGGCAATAGTCCACGATTTTCTTTTTTTGCACGGTTTATACCTTTCAACAACCGTGCTGCTCTTCTAGGATTCTTAAAAAATTGACTATAATTAAATGAACTTTGTTGGCTAGACATTTTATCTAAACTTTTTGAAATGTAATATGTTACGCTTCCTAAACCAAAAAAGTATTCGATGCCTTCAAATAACCCTTGCTTAAATCCTAATTTATTTCGTTCGCTAAAACTTAATGAATTTGCTGTTTCAACATCAGGCAAAAATTTGATTCCAATCTGATTTTCTAAGCTGATTGGTAAAAGACCAGTAGCATAAGGTAATGGTGCCAATCCATAAAGCATATGATAACTTGATTTTATGTCAAAATCATATCTTTGCTTGCCTGTAGCGATTAAAAAACAAGCACACACATTGGTGAAAAAGGTTTCAAGCATTGCACGGTTATATGGCGCTACCTTTACTGGATGATTACCACCTTCCCAAGTTGTTTCGATCCAAAGAGAAGCAGGACTTGGAAGATAATTATCATCTCTTTTTAAAAGTATGTCTGCATAATCTTCATATGTCGTAAGAGGAATAACTTTTTTAAAATCACTAAAAGACTCAATCTTTTTGCCTTTTAAAATTGATTGAGCCAATTTAGTATCTTGCCATAGAGCAATCTGTTCTTTAAGCAAGCTATTTTGTATCTGCATATATTGCTCTAGATTTAGATCTAAAAAAGAACAATATTCATCATATACTTCTTTTTTGCCTAAAGTTCTTAATTTTTCCTCAAATTTCATTTTTTTCCCTAAAATAATTTAAACATGAATTAATACTAGCTAAGGTAGGTATCAAAAAAGGTACATATGTTTTATATTCACAATAATCTTCAAATATTATGGTAAAAGTATACTTATCTTGAAAAACGATATATATCAAATTTAATAGATTATATATTATCGTGATCCACAGCCATTCCACATCTTGAAAAGCTACAAGCAATCCTAGATACATGATAAGCAAGCTCCAATATCCAGGATGACGGCATAAAGAGTAAACTCCTTTATCATAAACTTTAAACTTATCATTTATATAAGTATCTTTAAAATCTAGCGCAAAAAATAAAACATACACTGTCAAAGCTAATCCAAATAAGGCAATTATTATACCTAAGATACTTTTCAAGGGTAATGTGCAATAATAAATAGTTGCTATGCTGATTAAGATAAGTCCGATAAGGAAAAATTTTTTCAAAACACCATTATTCCATCGTACTTGATTATAATCATAAATAAAAAATAAACAAAAACCTATTACACCAAGATATTTAATCATATATGCCTCTTGCTCTTTATTATAGTTATATTTTTGCATAAATGCAATAAAAAATAACCATTATTCATAATTTTGATAAAAAGAAAAAGCGTTATTTTACGCTTTTAATCTTTACTTCATAAGGTTTATCAACATTAACAGTTACTGTTGATCCAACTTTTTTATCCAAAATAGCTTCAGCTAATGGTGTTTCATTTGATAACTTTCCATTAAGTGGATCAGCTTCAGTCGTTCCAACGATCGTATATTCATGCTCACTATGTAGATCTAAAAATTCCAAAGTCACCGTCGAACCAATTCTAACTGTACGGCTGCCGCCTTTTTTGGTATCGATCAGTTCATAATTTTGCAACATTACTTCTAGATCAGCAATTCGTGCTTCAACTTTTGCTTGTCGATCTCTTGCCGCATCATAATCCGCGTTTTCAGACAAGTCTCCTTGTGCACGTGCTGCTCTTAATTCTTCTTTTACTTCATCACGTACTACATGAACTAAATTATTATATTCATCTTGTAAATCTTTCAGTCCTTCCGCAGTGACATAAATTTTATCTTCCATTGCCATATTATTTACTCCTTAATTACTAAACGATTATATCACAGAGTGATTTAGAATACTAGAAATTTTCGTAATTAATAAATCAACCGCAACTACATTATGACTACCTTCTGGAATGATGATATGTGCATATTTTTTACTAGGTTCAACAAACATTTCATGCATTGGTTTAACCGTTGTAGTATATTGATCTATTACTGATTGGATAGTTCTTCCTCTTTTTTCTACATCACGTTTTAATCTTCTTATAAAACGAATATCTGCATCTGTATCAACAAAGACTTTAATATCTAATAAATCTCTTAATTTTTCATCTTCAAGAACAAATAAACCTTCTAAAATAATTACATCACAAGGTTGTATAATTTCATAAGTTTCGCTTCTAGTATGATGTACAAAGTCATAAATCGGTTTTTTGATGGTTTGTCTATTTAATAGTTGTTGTAAATCATGGATTAATAAATCATTATCAAAAGCTAATGGATGGTCATAGTTAGTTAAAACCCTTTCTTCCATAGTTAGATGAGATTGATCTTTATAGTAATCATCTTGACGAATAATTACTACATTTTTTTCATCATCAAAAGCATCATAAACAATTTTGGCAATTGATGTTTTGCCTGATGCACTACCACCAGCAATACCAATTATAATAGGTTTCATAATTAGCCTCCTAATTTAGATATCTTTCAACATTAGCTAGATGTTCTTCATAAGTTGTTGCATAATATACTGTTCCATCGCCATAAACATCGGCCATAAAGTATAAATAATTATTTTCAGTTGGTTCTAAAACTGCTCTAATAGCTTCACTACCAGGATTTAGAATTGGTCCTGGAGGTAAACCTTGATACATATAAGTATTATATGGCGAATCATAATCAGGATTTGCTTCACACTTAAACCAGTCATCATCCTTTTCAATATCTAAAGCATAACAAACGGTAACACTTGATTGTAAAGGCATACGTTGATTCATACGATTGTAGAAGACTTGAGCTATCATTTTCATATCTTCAACTTTGCTAGCTTCGTATTGAACGATACTAGCTAAAGTATAAATTTGATGAATAGAAAGATTACTTTGACTCATTTGCTCAGCAAATTCATTATAAACATTTAAAGTTTGATTTAAGATAATTCTAGTTACTTGATCAGCTGTTGTTTCTCTATCAAATTCATATGTATTTGGACTAAGGTAACCTTCAAGCAATATCCTTACATTATCATTAAATATTTCTTCTGTTATAAATGGATATTCACTCATTAAAGATCTAACATATTCTTGATCATTCCATAATGTTAATAATTCATCTTCTGTAACATTAGTATTTTCTGCAATTTTTTGAGCTATATGTTTAGCCCAATCACCTTCTACAAAAGTTAATCTGATTCCATTGCTTAAAGCTGCAGATGAAGAGTTAATATTATTTAAAATAGTATTAGTATCAAAACTATCATTTAATACATAAGTACCCATTTTAATATCAGTTAAATTATTTAAACGAGCATAAATAAAACTCATAGTACTATTTTTAATTAATCCTTCATTTTCTAAACGGTCTAAAACAGTACGTAAATTTTCACCTTCTTGAATAGTAAATTCAATATCAGTTCCATTTTTATTTACTGCCTTTAAACTATTATTATAATAAACAAAAATGCCACCAATTAATATTAATAAACAAAAAAATCCTAAAATTATAATATTCTTTATCTTAAGTTTTCTTCTTTTTTTAGTCTTCTTGCTCATCACTAAAAGCTCCTAAAACTTCTTCACACATTTCCATTTCTTTATCAGTTAAATCCATATCTAAATCCCCATCTTCAGTATATTTAGCGGCATATACTTCATCACTATCTTCATCTAAATCACTGAAAATTACATAACTAATATTGGTCGTTTCATCATCAAAAGTAAATAAAATTTCCATTTCTTTTGTTGTTCCATCTTCCAATGTTATTAACATATGATTATCTTGCATGTTTTCCTCCTAAATAAAGGGCATTTTTAAAACGCCCCTAGTTTCTATCTAAATAACTTTGTAATATTTGAACAGCAGCCATTTGATCAATAACTTTTTTACGTTTTTTTCTTGATACATCCTGGGCTATCAAAAGTTTGTTAGCAGCCATAGTTGTCAATCTTTCATCAACCATAATGACTTCTAACCCAAGAGCTTCTTCTAGTTTTTGTTTAAATTCTAAACAAATATTCGCTCTTATACCTATATCACCATTCATATGTTTAGGTAAGCCTAAAACTATCTTATCGACATTTAATTCATCACAAATTTCTTTAATGCGTTTTATAGCATCATCATTTTGTTCATCAGCAAAACGAATGGTTTCTACACTTCTTGCAATCATACCTAAAGGATCACTGACAGCAACTCCACAAGTAACACTTCCAAGATCTAAGCCTAAAATTCTCATTAATCTATTTATGTCCTTCCAAATAGAAGCGAACTAGCTCTTCAATAATTTCATGTCTTTCTACCGACTGAATAATACTACGAGCATTTTTATGACTTGAAATGTATGCAGGATCATTACTAATCAAATAACCAGCTATTTGATTTATTGCGTTATATCCTCTTTCTTCTAAAGCTTCTTCTGTTAATTTTAATACTTGTTTAATATTTTCACGACGAATGCGATCAGAATTAAAGCTCATTGTTTCCGTTAAATCTCTATTATTAGCCATATTTATCACTTCCTTTATTAATTTTTATTATACTTTTAAAGCAAAAAACTTTCAAGCATCTCAGATTAAAATTTAGATATTATATGTAAAATATTTTCATCTATTATTAAATCCATTTTAATATCATATTGATCACTAGGAATAATTTAATTGTATATCGTTTTATCAAAACATAAAGCAACCTTTAAGCCAGAATAATTAGCTAAATAACGATCATAATAACCTTTACCATATCCAATACGATTTCCTTTTTTATCAATCGCAATACAAGGAATCAACATGATATCAATTTTTTCCTTATGAACAGGTTGACATGAAATCTTAGGTTCATAAATATCAAATTTACCTTTAATAAAATCTGATTTATTTTGAACTTCATAAAATTCCATAAATTCCCCTTGTATCCTAGGAAAACATAATTTAAAAATTGTATTATCTAAAAGTTTCCATGTATTAACTTCATCTGGTAAACTTGCATAACAACCAATCATTAAATTTTCATTTAATATTGATGAATTAAGTAAATTATTTATTATTTTTTCGCTTAAATGCTCTTTATTTTTTATATTTTTTCTTATTTTTAGAAAATGATTACGTAATTCATTTTTATTAAGCATTTAATTTTGATTTTATATTTGATATTACTTGATCAACTTTGGTAATATCTTTTCCTCCTGCTTGAGCCATATCTGGTCTTCCGCCACCATTTCCATTACAAATATTAGCAGCTTCTTTTACAATATCTCCAGCTTTATAGCCTTTTTGAATTGCTTCTTTGCTTAAAGCACAAACAAATGTTACTTTATCTTCCAAGACATTAGCAATAAATACAAATGTATTATTAGCTTTATTTCTTAATGCTTCAGCGTACATTTTAATATTTTGGGCATTTTCTAATTTTAAGATGATAGTCTTCAAATCATTAATTACTGGTGCACTATTAACTACTTCATCTGCTTGTAACATCATCATTTTTTCTTGTTGTTTTTCAATTTCTTTTTTCATTAAAGCATTTTCTTGCATTAATTGCATAATTTTTTCTTCAATGACATTACTATTTTTTTGTTTCATTATTTCTGCAATATTTTTAATACGTTTTTCACTATTAATTAAATCATGATAAGCAGCCATTTTAGTTTTTACTGTAATTCTTCTTGTACCACTACCGATACTTTCTTCATTTACAATCTTAAATACACCAAGTTCACTAGTATTAGAAACATGGGTTCCTCCACATAATTCACAAGAAGCATCTCCCATTGTTACAACACGTACAGTATCACCATATTTTTCGTCAAATAAGGCAATAGCATTTCTTTTAGAAGCTTCTTCCATACTTAATTCTTCAGTAACTACTGGTATTTCTTGCATGATATATTCATTTACTATATTTTCAATTTCTCTTAATTGTTCATCATTAACCTTTTCAAAATGAGTAAAGTCAAATCTAGCATATTCATCACAAACATAAGAACCAGCTTGCGCTATATGATCACCTAATACTTTTATTAAAGCACTTTGTAATAAATGTAATGAAGAATGATTTGCTTTAATCTTTATACGTCTAGGTAAATCGATTGAACCATGAATTTTATCACCTATTTTTATACTACCTTGAATATTTTCAATATGATGTAAATGTTGTTTATGAGGTGCTTTTTTAACATCAATAACATTCGCAAAGAAATTATCATTTCTAATAGTACCTATATCAGCTACTTGTCCTCCACTTTCAGCATAGAAACAAGTATTATCTAATATAATTTCCCCACTATCGCTTAAACTATCTACTTTATTGCCATCTTTAAATATTCCTATTACTGTAGCATCACAAGTAAAATGGTCATAACCAATAAATGTACTATCTTCCACAAAATCCATTAAATCTTTAGATTGACTAGCCATTGATTGTGCATCATCACGAGCATTACGTGCTCTTTCTTTTTGAATATTCATTTGTTCTTCAAAGCCTTTTAAATCAACTTTATAGCCAGCATCTTCAGCAATTTCCGTGGTTAATTCCTTAGGGAAACCATAGGTATCATATAATTTAAATACACTAGCTCCATCAATTAATTTAGTATCAGCATTTTTATCCATTACATCTTTTAATAATTTTTCACCATTTGCTAAAGTTGTATGGAAAGTTTCTTCTTCCGTTTTAACTAATTTTTCAATTAATGATACTTTACTTTGTAAATATGGATAATAAGCTTCCATATTATCAGCAACTATCTTAACTAATTTATACATAAAGGCACCATTAATACCTAGAGAAATACCATAACGAACTGCACGACGTAAAACTCTACGTAATACATAACCTCTACCTTCATTAGAGAAATTAGCTCCATCAGCTAAAGCAAAAGTTACAGTACGAATATGATCGGCAATTACTCTATAAGCCATTTTATGATCATTTTCATATGGATATTTAGCCATTTTTTCACAAGCATGAATAATTGGTAAGAATAAATCTGTATCAAAATTAGTTTCACCATCTTGAATAAGAGCAACTAATCTTTCTAGACCCATACCTGTATCTATATTTTTCTGAGGTAATTCTTTAAAATCTTTACGATCTACCCCTTCTTTAGCATCATATTGAGAAAAAACTACATTCCAAACTTCAATATAACGATCATTTTCCATTTCATCAAAGAATAATTTTTCTCCTATTCCTTCAGGATCATATTTTTCGCCACGATCATAGAAAATCTCACTATCAGGTCCACAAGGTCCTTCACCAATTTGCCAGAAATTATCATAAGTTTTTAAAATATGGCTTGGATCTATACCTATTTTATTTACCCAAATATCATATGCTTGGGTATCATCTGGATATACTGTTACATATATACGTTTAGGATCAAAACCAATCCAATTTGGACTTGTTAAAAATTCCCAAGCAAATTTAAGTGCATCTTCTTTAAAATAATCTCCAATAGAAAAATTTCCAAGCATTTCAAAGAAAGTATGATGTCTTGCTGTTTTACCAACATTTTCTATATCATTAGTTCTAATTGATTTTTGAGCATTAGTAATACGATTGCAAGCAGGTTTTTCACGACCATCAAAATATTTTTTTAACGCAGCTACTCCAGCATTAATCCATAATAATGTAGGATCATCATGAGGAATCAAGCTAGCACCAGGTTCAACCATATGACCTTTACTAGCAAAATAATCTAAAAACATTTGACGAACTTGATTTCCAGTTAAGTTTTTCATTAAAGTCTCCTCCTAAATAAAAAAGTTCCTAAAAAACTTTAGGAACGAAATATCCGCGGTACCATCCTATTTCATATCAATTTGATATGCCACTTAATTACCCGATAACGTTAGGTTACGTCGCCTATTAAGCGCTCTATGAAGTAGCTTCCTAAACCTATTGACCAAAGATTTTCAGCAACCATCTTTTTTCTGTAAGATTCATATTAGGTTAGTACTTATCTTCAATACGATTTACTTTAATATGATATCATAAATTTATAAATTATCAACAGATGATTTAACATCTTCTAATGATAAACGCCAACCTAAGGTAGTCATTCTTAAATGTTTTTCTTTTTTCATAATAGCGTCGAAAAAGACTTGTTTATCACCTATTAATATCAAACTTTTTTTAGCTCTTGTTATAGCTGTATAAATTAAACGTCTTTGCATCATAATCGATTGTTCCTTAAATAAAGGAATAATAACAATAGGATATTCACTACCTTGCGATTTATGGATTGTAATACAATAAGCAAGCGTTATATTATCAAAAGTTTCTGGTCCATATTCAACATAAATATCATCAAAACAAGCTATTATATGAGGCTTATCATCATATTCATCAGGAAGAACTATTTCCGTAATAATTCCAATATCTCCATTATATACATCATCATCAGGTTGATTCTTTAATTGAAGAATCTTATCTTGTTCTCTAAAGGTAAAACCATTATGCTTAATTTCTTTTTTTCCATATTCAGAAGGATTAAATTCTTTTTGTAAAGCAGCATTTAAATTATCAACTCCACTAATTCCCCTATACATAGGTGATAATACTTGGATATCATTTACATCATAGCCTTTTTCAAAGGCATTATGTACAATTTGTAAAATAAGATTTTTAGCTTGATAAATATCACAATCAAAAAATCGTAAATCATTATGATATTTATCTAATGAAACATCATTTTTAGTTATATCAAAAGCTAGATTTACAATATCACTACCTTCTTGTTGACGATATATATGTTTCAAACAAATAACTGGACATATATTAGCTTCTATTAAATCTTGTAATAAACTACCTGGACTAACAGAAGGAAGTTGATCAACATCACCAATTATGCATATCTTCTTAACATTTATACTTGCTAAGCAAAGATTAGCAAATAGATAATTATCTACCATGGAAAACTCATCTATGATTAATACATCAACATCTAAGGGATTCTCTTGATTTTTCCCAAAACTATTTGTTTCTAAATTCCATTGTAATAATGAATGGATAGTTGAAGATCTAACATCACATAACTGAGATATTCTTTTGCTAGCTCTTCCTGTAGGAGCTATACATACAATTTGATTTGAAGGATATAATCTTTTAAAAATATGCGTTAGAGCCTTAACTACAGTAGTTTTTCCTGTTCCAGGTCCTCCAGTTAATATCATCAAATCATTAGTAAAAAAACTTTTAATAGCTTCTAATTGTAATTCATTATAAGTAATATTTTCTTGTAATTTACTTAATTCTTCATCATAAATATTTTCATCATAAGGATCAAGGGTATCACAAGGGAAATTCTTTAAATAATTGGCTATTTGTAATTCAGCTTGATATTGACTAGGATGATATATCCTATTATCTTCTTTAATTAAATGAACATTAAAAATAGCCATATTTAAAATATCATTAAAATCATTTGCTTTTACTTTTGTTAAATATAATTCTTCCAAAATTTCTTTTTCAATAAAGGTATCTCCAGTTTTCATATTATAATTCATTACTTCATTAACTAAATAGGCTTCTTTACGTAAAGAACTATTCGGATCAAAACCTAAATGTAAAGCTAGTTTATCAGCTGTTTTAAAACCAAATCCATCTAATTCATAAATTACACGATAAGGATTTTCACTAACTTTACTAATAGCATCTTTACCATAAGCCATATTTAGACGCATAATATTACGAGGCCCAATACCATATACTGAAAAAAAACGAATAGTTTTTTCTAAAACATCATCTAAACTATTTAAACCATCTGCTATAGCTTGTTTTTTCTTATCATTTATACTTTCTACTTTATCTAGAATATTGATATCTTCACGCAATTGATTAATAACATCTAATCCAAGTATATCAACAATAGATTGCGCAGTTTTCTTACCAATTCCTACAAACTGAGGACCTGACAAAAATCTAACTATTGCATCATAGTCAGTTGGCAAAGATTTTTCATAACTAATGACATTGAATTGTAGACCATAACGTGGATGCTCAATATATTCTCCAGTTAAATGATAACGAAAATCTTTTTGTAAATCACAAAGCATTCCCGTACAAATGATATTTTTTTCATTTAAATTGTCTAATTTAAAACTAATAACAGCATAACCATTAGCTGTATTAGCATAAATTACATGAGCTAATTTTCCATATATATCTTCCATAAATTTATACTAAAAATAATAATACACCAATTAAATTATTCATCATATGTAACATAATTGGAGCAAAAAAATTATCCTTTCGATAATAATAAGCACAAATAACTAAACCCATTAAACTATATGTAATTATATTAACTAAATCTAAATAATTACCTAACAATAATGATCCTAAAACATGAATACCACCAAAAGCAATACTACTTACTAATGCAGGAAACCAAAAACTATTTTTATACATTGTACGAAAAATAGCCAAACGAAAGATGGTTTCTTCTACTATTGGTGCAAATATACATGAACTAAAAACTGTATACCAAAAATAAGAAGTAAGTAATTCATTTACCATCTGCTGATTTTGACTAGTTTGAACATTAAAAACAATACCAATTAATAATGAACTAAAAATATTAACAGCTAAAATTAATAATGTTTGTTTAAATAATTCAAAAGTATTATCTTTTAAATTCTTTTTAAATTTATTAAAACCTTCTATAATAATATCTTTAATATTTAAATAAATTATAATTAAATATAAAATATCAAAAATAGCATTTACAATAATTGAATCAAAATTATTATATAAAATAATTATTGCAGCCAATATAGGAAAAATAAAATTATAGATAATAAAATAACTTAATATTAAAATTATACTTTTCTTAGTAGAAATTTTTAAACTATTCATTTATTATTACCTAATTTATTTTTTAGCCTTTCATCTATCGATATACCATCAAAGTATACCTCATCAATTACTCCTCCACCTAAGCATATATCATCTTGATAAAAAACTGCTTCTTGTCCACAAGTAACTGCTTTAATACCCTGAGGATAAGTTAATTTGACATGAGTATCATCTAATTTTTCTAAGTGTACTGGATTATCCTTTTGACGATAACGAAATTTTGCATTACAATCAAAATCATTTTTAACATCAATTAACCAATTCACATCACTAACGATACAACTATTACTCAATAACCAAACATTATCATCTCCACTTGCAACATATAATTCATTTTTAATTACATCTTTCCCTACTACAAACCATGGACCTCCAGAACCACCAATATCTAATCCTTTTCTTTGGCCTATAGTATAAAATAAAACACCTTCATGTTTTTTTAAGATTTTATTAGTATCAATATCTACAATATTTCCAGGTTTACTAGGTAAATAATTTTGTAAAAAAGCTCTAAAATCCCTTTCACCAATAAAACATATACCAGTACTATCTTTTTTCTTGGCAATACTTAATTTTAATTTTTCTGCAAGCTCTCTAACCTTTGGCTTATCGACATCTCCTAAAGGAAATAAAGTATAAGCTAAGGCTTCTTTAGAAATTTGACACAAAAAATAAGTTTGATCCTTATTTAAATCATGAGCTTTTTTCATAACTGGTATACCATTTACTATATCTTTTTTAGCATAATGTCCTGTAGCAATAGCTTCAAAACCTCTTTCTTTAGCGAATTTTAAAAAACTATCAAACTTAATATATTTATTACATAAAATATCTGGATTAGGAGTTCTACCTTTTTTATATTCATCTAAAAAACAAGTAAATACATGATCCCAATATTCTTTAACAAAGTCGATGCGCAAAAGTTCTAACCCTAAACTATCCGCAACACTTTTCGCATCCATATAATCTTTTTCTTGAGGACATACATCATCTTCGATAGTTGGATTGCCTAAAAAATCATTATTAGCCATAGAATCCCAATTACGCATAAAACAACAAGTAACATCATGCCCTTGTTCCTTTAATAAATATGCAGCTATTGCTGAATCAACTCCACCTGATAAACCAACTAATACTTTCATCTTATCACCTTTTCTAACTATTTATAAAAAACTAAACTTTCGTTTAGTTTCTTAATTTTTGACATTCATCCCAATTAGGACATTGTTCATTACAAGCATTTTTAGCAATTTTTCTTAATTCCGCAGGAATAAAAGCATCTATTTCTTCTTCATCAAAACCCACTTGAAAAGTTTTCTCATTTAAAATAATAGGTCGTTTTAATATACTTGGATTATGTTTAATAAAATTAATCAATTCTGTTGTAGACATAGAATCCAAATCAATTTTATTATCTTGTATTATTTTTGATCTTTTAGAAATAATATCATCTGTTCCATTTTCACTACGATTTAATAAATGTCTTATTTCAGTGTCATTTAATAATGTAGTAAAAATATTTTTTTCGATATATTGCAAATTATGCTCTTTTAACCATTTTTTTACTTTACGGCAACTAGCACAACCAGGAGATGTATATATAACAATCATAAGTTTCCTCCATAATTAAATTAATTATATCATTATTAGCTTAATCTTGCATTATTAAATAAAATATGTTTAAATATCAATAAGAGTTATGATCAAAAAATAAGTAGGATTAATAAATAAATATAGAAAACTGATGGTTGATGGAAATCAGTATTTATTAATTTCGAAATTGGGTTTTTGTAATACTCAAGATAGCGTTAGTTATCTTCGGTAAACTTGGCCGTTATCAATAAGTGATCCAAAATCATTGGATAAAATGGGTGGTACCGCGATTTATTCGTCCCATAAAGGGTACTTTTTTTATTTTAGGAGGAATTTAATCATGAAAAGAATGCTTAGTGGCATTAAACCTACAGGACAATTAACTTTAGGAAATTATATTGGAGCTTTACGAAATTTTGTTAAATATCAAGATGAATATGATTTATATGTATTCATTGCCAACCTTCATTGTATAACTGTATATAATGACCCTAAAGAATTAAGAAAGAACTTAAAAGATTGTGTTGCTTTATATCTAGCATGTGGTTTAGATCCTGAAAAATGTTGTATCTTTTTGCAAAGTGATGTAATGGAACATGCTCAATTAGGTTTTATCATGTGTTGTAACACTTATTTAGGAGAACTAAATCGTATGACTCAATTTAAAGATAAATTAGCTAAAGGAGAACAAGGCCTTAGTGGAGGAATATATACCTACCCTGCTTTAATGAGTGCAGATATTTTAATGTATGATGCTGATTATGTCCCAGTTGGTGAAGATCAAAAACAACATGTTGAATTATGTCGTGATACTGCTATTCGCTTTAATAATCGCTATGGTAAATCATTTAATATTCCTGAACCAGTAGTACCTAAAGTTGGAGCTAAAATAATGTCTCTAAGTGACCCTACTAAAAAAATGAGTAAATCTGAACAAACAAATAAAGGATGTATTTATCTATTAGATGATTTAAAAAGCGTAAGAAAGAAAATTATGTCCGCAAAAACAGATGATGTTGCTAAAGTACAATTTGATCCTGAAAATCAACCAGGAATTTCAAATTTAATGAGCATTGTAAGTGCCTTAACTAATCAAAGTTTTGAAGAAATAACTGATATGTTTAATGGCAAAGGATATGGTGATTTTAAAAAATATGTTGCCGATGTGGTTTGTGATGAATTAAGTAAGATTCAAGAACGCTATAATCATATTATAGAAAATGATATTATCGAAGATGTATTAGCTAAAGGAAAAGCTAAAGCACAAATAATTGCTCATAAAAAATTAGATCAAATACAAAGAACAATCGGTATTGAAATAAGATAAAAAGCTTGAAAAAAATTCAAGTTTTTTTTCGCGAATAATTTCAATTCTTATGCTTTATGACTCCGCTATAGCTTTTAAGTGAGGACTAAATCACTATTTTATTTTATATAGTTTTTTATATTGGCAATTGATAAAAAAGATCTTGTGTATGATTAATTTTTTATACATATAGTTATTTTATTTTGTAGCAAATGGTTCGTTTTATACTAAAAATTCTGTTTTTGATAATTCTAAATATCGATATGCATCTTCCTTATAAAGAATTCATAAAACTCAGATTTAAAAACGCAATCATTTGCGTAGATAGTTTCCACGTTATTAAGCTACTAAATGATTGCGTATACAAAATAAGGATGCGTATATTGAACTCATACGATAAATCATCCCTTTAATATTATCTATTAAAGCAATGGAAATTTCTATTATTTTCTAATGATATAGAATTATATAACAAAGCTAAATATAACAAGAGATTAAAAAAATATATTAATTATAGACAGTTATTATCTTTGATATTAAGTATTCATCCTGATCTTGGAAATGCATATAAAATCAAAAAACAGCTATATTCTGTTCAATGCAACATGTAATTCATCTGAAAAAGCATTAGAAGAAATTCATAAATTTTATAATCAAATTTATAATAAATAATTACTTCTTCTCTATTTTAAAAGATAATTTTTAATATAAAAATACGATTTTCTTTGTGCAAGCTAAATTATTCAGCTTCACTAGATAAATCGTATTAATTTTATTCGATTGGTTTTTGATAATAATTACCTACTATACCATTGCTAGCAGATATACTAATAAATACATGATCATCTACGGATTTTATAATTTCTGTAACACCTTTTAGCTGATAAGTGTTTATGGTCATAAATAATAAACTTTTTTCTTTATGACTATATTCACCTATTCCATTAATCTTAGTAATACCATGTCTAAATTCTTTAAATATGGCTTGGGATACTTCTTCAGGTTTTTCCGTAATAATAAATAAATTAGATAATTTATAGCGCTGATGTAAAGTGTTAATAACTTGTGTACTAACAAATTGATAAATAATCGAATATAACGCTTGATTCCAACCAAATAATAGACCTGCAACACATAGAATCAAACCATTAAATACCATTACATAATTCCATGTAGGCTTGTTATATTTCATACTTGCTACAATGGCGATAAAATCTGTACCTCCACTACTAGCACCATTTTTTAAAGCAATACCTACTGCTAAACCATTCAATATCCCTCCAAATACAGAAATTAATAATAAATCTTCGGTAATTTCAACTTTGGGGCAATATGCAGTTAAAATTGAAGTTAGTGTATACCATATAACTGTAAGTATTAAAAACTTTTTACCCAATTTTTTAAATACTAATAAGGTAACTAAGGCATTTAAAATGAAAAAGATATAACCAAATTCAATATTTATATTAAAATATGATGATAAAATCAAAGATATTATACGTGATATTCCAGCAAAACCGGCAGGAAATAAATTACCACTAGTAACAAAACTATTCATGGCAATTGTATATATCAACGCGGAAATAATAACCATTATCACTTTTTTATAATCTTCTTTTAAATTAAATATCATTGTCTTCATCCTTTAGCTTAACTTGTTCAATTTGTTTAAAACGATTAATAATTTTTTGATTTGTAATTAATAGATCTTGCATATCTTTATATGTTTTTTCAAAATCCTTATTAATATTATCATATCTTTGTGCAAAACGCTCAAATTCTTTTGATAATTTTACAAATTCTTGTTGAATGAGTTTTACCTTACTATTTCTTTCTTGTTGTAAATAAATTGCTTTAATCGCCGTTATATATGCCATCAAAGTAGTTGGTGAAACAATGAAAACATGGGCATTATAAGCATGTTGAACAACATCATCAAGTTTACCATAAATATAAGCAAATATTGCTTCTGCTGGAACAAACATAAAAGCAATTTCAGCTGTTTCTTGAGAAATTATATACTTAGAAGAAATATCATCAATATGTTTTATAATATCTTTACGTAATGCTTGTTTAGCTTTTAAACGTTCTTGTTCACTGTTATTATCATTCATCATACGATTAAAATTTTCTAAAGGGAATTTTGAATCAATACAAATAATGCCTAGTGGTTCACTAGCGAATATTACAGCATCGGCTATATTACCATTAGAAAGACGATATTGTTTCATATATTGATGATCATTATCGCCATAAATATTAGATAATAATGTATATAATTCTATTTCACCCCATGTACCACGAGATTTTTTATCAGTTAATACATTTTGTAAAGAATTAATATCTTTAGCTAAGGTTTTTAAACTTTCTTGAGTAACATCAATTTTAGTCATTTGTTTAAGTAAATCATTAAATGAGCGATTAGTCTTTTCATATGTTTGTTGAAGACTAGAATGCAATTGATTTTCAATTGTTACTAAACGATCATAAGTTGTATTATTTAAAAGATGTATATCTTGTTTTAAACTATTAACTAATTTATGTTCAAAATCATATAAATTTTGATCTAAATTATCTTGTATATTTCTAATATCTTGATATTGTTGTTTCTGAAATTCTTGTAATGATTGTTTAAAAATAGCTTGTTGGCGATCATTATAAAATTTAAATAATATTGCAATAAATAAAAGAATAATTAAAACAAATATGATAATTAAAACATCCATTGTTGAAAATTCCTCCTTTTTTCTTCTAAATATTGCAAATAAGCTTTTGATCTTTTAAATTGTTTATTAATAATACGATAATTAAAATTAATTATTTCTTTTTGCCCATTGAAAAATATCAAAGAAGTTTTTTGTTGATCAACTTGATGATAAGAATATAAAGCATGATAATTAATATAAATACAATCATCGTTGGATAAACTGGTTGTAGGCATTAATAATGTATAATCATTAACATAAATACAACATTTTTGTCTAGCATTTAATGCATATCTAAATGCATCGATTCTTCCTTGAATGCTAGATCCATTTTCTAAGCACCAATATGAAATAACCTTAAATGGTTTTTGGGCAACAACTTGCGAATTTCCATCTAAGGTTACTATTATAGTTTCTTTATTTAATTTATCATATTTAACAATTGCCACAGTCTTCATGACAGTTACCATCGCATTGGCAAGAATTTTGATCATTACAATTGCCACCACAACATCCTTGAATATTTTCTAAGGCTAAAGTATCAATAGCAAAACATTCAATTTCAATCATAGCATTTTTAGGCAAAGCTTTTACTTCAACACAAGATCTAGCAGGATAAGGAGCATTAAAAAATTCTCCATATTTTTTATTAACCACATCAAAATTAGCTAAATCAGTTAAATATATAGTAGTTTTAACTACATGACGAGGTTCTAAATATTTTTCTTGTAATAAAGCATTAATATTTTGTAAGCATAGACTAGTTTGTTCTTCAATAGTCTTTCCCATTTCTCCAGTTTTTGCATCTATTGGTAATTGACCAGAAATATAAATAAAATCACCTAATTTTAAACCACAAGAATAAGGACCAACTGCCTTAGGTGCATTTTCACTTTTTAATTCTTCTCTAAACATTTTAACTCTCCTATTAATTTATACTTTAATTCGATACTAGTATAAGTAATATTGATACTTTTAGCAATCATAATGCCTATTCATATTCATCATTGTCTTCATTATCATCAGTAAATTTATAATATTCATCTTCCATTTGTTGGATTTTTTTAGCATGATGCTTACTAAATACGGAAATCATAAATATTAAACAAGCAACAATAATAAATAGTAAAAAAGCAAATGACAAAAAATCATTCATATTTTCTAACATAATATCACCTATTTTTCTAACCAATCTTCGCCTTTAATACATTCAGACTTGCTTAAATTTGGATAATCTAATTGTCTTAAGACTTCATAAACACATATTGCAACACAATTACTAAGATTCAAGCTACGAGCATTAGGAACCATTGGTAAACGAAAACAATGTTCAAGATCTTTTGATAAAATTTCTTTAGGTATTCCTGTACTTTCTTTTCCAAAAATTAAATATATATCCCCTTCAATAGTTTTATAATCAAAAGACGATGGTGGGTTTTTACCATATCTAGTAATAAAAATATATTGTCCTCTATTTTTATTTTTAAAATCTTCCCAATTAGGATAAATTGTATAATCACATACTTTACGATAATCCATACCTGATCGACGTAAATGTTTTTCGTCCATGCTAAAACCTAATGGTTCTATAAGATGTAAATGGCAATTGGCTGCCATACAAGTTCTCATGATATTCCCAGTATTTTGGGGAATTTCTGGTTCATATAATACAACATTTATCATTGATTATCTGCTCCTTTTTTTAAACCATAATATGTTAAACTTAAAATAAATATAAAAGTTATGATAATAACAAATACTAAATCAAAGAAAAAACGCTCAGGAACAATCTGTATTAATATATCTGTATTTGGATTTAAAAAGAATAAATCATTGGTAAAAAATATATAATGAAAATTTATCCAAAAACTATTAAAATCCAATAAAGCATAAAAACTTAATGCTCCAATACATGATATAAAAACAATTAAACTTTTCTTAAAACAATTAAATATTAAGCCAACATTTGCAAATTTATTAATAATAAAACCTAAAATAAAAATAATAAAGCTAATATTTCTTACATTCATAGCATTTAAATATAAATTTTTAACATCTACCATATGTAATTTTTCTTTATCATTAAATACTTCGCGATATTCCCCTTTTATATTAGCTTGAATATTTAAATCTTCTCTATCATCTTTAATATAATCTAAAAGTTGATTAGTTACTTGATTTAATTCGTCATTAGATATGCCAATTGTTTCAGCAGTAGTATTTTGTTTAAATTCATAAGCATAGAAAACATCATTAAAAGCCCAAAAATCAATACATGATAATAATACTACAATTATAAATGATATACAGGCTATATAATAAATAATTTTATTTGCTTTCATTTAAAAACTCCAATAGTTTTACTAAGGCATTATGACGATGGCTAACCTGATTCTTTTTAGAAGGATCAACATTAGCTAAAGTTGTTTTAAAAGGTTCATAATAAAAAATAGGATCATAACCAAAACCATTAGGGCCTTCAATAGCATATGCTACAGTTCCTTCAATACTTCCTGTAAAGACATATTCTTTACCATCAGGATAACATAAGGCAATCGCACAAATAAATCGACATGTACGATCTTTTTTATCTTTCATCATCTTTAAGATTTCTAAATTTTTATAATCATAAGAAGTATCATGTCCTAAAAAACGTGCACTATAAATACCTGGTTGTTTATTTAATGCATCAATTTCTAAACCACTATCATCACTAATCGCAATAATACCAAATTTTTTAGCAATATATCGCGCTTTAATCAAAGCATTTTCTTCAAAACTATGGCCATTTTCTTCTATTTCAATATCTTCATCTAAATCATTTAAACTACTAATTTCATAGCCTAAAGGTTCTAGCATTTCTTTAAATTCTTCAATTTTATGCTTATTTGCACTAGCAATAAAAATATTCATCTAATACCTCAATAACTTTCCTTAAAAATTATAACACAATATTAAAAAAAACATATAAAACCTTTGAAAGTAAAAGTAATATAGAGTAAAATATCTATGTTTAAGGGAGTAATAAAAAAATATGACAAATATTAGAACTAGATTTGCACCAAGCCCAACCGGTTATATGCATATCGGAAATTTAAGAACTGCCCTTTATGAATATTTGGTTGCAAAAAAAGATCCTAATGGTGTTTTCATGTTAAGAATTGAAGATACTGATCAAGGGCGTTTGGTTGAAGGTGCTACAGACATTATTTATGATACTTTAAAACAATGTGGTTTAAAGCATGATGAAGGACCTGATGTAGGTGGAGAATATGGCCCATATGTTCAATCAGAAAGAATGAAATCAGGTATTTATAAAAAATATGCAGAAAAGTTAGTAGAATTAGGTGGAGCCCACTATTGTTTCTGCAATGAAGAACAAATTGAACAACAAAGAGAAATAGCTACAGCTCGTGGCGAATCTTTTATTTATGATGATCCTTGCAAACACTTATCTAAAGAAGAAGTTATGCAACGAATAGCCAATGGTGAGCCTTATGTTATTCGTCAAAATATTCCACAAGATGGTACAACAACTTTCCATGATGAAGTTTATGGTGATATAACAGTAGAAAATAGTACATTAGATGAATCTATATTATTAAAATCTGATGGCTTCCCTACTTATAATTTTGCGAATATCATTGATGATCATACAATGAATATAACGCATGTTGTAAGAGGAAATGAATATCTTTCTAGCACACCAAAATATAACTTAATTTACGAAGCATTTGGATGGGATATTCCTACTTATATTCATTGCCCTCCCGTTATGAAGGATGAACATCATAAATTATCCAAAAGAAATGGTGATGCAAGCTTCCAAGATTTAGTTGCGAAAGGATATCTTCCTGAAGCTATCATTAATTATATTGCCCTACTTGGTTGGTCACCAGAAACCGATCAAGAAATATATTCTTTAGATGAACTAGTACAAGCATTTAATGTAAAAAGAATTGGTACAAGCGGTGCTATATTTGATATTGATAAATTAACATGGATGAATGGCATTTACTTACGTAATATGGAAATTCATGATTATTTAAAATTAGTAGAAAAACATATTCAAAATGCAGTAAAAGGTAATTATGATCATCTAGCAATTGCTAAGATATTACAACAACGTGCTAATACTTTAAATGATATTGATGAAATGTTAGATTTCTTCGATAACTATCCTGAGTTTAATATTGACTTATATACCAACAAAAAAATGAAAACTAATCCAGAAATAGCTTTAACTTCATTAAAAGCTGCTTATGAAACATTAAATAACTTAGAAGATTGGTCAGAAGAAAGTCTACATGATACTTTAATGAATTTAGTTAGCAAATTAGGAGTGAAAAATGGTCAACTTTTATATCCTATAAGAGTTGCTTTAACTAATAAACAATTTACCCCAGGTGGAGCTATTGAAATTAGTCATATCTTACAAAAAGAAGAAACTTTACGTCGTATAAAATCTTCTATTGAAAATCTAGAAAAATAGGTAAAATTTATGGAACTAAGAATTATTAATGATCAAAAATTATTTGATGATTTTGTCAAAAATAGTCCTTATGTTCATTATATGAAAACCAGTATGTGGGCAAATGTTAAAGCTTCACAAGGCTTTAAAATCCATTATATTGGTTTTTATTTAGATAATGAACTAATCGGAACAGCACTTGGACTTCAAAAAGCATATCTTGGTAATCATTATTTATATATACCTAATGGTTTATGTATTGATTATGAAAATAAAAATTTATTAGATGATGCTTTAAAAGCTTTAAAATTATATGCTCAAAAATTACATTTAACTTTTTTAAGGATTGATCCAAATGTTCAAAGATGTCCTAGAGATATTTTAGGAAATAAATTGCCTGGTTTTGATCATGAAGATATAACTCAAACTATTATTAAAAATGGATTTGTTCACAAAGGATATAACTTTGCATATGATGGTAGTTGGTATAATAGATATACACTTGCTATTGATTTAAGTGAAGATATTGAAACCATTAAAAAAAGATTTACTAAACAAAAGATAAATTCCTTAAATCAACATAGAATTATTGGTTTAACTACTCATAATGGTAATATAGATGATTTAAAATATTTATGTACATTTGAAAAACAACTTTGTGCAATTCAAGGTTTTAAACCTCATAAAATTTCTTTCTTTCAATCTATTATTGAAGCATTTAAAGAAAATGCATGTTTATATGTTACAACAATAAATATTGATAAGATGATTGAAGGTCTTAATAATGAAATAAATTCAAAAAAATATGCTAAAGATCCTGAAGCTAAACAAGCTAAAGAAAAGGAATTAGTCAAAGCAAAATCTTTAAAATCTACATATAAAGAGAATGAAATAGTAATTGCATGTGGTTTATTTTTATATTATGGTAATAAATCTTGGGATTTATATACATACAACCATAAAGATTTCAATTATTTAAAACCTGTAGATAATCTTCATTGGCATGCGATTAATGATTTAAAAAATAAAGGTGTAACCTTTTATGATATGTGTGGTTTTTCAGGAATTACAGATAAAAAAGACCCTCATTATGGCTTATATAATTATAAAAGATCTTTTGGTTCACAATTTATTGAACATATAGGCGAATTTGATTATATATTTAAACCATTAAACTATAAAATATTTAAAAAGGAAAAAGTTTTAAGTTATCATTTTCATTATAAGTTAAATCAAATTTTATATAAAAAATAATGCATTATAAAAGCACAGTATTTATAATTAAACACTGTGCTATTTTTTTATATGGTGACTCGTACGGGGTTCGAACCCGTGAATGTTGCCTTGAGAGGGCAATGTGTTAAGCCACTTCACCAACGAGCCAAAAAGAAGATACTACTAAGTATCTTCCTTATGCTAAAGCTTTTTTAGCTGTTTCTACAATTGCAGCAAAGCTAGCTTCATCATGGATAGCAATTTCACTTAGCATCTTACGATTAACATTAACATTAGCTAATTTTAATCCATGCATTAATTGTGAGTAGCTAATATCATGCATTCTTGCAGCAGCGTTGATACGAGCAATCCATAATTTGCGCATTTCTCTTTTTGTTTGTTTTCTGCCGATATAAGAATAGCGTAAAGAACGCATTACTTGTTCATGGGCAGTTCTATATAATAAATGCTTTGAACCAAAGTAACCTTTAGCAAGCTTTAAAACCTTTTTACGTCTATTACGTGTAGGTGTTGATCCTTTAACTCTCATCTTATACCTCCTCTATTAACCTTGTAGTAATTGCGAAATTCTCTTCATATCGCTCTTACTAACTGTTGTTGATTTTCTTAATTGAACTTTTTGTTTGTGTGTTTTGTTTGCAGCAAAATGTGAAACATAAGCATGTTGTCTTTTTAATTTACCTGAGCCTGTTCTTTTAACACGTTTTGCTAAAGTTTTCTTAGTTTTCATCTTTGGCATATCATTTTCCTCCTATTTATTCTTTTTTGGTGAAATAACTACGGACATTGTATTGCCTTCTAAAGCAGGAGCTTTATCAGCTTGTGCAATATCACTCATGGCTTCAATAAATTCATTCATGACTTGCTTTCCAACTTCAAGACGTGTAATCATTCTACCTCTAAAGCGCATATCTACCTTAACTTTAACGCCTTGTGAAGCCCATTTTCTTGCTTGTTTTAGCTTTGTTTCAAAATCATGGGTATCAATTACAGGAGATAATCTTAAAGGTTTAACTTCTGTAACATGTTGATTCTTTTTAGCTTCTTTAGCCTTTTTCTGTGCTTCAAAACGATATTTACCATAATCTAAAATCTTACATACTGGCGGTTGAGCATTAGGAGCTACACAAAGTAAATCTAAATCTAGTTCAGCAGCTTTTTCTAAAGCTTCTCTTCTGAACATTTTACCTAATTGTTCACCAGTTGGACCGATTACAAGTACCTCTTTAAAGCGGATGTTTTCGTTGACTAATTCTTCAGTCATGTTGCGTTTATTGATAATAATTCACCTCCATAAATAATTAAAAAGTAGGATACGATAGCGCACCTACTAAACCTACATATATCACTTGTAGCTTTTACCCACATCCTTAGGATATCGGGTGAGAAGAGGTGCTTCTACTTTCCACATTTATTAATTACTCAAATATATTAATGTATTTTTTTAATTTCGTCAAGCATTTTATGCCTTAAAACCTAAAACATCAATAGTAATAGATTTACATTTAATATTAGTCATCATAAAGATATTGTCATAAATTGCTTTTTGCAAGTTTTCACAAACAGTCTTTACATTAACTCCATATTTTAAAGTAATTCCTGTAGCAATTTCTAATTTATTTTTTACAACTTTTATTTGTACAGGAGTCTCTTTATCAATAACGATATCCTCGTTATCATGCAATGAAATATCTACTATCGATTTAAATACTGTTTTATTTAAAGCAATCTTACCTATTTCTTCACTACTTCTTAATAATACATATTCTTCAGCCATAAGTATATACCTACCTCTTTATTTATTAGTATTATATCAATTAATTTTAAAAAATGGAACTTATTTTACGATGTAAAATTTCTTTGATAAAATCTATATCATCATTAAAACTATCAAATTGTACATATTCTTCTTGTAAATTTTCTACAAAATCTCTAAAAATTATCATCATCTTATATAATTTATCTTCATGGATAATTTCAATCTTGCCATTTTCGACTAAACAAATAGCTAATTCTTTCATCAATTCATCTTTGGCTTTTTGTTTTTCAATTTCTGAATAACTTTCAAAACAATTATCAAACCATGTTGGTTGAGCTATTAAAGATTTTATTACATTAATAAATTGAGTAAAATCTTGAATGTTATTACCTGATTGTATTGCAAATAACATAACGAAAAATACATGCCACTCATAGTCTACATTCATGATACTTTCAAAATATTGACCTAATATATTATTAAATGGATCATCATTTTGATATGGTAATTCCAATTTAATTTCTTCTGTAAAAGATAAATCAGTTATACGTAATAAATTCAAATGTTCAAAATAATCAACCATTTTAATTTGGGGTTGCTCAGCATTAAGAAAATCCGTTATATATATAAATTGACTTAAGATTGAAGAACATTTTTTAAAATCAATAGTAAATCCTATTTCTTCTGTTAATTTTACCATTAATAAATCATTGATAGTTTTCGCAACAAAGATTTTAAAATTATGTTCATCCATTCCAATATAATCATTACTAGTATTATTATTTAATATCTCTTTATAAACAATTTCTAATTGTCTATCTACTACATCTAGATTATCTCTAATTGTTCCTAGAATATTTTTCATAAAAGAATCATAGGCAACAAAATTGGTATTTTTATATACAACCTGATGTTCAACCTCTGACCAAAAACTATGAACCAATGACTTAATTTGTAATTCAAAATTTACCATATAATTATCATATAGATAATAACCATCAAGACGATAAATGGTAAATCCATTACGTTGTAATTGAGGTTGAGGCATCCTTAAATTTAAATATACATTTGGATCATATATACATTGATAATAGTTATCATTATATTGTTTGAATATATCAAATAATTTATTATAAATTCTCGATTCATCAACAATAAAACGGCATTCAATAATCAAACCTATAAGATCACTTAAATGATTTAATGCATCTTCAGGAGTATCATATTTCAAATAGAACTTATTTCTAATTAGTTTTTCTTTTAAAGATTCTTTTTGTTTAATTCTTGAAGATATACGAATATATGCTTGATCTTCTGCTTCTAGTGCTTTAGAAAAAATATCTCTTAAATCTTGTTCAAGATATTCATATGTCTTATGATTTTGTTCAAATTTATCAATTGTTTTATGAATAAAGTCAAAAAGTGCTAATGTCATAATTACCTCTAATTAATTCTTAATCCTTTTGGATATTTATTTTTTAATATTTTTCCATCACCTTTTGCAAAACCAATATTTATACCATGGTAACTTAAAGCTACATATCCCTTATAACCCTTAATATTTAATATGTTACCTCTAAAATAGTTTAATATATCTAATTCACTTAATTCAACAACCTTTTGACAATTATTAACTTTTGTTGATTCAAATCCCACAGATGTATAAAAATGTTGATGTGGTTCAAATCTTCCTTTTATTATTTCTCCACATAGTACTTGATTACGAATAACCTTTAAACCATTCAAATTAATAAAAGGATTATTTCCAGCATAAACCTTATCTTTATATTGAAATACATAATTCGGTTGTTGTTTCCAATTTTCATTGATAAATTGCTTTGCTAAAGCATCAATTTTATTTTCATTAGTACTAATTCTTGCTAAATTTGTATTACTATTTTTAACCATCTTTGCCATAAAATGTCCTTCGGCATCGTCCATTGGTAATATTCTACGGCATTTTGTAGTATCAATAGATGTTGGATAACCTTCTATTCCCCAATCAACATCTATTTTAACCAAACTCATATCTGAATGTTTATTTAAAAATTTTTCAATTACTTGTTCATTTTCTATTTTATTTAATGTACATGTAGAATAAAGCATTATTCCACCATTTTTTAAACATTTATAAGCATCTTCTAAAATATTTAATTGTCTTAAAGCACAAGATTCCACATGTTTTAAACTCCAATCCATTATGGCATTCTCACTTTTTTTAAACATGCCTTCCCCAGAACATGGAGCATCCACAAGTATCTTATCAAAATAACCATTAAAATGCTTGCTTATATTTTGGGGATTATCATTTAAAATAATACAATTATTTATTCCCCATCTTTCAATATTACTTAAAAGTTTAATTGCTCGTGAATTTTCAATTTCATTTGCTATTAATAAACCACTATTATCTAAATTTTGTGCAATTTGAGTTGCTTTACCTCCTGGAGCACTACACATGTCTAACACCTTATCATTTGGCTTAATATCTAAAAGGTCTACTACACTTGCCGCACTTGCTTCTTGTACATAGATAAGACCTTGTTTATGAAATATTGAATTTCCTAAAGATTCTGGTTTATCTAAAACATAAGCATTTTTAGCAAATTTTGATTTTTTACAATTTAATGGATATAAATTAAAAAAATCATCATTACTAATTTTTAAAGTATTTATTCTAAAACCTTGATGAAATGGTTTTTCTAAACTTTCTATATATGCTAAAAAATCATCTTTTAGCATATCTTGCATATAAGTAAGAAATTCTTTATTCATGTGCATTTAAATTCTTTCTAACATGATTGACGTCTTGTTCAAGTTGTAGAGCTAAATTACTTTTGTTACTAAACTTCTTCTCATGGCGCATAAAATGATCAAATTCTAATATAATTCTTTTACCATAAATCATTTCTTTAAAATCCAAAATATAAGCTTCTACAGAAACTTTAATACTTTCATTAAATGTAGGATTATGACCTAAATTAATCATAGCTTTATACCATTTATTATCCACTTTAACATAGCCAGCATATACACCTAAAGAAGGAATTATAAATTCTTTATCAACAGCTATATTAGCGGTAGGAAAACCTATGGTTCTACCCTGTTTATGACCATGAATAATTGTTCCTTCAATTTGATAACGATAACCTAATAATTGATTTGCTTTAGCAATATTATCCGTTTCAATAAGATTAGTAATTCGTGTTGTTGATATTTTTTGATTATCAGCACTAACACAATCAATAACTTCTACATTTATACCACTTTGATTTTTCAATGTATCAGTATTTCCTTCTCCTTTAAAACCATAATGAAAGTCAAAACCACATATTAGAGTTTTAATTTGTAATGGTTTTAAAACTCTATCTTCAAATTCCTTATAACTTAAATGAGCCATTTCTTTAGTAAATTGTAAAATAATAATATTCTTAATTCCTAAAGAAGAAGCAATATTTACCCTTTGACGCATAGTTGTAAGATGTTTAGGATTTTCTTCATTTTTAATTATTACCCAAGGGTCAGGATCAAAGGTAATTAAAGAAGGTTCTACTTTTAAATCATTAGCTAGTTCAATTGTCTTTTTTATTAACATTTTATGACCATAATGTAATCCATCAAAATATCCTATACAAGCTACAATAGGTTTTCTAGGATTATATTTACGATCTAAACTAAATTGTATAATTCTCATTTATAATAGACCCCTTCTACATTTATATAAACCTTCTTTTTCTTTTTCATAAGCTGCAACAATAATATCTTTATGTATTAATATTACAATATCAGTTTTAGCATCTATATTTATGCGTTTACCATTTTTTACTTCTGCAAATAATTTATCATCAATTTCTATTTTTTGATAATCATCATCAATTATTTTATTTATAGAAATATCAAATAAATGATTTATAGCATCATCAATATTACAAGCATCTTCAATACATATATTTTGGATTTTAGTTCTTCTAAGATAACTCATAGTGCCTAAATTATTACTTGCCTTAGCAATATCTTCAACTAAAGTTCTTATATAAGTGCCAGCAGAGACAACTGCTCTAATTTTAAAAGAATCATTAGTATATTCTAGTAATTCTAGTTCATAAATTTTAATATTTCTTGGTTCACGCTTTACTTCTTTACCTTCAAAAGCTAATTGATATAGCCTTTTACCATTTTGTTTTATTGCTGAAACCATTGGGGGAATTTGTTGTTGATCGCCGATGAATTTATTTAATATTTCTTTCCAAGTTATTTCATCTAAACTTGTTATTGCCTTTTCTTCAACAATTTTCCCCCAAATATCTTGCGTATCAGTTTTAATTCCTAATTTACATGTAGCTATATATTCTTTTTTATCATGATTACAATATGGTAAAAATTTAGTATATTTACCTAATAATACAATCATTAAACCCGTAGCATTTGGATCTAATGTACCTGTATGTCCTATACGTTTTTCATTAGTTAATTTACGTAATTTATAGCATACATCAAAAGATGTCATATTTTGTGGTTTATCAATTAAAATACATGCATCCATTAATTTTCACCTTTTCCCCTATGATTATACTAAATTTATGATATAATAGCAAAACTAAAGGAGTTCAATATTGAATGTCAATAAAAAAATTAGTTGGTTTAATAAGAAAAGCAGATAAAGCTTATAAAATGATTGATGATGGCGATCGAATTGCGGTAGGTGTTAGTGGTGGTAAAGATAGTATGCTACTTTTATATTGTTTAAATAAATATAAAAATGTAGCCAAAAGATTTGATAATAAAGATTTTAATATTGTAGGAATTCATTTAGATATGGGCTTTTCTAATATGGATTTTACTAAAGTACGAGAATTTTGCCAGAAAGAAAATATTGAATATTATGATATTAAAACAAGAATGTATGATATCTTAAAGCTAAATAATAATGAAGATAATACCTTGAAATGTTCATTATGTTCTACTTTAAAAAAAGGTGCAGTAATTAAAGAAGCTAAAATGCTTAATTGTAATAAAACTGCCTTTGCTCATCATGGAGATGATGCTATAGAAACTTTGTTATTAAATATGATATATGGCGGAAAAATTGCTACATTTGCGCCAAAAATGTTTTTAGAAG
>CALVCO010000003.1 GCA_944326095.1 uncultured Erysipelotrichaceae bacterium | reverse complement strand
GTCGCACATAATATTAGGTAAGGAATTTGGCTTAAAGAAACCGTCAATGGTATTGCTTGAACAGATCCAGACAATCAATAAGAATGATCTGCTCGATTATATCGGCTCGGTCAATAATGGAAGACTGATGAAGCGGATAGATAATTCGTTAAAGAAGACATTTGGCTTTTGGTTCTATAAAAAAGAGGATGCAATCAATGTATTAACACTTTGTCCATCTTGCTTAAAAGATTATATGAGTTCGAATAGTAGTATTCGGCTTGGAGGTTGTAAAAAAAGCCTTTATTTATCGGTGCTAGCCACGTGATTATTATTCTTAAGAGGATTTTTGCAACGATTTATCTCAAAATCGTTTTTGCAACAGTTGCAATTGTTCCATTTGGCTTGTAGGTAAAGGTGTTAAGATTAGTTTTTTTAAAAGGGATGATTATAGATAATAAGAAAGAGATTAAAGATGAAACCAAAACTTATATGTTAGAGGGAATGTCAATAGGAATGTGTATCGGAACATCATTGGGAGTTGTTGTAGGTATTTTTACTGACAACATCCCTTTATGTATATGTTTTGGTGTAGGCATAAGTTTATGCTTGGGCTTGGGAATAGGTTCTTTAATCAAAAAAGATAAGAATAGTTTATAGCATTAAAAGGAACCATAAGATTGAAAACAGAAAAAGAAAAAATGATAGCTGGAGAAAAATACAATCCGGCTGATCCCAAACTTGTTCTTGATCGAGCACGAGCAAGCAGAATATGTACCAAGTATAACAAGAGAAGTTTCAATGAGATAAATATGAAATCACGATTGATGAGAAAATTAATCAATACTGATGGCGTATTTTGGATCAAACCACCTTTTTACTGTGATTATGGATACAATATCTCTATCGGAAAAAACGTAATGCTTAACTATGGCTGTGTGATACTAGATGTTTGCCCTGTAAAAATAGGAGAACATACTTTGATCGGACCAAACACCCATATTTATACTGCTTGCCATTCACTAGATCCAGAAGAAAGGATTGCGGATGTTGAATTCGGGAAACCTGTAACTATTGGCAAAAATGTCTGGATCGGGGGAAATTGTACCATTTTGCCTGGAGTTACTATTGGTGATAATTCGGTTATCGGTGCTGGAAGTGTAGTAACAAAAGATGTTCCAAGCAATTCGATAGCATATGGAAATCCGGCAAAAGTGAAATCATAATCAAAGGGATGTCTTCGGATATCCCTTTTAAAGTCTTTGGACATCCATTTATCGAGGGGGAAACAAGTTCATATACCTTTAAATTTATCAATGTTAAATATCTTTGACACGATTCCAAAGGTCTTCGCTAGAAGGTAAAATAGAAAATTGGATATATTGATGACGAAAGGAAGGTAAAAATTATGTTAGGTGAAAACATCTTAAAATTAAGGAAAGAAGCTAATCTTTCGCAAGAAGCACTAGGTGATATCATTGGTGTCACAAGGCAGACGATATCCAATTGGGAACTAGAAGAAACAGCTCCTAACCCTGAACAATTAAAACTATTATCAAAAGCCTTTAATGTCAGTATTGATGATCTTTTAAACAACGATATCCAAAATATCGTCGTCAAAAAAGTTAGCGATACCGAGATCGTCGTTAATGCCATTATGAAGGTACTTAAAGTCATTGGTATTGCCTTTATAGCTTTTGTGATCATTATTGCGATCGCTGCACTTGTCATTGTGCTTACTGCATCTGTACCATCATTATAAGATGATTAAATTTGAGCTTCTGTATTGTATGTAGATGCTCTTTTTAGCTTTGGAATAACATACGACATAAGGGTCTTTTTTTCTTTTAGTGTGATAACGGATAGTCCATGTTCCATACATAACTCATCCTAAGATTTTTGAAATTTATAGTAAGTCTGCTTATTGTCGTAATATCGTTTTCCATCTACAAAGGAAACGGAGTTAATGACAAAATGTTAATGAATATGCTTCTTGTCTGTGTGGGTTGCAACAATCACTTCAAAGTGATTACCCCATAGTTTGTTTGCCAAATTAACGCCAATTTCATGTGCTTTTTCTGGTGTGATTTCACCTAGCATAAAAGCCTGAATAGCATGAAAGGCAAGGATGCCGGATTCCTTGCCAAAACTTCTTTTTGTAGCTGCCATTTCATCATATGCTATCTTCAAAGAGTAGTTGATGCCAGTGACATATTGTTTGTCTTCTGTTTTAACATCGTGAGAGATATATTGGGTGCTATTCATGAGATCATCATTTTCAATCTCTGTTTTTTCTTTGTTGGCGGCATAATTGATGACAAGTCTCAAGCTATCTTTGATATCCCAGATTGCGGTAATTGCCATAACTATTTTTTCCTATAAATAGGCTTCCCCTGTGAGGCGATAACACGTATTTTTCGCAATGTATTTAAAAAGTAAATCAACATTACTGTTGTATATAGTGCTAAATATAGCTATAATATTTACAGCAAAGGAGAATGTTATCATGCCTAATATTAGACCTATTTCCGATTTAAGAAACTATACTGATGTCTTAAAAGATATCTCTGTAGATGAACCTGTTTTTCTTACAAAGAATGGACGAGGACGCTATGCTATCATCGATATCGAAGAATATGAAAAGACAAGAGCTATTTTAAAGCTTATGAGCGAATTAGCTAATGGCGAAAAATCAGGTAAAGAAGATGGCTGGATAGATATCGATACTGTAGAAAGCATGCTAGGCATCAAAAATAATGGCTAAGATCGTTTTTTCTAAGAAAGCGATCGACGATCTTGATGAGATCAAAGCTTATATAAAAGATGAACTTTTAAATGAAGTTGCAGCCAATAAGACTGTTTCAAAAATCATGGAGAAGATCCGCATGCTGATAAGTTTCCCAGAAATAGGATCACCGCTTACTTCTATCGTTGATATCAAGACCGATTATCGTTATTTGGTTTGTGGTAGATATATTGCATTTTATCGCTATGAAGAAGATATGGTATACATCGATCGCATACTCTATGCAAGACGTAATTTCATGCAGGTATTGTTTGGGATCACCGAGGAATAGTGGAAAGTGATTATTCCATCTCATGAATATCACCATACGACATTAGATAAAATTATAATTTGCTAAAATAAAGCAGAAAGGAACGACAAGTGATCGACAGATACTCATCCAGAGCAGTAATCATTAATAGTAAAAATCAAGTTCTGCTATACGAATTTATTCAAAACAAAATTAAAGGAAGTAAGGCATGGTGGGTTTTTCCGGGAGGGAAAATCGAAAAAAACGAAACCAAAGAAGATGCATGCATTAGAGAACTTAAAGAAGAAGTAGGGCTATCTATTACTAAACCATTAAACTTGATTTGGGAAAGACATATTGAACTTAATGGTAAAAAAGATGTCATAATGATGTATTTGTCAATCGAAAAATGAGCCATTTTTTAATTTAAAATTGAGCCACTCTGAAGTGTTACTTAGTCAACAAATAATTGTACTATTTAAATATAAAAAATCCTTTGAATTGAAGTGAGTATCTTCAAGACAGAGGATTTGTTTTTATAATGAAATTCTTTTATATTTTAACATTTTGGTGAGGGAAGCATCAAACGCATCAGTATATCTTCCTTGTCTGATGAGATAATTTTTTATAATTATCTAATACAAGAGCAATAAATATGTTTTTTTATGGCTTTTTGATTACTAGATTAAAGTTCGAATCATAATGAAGTCCAAGTTCTCTACATATTCTATCATTAACGCTATCTAAGGCTTTTTTATACTCTTTATATTTTGGTGATAATACCATAAGGTTAGGAATGAATATATCGTTGTAACCTTTGTCCTGATATTGTTTCATCATTTTTCTTTGAGCTACATATGCTGGATGGTATTTCAAAATACCTGATTTTAATTTAGCGCCTTTTAATACACTTGCTTTTAATCTTTCATATTCTTCTTCACTCATATCACGATAATAAGCAATCATTTCATCTGCTGTTCTTGTTTCCTTAACGATACCACCAGTAAGTTTGATTCCTAATTTCATCATAAATGGTGTTTTTAAAGTAGTGTTCTCACAATATTCTAAGATATTTTGAAAAGCTTCTTTTTGTTCTGGTGTTTTGATCCTTACATTAAGAAATGGTTTGAAATGACTGATTAAATAATCCGCCCATTCTTCTTCAGGTAACATTGATACGATTGCATTTTCAATAGTTTCATAATCAAGTAGTTCATTTACTTTATTCGGGTCCCCATTCTCAATAAAATCTTTTAAAGCATTTAGCTCAATTTCTTGTGCTTGATTTTCTTTTAACTTTTGATGGTATATGTTTAGAAGAATTTGCTTGTCATTAGTTTCTAAAAGTTTTTTGATATCGTCAATGCCAATACCTAATTTTCTGTATACAGAAATCTTTTTTAATATTTCCACATCTTCTTTCGTATAATTACGATAACCATTATTATCTTTCTTTACCGATAACAATCCTTTTTCTTCATAGTATTTGATTGCACGTTTGGTCATTCCTACTTCTTTAATTATCTCATTTAATAACATACCAAATAACCTCCTTACACCTAAAGTATAAGCATGTACGCTACGTATAGGTCAATACTTGTTAGCAAATTTTTACATATTATATCATTCATATATAAAGTTATTTATGATAAGAGAAAAAGTTGTTATAAAAATGATCAGATAAGAATGTATAAATTCTCTTGAAAATAAATGCTAAAAAATCTCGTCAAATATTAACGCTGATAAAAGTGTATGTAGCATTAATTCTTATAGTAGAATAAGAAATTATATATATTCTTAGCTTTCTATAAGTTATATATGTTAAACTTATTATAGAGGTGATAAAATGCGTTTTACTGAATATGCTAAAACAATGGAAAAACCAGTACTATATGATAGTTATCAAAGAATTTATTATGATTGTAAAGATTATGATAGAGTAACAAGAACAACTATGGCTAAAGAGATAATTGACTATTATTTAGAAAATATTGATTTTTTAAGTAGTATTGTAACAGATAATGAACTTGATATAATTAAAAAATTACTAAATGGACAAAATAAAATAGAAAAGGCTGAAGACTTTTCTAAAATTTTTAAATTACATCAAAAGTGTATTGTTTATGGCGATGATAGTGATTCATATTATGTTTTTGATGAGTTTATTGGGTCATTTGAAAGAATAAAAAATACTAAACGTAATCGTAATGATGATTTTCTAAATTTAGCTTTAGGTATTCTTAAGGCAGTTGGTAATTTGCCATATCATGTTTATATTAAAATGCTTTCTCAATTTATTAAAGATAATGATAGTGAGATGGTTGAAAAATTTTTAGAAAGTCAGGCAGTATTTCAATTTGAAACATATTTATATGATGATCCACAATTAAAAACTTTAATGATTGAATATAGTGATTATTTATTTGTAGATGAGGAAATCAAAGAAGCAAAAGCTGAAAAAGCTATGGGTGGTAATTTGGCTTTAGATATTAATTTATTTAAAGGTTTATATGCTGACTTATTACCACAGTGTTTAAAAGAAACTAAAGATTTATATAAGGCTATTGATAATGAACATGTTATTTATGCATGTGCTGTGGCACTAGATAATGCTCGTATAACAGCTGATATTGAAAGTGTAGAAAAACTTATAGAATTATTTGAAAATGATAATATTAAAAATATTATTATGAATTTGTTTAAGAAATTACCATCACCTGCTTTAAATGGTAGAAGTTATGAACAATGGGAAAAAGCTAAAAAAGAAGTGCATGAAGCAAAAAAATCTTTAATAAATGAAATACAAACTTCTAAATCACTTTTAAAACCTTATCAAGTACAAAGATTTTATGATGTATATTTATCACTTGTAGCTTATACAAATAAATGTCATAAAGTAGTTAAGAAAGATTTGTCGATTATTGTAAGTGATAATTTTTTTGATAAAAAGAAATTAGATAAGTATATTGTTAAAGTTGATGAATATATTTGGAATAATCCTAAGGTAATTGATGAATATTTAAGAGATAATCCTTATGATAGGTCACAAAAAGATTTAGCATTAATTCGTAGTTTTAAAAAGTTTAAAACAGGATTAATGGTAATATGTGGATATCATAATGATGGAACAGAAATTTTGGATTTAAAGGAACAAAAAATATATTTTGTTAAAGGATTAGGTTCAAAAATAGTTGAGGTAGTAGGAGGGTGTAGATTACCATTATTAGTAGAAATGACTTTATTACCTTATGAAGATGTGATTACTTATACTGGTTATATTAATAAGTTAACTATAGATATAGGTAGTCAACTTATTGAAGAGATTAATGAGGTTAAAAAGCAAACAAAGATTATTAAAAGACTTTAAAATAATATAAAGTTAGAGAGTGTAAAATAAATCGTGTAAGTTAAGAAAGCGCGCATAACTTAACTTGCCACGGTTTGTTTTACACTCTCAATTTATAACTAAAAAATTGAGCTTCTGTATTTTATACAGTGGCTCTTTTTTAATGCTCTATCGAAAATAAATTGTTTTTGAAAATAAAAATATCCTAAATTTACTTAAAAATTTAGGAATAGTGTCAAAATTTTGATTATCTTAAGTAATGAATGTTTTTTAAAAACATGTTATAAGAAATTATAATATGTTATGCTTTTGTAGAGGTGATACAATGCGTTTTGTTGATTATGCAAAAAACATGCCAAAACCAATGCTTTATGATAGCTATCAAAGAATGTGTTTAGCTAAAAAATCATATGAAAAAGTAACAAGAACGGTTATGGCAGAAAATATAATTGATAATTATATGGAAGATAATGGATATTTAAGTAGTATCATAACGGATAAAGAGTTAGATGTTATTAAAAAAATATTTGATGGGGAAAATAAAATAGAGAATATTGATGATTATTTACGTGCTTTAAAACTTCAAAAAAAGTGTATTATATATGAAAATGAATTTAACAATAAATTTTATATTTATGATGAATTTGTTGAACTACTTAAAGATTTAATTGCCAATCGACCTAAACGACATGATGACTTTTTATATTTAGCTCTTGGTATTCTTAAGGCAGTTGGGAATATACCTTATGATGTTTATTTTAATATGATTTCTGATCTTGCTGATGATAGAGATAAAAATAAAATTGAACCGTTTTTAAATCATCAAGCAGTATTTGTTTTTGAAACTTATTTATATTATGAACCTAAAATTAAAGCTAAGATGATTGGTTATTATGATTATATATATGTAAAAGATATTATTGATAGAGCAAGAAAAAATAAGGCTATGGGTGGTACTACGCCTATAAATATTGATTTATTAAAAGATTTGTATACTGATGCTTTGCCACATTGTTTAGTAGAGACTCAGCAATTATATAATGCATTTGATGATGAAAAGATGCTTTATTTTTGTGTTTTAGCCATTAATAATCATGTGAAATTAGCAGATATAGAAGGTATGGAGAGATTTGCGAATGATTTTGATGATAATATTAAAAATATTATTATGAATCTGTTTAAAAAGATACCTTCTCCTGCTTTAAATGGCAGAACATATGAACAATGGCTTGAAACTAAAAAGGAAATTAAAGAGATAAATAAAAGTTTTAAAAATGAAATGCAAACTTCAAAATCACTTTTAAAACCTTATCAATTACAAAGATTTTATGATGTACAGTTATCGCTTATAGCTTATACAAATAAATGTCATAAAGTAGTTAAAAAAGATTTAGCAACCCTTATAAGCGATAGTTATTTCGATATTAAAAAATTAGATAAGTATTATTTCAAAGTTGATGAATATATTTGGAAAAATCCAAAGGTAATTGATGAATATTTAAGGGATAATCCATATAATATGACGCAAAAAGATTTAGCATTAATTCGTAGTTTTAAAAAGTTTAAAACAGGAGTAATGGTAATATGTGGATATCATAGTGATGGAACAGAAATATTTAATCTTAAAGATCAGAAATTTTATTTTGTTAAAGGATTGAATTCAAAAATAGTTGAGGTAGTAGGAGGATGTAAATTACCATTATTGGTAGAAATGACCCTAGTGCCTTATGAAGATGTGATTACTTATACTGGTAATATTCATAAGATTAATGTAGATTCTGGTAGTGATCTCTATAAGATAATTGATGATGCTAGAAAACAATCAAAGTTAATTAAGCGACTTTAAATATTATTAAGAAAAAATAAGGGAGTTAAGAATATGAATGTTTGGCATAATGTATTAGAAAAATTTAGTGAAGGACAAAGATATTATAGAAATTTATATTTAATAAAAGATGAGGTATATGGAAAAGATTTAGATCATGTAGAATTAGAAATAAGTATATTTGAACCAGTTGATGTTACAGTTGATGATACATATGAAATTTATTTCAATTTAATAAATTCTGACCCAACATTTTATGGTATTGTTTATGCCAAAGAAAATGATTTTATGCAAAGACATGCTAAACTAAAAGAAGAGCTTCAAAAAATAGTAGATAGTAATAAAACTGTTAAAAATGATGGTAAATACAAATTAGAAGGTGAATTTATCAATTCATTTGTTAAAAAACATGAAGTGAAAATGCCTATGGATATGTTTTTTGATTTTGATATTGAAGAGATGGCTAAAGCTTTAAGTAAATTATATGATGATGTAGATGACTTTTTTTAACATAGTTGAAGAAATTTTATTCATTAAAAAATATATGATAAAATAGAAAAAAGGAAATAATATAATAATAAATAATATTAAAGGATGTAATATGGATGTATTAGAAAAAGATTGGAAGATTTATAAACAACGATTAGGTGATTGGCAAGATAGACATATAGGAAGGTTGCTAGAAGAATATCGCGAAATTATTGATAGTGATTTAAAAAATAGTGATAAATTTTGGGAAATTCAAAAGCGTATAAATGAAGATAGAAAAAATGTAGGTGTTGTATGTAGATTTTCAAGGTCGACTATGGAAGATATAATTACACTTTTGTTATTACAAGGTACTATTACTGAGGATGATTTAGTAGGTTTTAGTGAAGAACTAATAACTAGTATTAAAGAAAGTAGAGATTATTGGAGTAAAAAATAATATATGAAAGTCATTAATTTACATTTAGAATTACAGGCTGATTTAAATGAAGAGGAATTAGCTATACTAAAAAAACATGGAAATATGAAAAAGTCGATATCTAGAGATATTCTTGTTCCTTATGATATGACTCTTCATGCTTTGAGTTATGCTATTCAAAGATCATTTGGATGGTTAAATGGTCATTTACATAATTTTAGTTTGCTAGATAATACTTTTAATAAAATTACTGAGGAAAAATTTGTAAATTGGACATTGATGGCAGGTATATATTTTCGTTTTCCTTCTGAAGATTGGCATGATATATATTGGGATGATGATTATAGAAAAAATGAAAATTTTAGAGCTTGGCAAAAAAGAAAATATACTGGTCCATATAAATATAAAGGACTAGGAGAACATTATATTTGCGCTCAAAAAGAAGTAGATGATTTGCGTGAAGAGTATGAAGTGATTACAACGCGTAAATTGGATGTAAATGATTATAGAAAAATTGAACAATATCAAGTTAATTTAGAAGATGCATCAATCGAAGAAGTATGTCTAAGTGAACTAGGTTTTATGATCAATTGTAAAGAATTATTAGAACGTTTGCCTCTTAGAAATATATTAGTACCAAAGGGTCATGATAGAGCTGATTGGAATACAATTAAAAAATATATTAAAGATTCAACAATTAATCGTGATCCTATAGGAGAATATGAAAAGTTTTGTACTACATTATTTCCTAGTAAGAAAAAAAGACATGATTATTTAGATAATTTGAATATTGATACCTTACCAATTACTGATGAACTTATCTATAGTTATGATTATGGAGATGGTTGGAAAGTATCAATAACTATGGAAGGAATATATAATACTGATTTAACTGGTAAATGGATGTTAAATGGTGAAGAAGTAGAACAAGATTTAATTAAAGATTTAAATTATGTAATTGATAAATATCGTCCTATTTGTATTAAAAAAGATGGTATTGAACTTGTTGAGAATGTTGGTGGTGTCCATGGTTTTTGTGAAATGTTAAAAAATATTTATGAAGTAAATATTTTTGATGATGAAGCAGTTGAAAATGCTGAAAATGTTTATTATTGGGCACAATCACTTGGTTGGAAAGGTAAAATGATAAGTCCTGATAAAACGTTATAATAATTTTTTAGTGCATATATGAAATAGAATGTTTATATATGTACTTTTTTATATTATTGAAACATAATTACAAGTTTTATAAGTCTATATACAACTTGTGAAAAAAGTGACATAATACAGATATCAGGAGGTATCATAATTTTATGAAAAAACTTTTAACAGTATTGTTGTTTTCTTTGATGATGATTGTTACTGGCTGTTCAAGCCAATCGACAACAACAACTACTACAAGTACATCTACTTATCCAGATGTAGCTGATGGAACTTATGAAGGTGTAGGTTCTGGATACGCAGGAGATATCAAAGTCAGTGTTGAATTTAAAGATGGGGAAATGGTTACCATCAATGTATTAGAAAATGCTGAAACATTGACTGAAGGTATTGAACAAATGCCACAAAATATCTTAGATAATGGACTTGAAGCAGATGCGATTAGTGGAGCTACGAGTTCTTCTGAAGGTATTCGTACAGCGGTTAAAAATGCCATTGCTACAGCAACTGGTGAAGTAGAAACAGTTGAAATTACTGAAGGTAAAGATGTTGTTGTAGTAGGTGGCGGAAATGCTGGTTTAAGTGCTGCTTATTGGGCATGTGATGGTGGTGCTAGTGTTGTTTTATTTGAAAAACAAGATAAATTAGGTGGAACATTTGGTGGAGGTACTTGGATTGCAACTGGTTCTAATATGCAACTAGAACAAGGAATTACCAATGATTCTACAGAAGCATTTATGAAGGATGTTGATCGTTTAAATGCGGGATATGTTGAAAGAACTGGCATTGATGATTATTGGTTTAATCGTGATTTAGCAATCTATTTTGGTGATCATATGGGTGAAGTTACAAACTTTGCTGATGAAATTGGTGTTGATTTTGGTGAACGTAAACTTTCAAATCCAACATTGTATGAACCAATGGATGTAATGCGTGTATTATCTGGTGGTAATCGTGCTTCTTATACTGATGCATTAGTAGATGCTTTGCAAAAATTTGTTGATAATGGACAATTACAAATTGTTACAGGTGTTAATGTAACTGGTTTAATTCAAGAAGATGATAAAACTATTAGTGGTGTAACATATGATTTAAATGGGGAAAATAAATCATATCCTGCTAAAGCAGTTGTTTTAGCTACTGGTGGTTATGGATATAATGAAGATCTAGTAGAAAGAGCTGGCTTAAAGAACTATACGACATCAGCTCCTACCTTCCAAACAGGTGATGGTTATATTTGGGCTGAAGAAGCTGGTGCATCTTTAAAGAATATGGACTTCATTACTACATATGCAGCTGGTATTAAAACAGCAGAAACTGGTTTAACTCAAACATATGCAATTCGTGTTAAAGAATTTGGAGATATCATTTTTGTAAACAGTGATGGTGAACGTTTCATTGATGAATTTGGTCCAGGTGATGGTTCTACTTATGATGCAATTACTTATCAATGGAAACAACAAAAAGATAATTATGTTTATATTGCTGTATCACAAAGTCAAATTGATGCGATGAAAGCTCGTGAACAAAGCTTATTGTCTGCTGATGATGATTGGGCAAAATTTGATAAATTAGTTGCAGATGGTGAAGCAATTTTTGTTGGTTCAACTCCAGAAGAAGCAGCTGAAAAAGCTGGAATTAATGTAGAAAACTTTGCAAATACTATTGAAAAATATAATGGATATGTAGATGCAGGTTTAGATGAAGATTTTGGTAGAACAAATATTACTACTATTAAATCAAATTCAGGAGAAATGGTTGATTTAGGTAGAGATACATTTACTAAATTAGAAGGTGATATCTACTTAATTAGAACAACTCCATATATTATGATTTGTGCTGGTGGTATTGATGTAAATACTAAAGGACAAGCATTAGATGAAAATCGTGAACCAATTCCAGGATTATATGCAGCCGGTGAAATTATTGGTATGGCTAATGCCTTTGGTCGTACAACTATCGGTGGTGTTGGTAATACTGGTACCTATGTTTGGGGTAAGATGGCAGGCGATGGCGTAGCTGAACATATCGCTGAAATGCAATAATTAATTTATATAAAAGAAAATGCTTTGTTTTATTCATATGAATAGAACAAAGCGTTTTTCATTATTGAAATATGTTATTTAAAATCTATGATTTGTGATTATTAGATTTTAGATAAAATGCATTATATAATGCATTACAACGTTTAATTATTGCATTTTTTGTTAATTCCGTATTTTGAATAAAATCAAAGCCATGAATACCACCTTTTATTTGGAATAATTCAACAGGAATATTATTTTCTTGTAATATTTGAGCATATTGATTACCTTCATCAGACAAAGAATCAAATTCACATGTTTCAATATAAGCACTTGGTAAATTACTAAAATCTTTAGCTAAAATAGGACTAGCATATTCTTCTTTTTCATTAATGCCATTTTTTAAATAGTATTCCCACATCTTTTTAGACATAGTAGGATTCCATAATGGAGCATCTTTATACTTAATAGTAGATTCACTATTCATATTTTTATCAATTACGGGATAAATTAACATTTGGAAACATAATGGAATATTATGATCTTTGCAATAGTGACTAATAGCGGCTGCTAGACATCCTCCAGCACTATCACCACCAACAGCAATCCTGTCTTTATCAATATTTAATTCTTTAGCATTTTTCCAAACATATTCAATTGCATCAGCGCAATCATAAAAAGGAGTAGGAAAAGGATATTTATCAGATGTTCGATAATGTACAAATACAACTGTACATTTGGCATTTATAGCATATTTCATAACGATTCTATGAATATATGCTTCATCTTTTATAAAGAAGCCACCACCATGAAAATAGACTAAACATGGTTTGTTTTCTTTTATTTCTTTTGGTTGATAAATGGTTAGTTTGATATTTTTATTATCTCTAGTTTTAATATTAATTTGTTTGGAAATTAAAACATTAGGTACTGGTGGTAATGGTTCATTAGATAATATTTTATTAGCTAATGTTAATGTATGATTATTAATAACAGAACCACTAATAACAACCTTATTAAAAAGTTTATATCCTTTTGCTAAAGGATATTTTTTATTTCGATGAATAGACCAAGTTGTAGCGCCTAAGGCAATGAATGTTAATAATGTTAATGTCTTTTTCATGTAAAGTATCTCCTATAATTTTTCAATAAAATGATTATTAGATTTATTCCAATAACCTTGATAAATATAATCATCATTAATATTTAAATTTATTTGGTACATTCTAAAGATAACAGGAAAGTTTTTAGGTTGCCATAGTTCTTCATATGAATAACAATATTTCATACCTATTTTTTGCATTACTTTTCCACTTCTTATATTATTTTTATCATGGGTGGCAGTTATATATGGGATGCCATCTTTTTTGGCTTGTTCAATTAATGCTTTAGCTGCTTCACTAGTAATTTTTTTATGCCAGAATTCTTTGCGTAGTCCATATCCTAAATCATATGGTTCATTAGTATCAATATTAATATAGCCTATAGGATAATTATCTTCTTTTAAACAAATAGCATATGCATAACCTTTATCTTGTTTATAAATAGTTTCATATCTATTTTTATAAAATATTTTAGTTTCTTCAATATTTTTAATAGGAAACCAAGGTAAATAAGTATTTACTTCTTCATCTTTTAATATATTAAAAAGTGCTTCAATATCATCTTTAGTAAATTTTCTTAATATTAAACGTTCAGTTTTAATTAATGGGGTATTTTGCATGGTTAGAGTCCTCTATAACAATTATTTAATATATAAATAATTATAAACTATATCTTAGCAATCACTAATATAAATATATAATTTGCTATGTAAATATGATATCATTATAGGCATAAGGAGTTAATTTTTTTATGAATAATAATGTTCGCTATAATAATCTTTTTAAATTATTAATTGATAAGGGAATTAAGAAGAGTGAACTAGCTAAAATGTGTAATCTTAGTTCACCTACAATGGCTAAATTATCTAAAAATGAATATGTTTCTATGGATGTTTTAGTAAGAATTTGTAGAGTATTAGATTGTACATTAAATGATGTAGTGGAGATACTTCCGAAAGTTTAGTGTTACTATAAATAATAAATATTAAAACACTAATTATAATATTGGAGGAATCTATAATTATGAAGATATTTGATAATGTTACAGATATTGTTCTAGATGATTTGATAAAAATCATGAAGAAAGGAAGTAAGGTTTCTATTGCTGCAGAATGTTTTTCTATGTATGCTTATAGTTCTTTGAAAAAGCAACTAGAAAATATAGATGAATTGCGTTTTATTTTTACTTCTCCAACATTTGTAACAGAAAAAGTTTCTAAACAGCAAAGAGAATTTTATATACCTCGTCTTTCAAGAGAAAGTAGTCTTTATGGGACTGAATTTGAAATTAGGCTTCGTAATGAATTAACACAGAAGGATATTTCCAAGGAATGTGCTGATTGGATAAGAAGAAAAGTTACTTTTAAATCAAATGTCACAAATGAAAATATGGTTGGATTTATGACAGTTGATCAAAGTACTTATATGCCAATTAGGGGGTTTACAACGGTTGACCTTGGATGTGAACGTGGAAATAATGCTTATTATCCAGTTCAGAAGACTGAAAGTTACGAAAATGCTAAGTATTTTCTTAATCTTTTTGAAGAAATTTGGAATGATAAAAATAAGATGCAAGAAGTTACTGACAAAGTTATCGATAATATTTCGGTAGCTTATAAAGAAAACTCACCAGAGTTTATTTACTTTTTTATTCTTTATAATATTTTTCATGAATTTTTGGATGATATTTCTGATGATGAATTGCCAAATGAAGCCACAGGTTTTAAACAAAGCAAAATCTGGGGTATGCTTTATGACTTTCAAAAAGATGCTGTATTAGCAATAATTAATAAATTAGAGAAATATAATGGATGTATATTAGCGGATAGTGTAGGTTTAGGTAAAACTTTTACTGCACTAGCTGTAATTAAGTATTATGAAAATCGCAATCGGTCAGTTTTAGTGCTTTGTCCTAAGAAATTATCTGAAAATTGGAATACATATAAGGCTAATTATATTAATAATCCGATTGCAGAAGATCGTTTACGCTATGATGTTTTATATCATACAGATCTTTCTCGGGCTAGAGGAGTTTCTAATGGGATTGATCTTGAACGCTTGAATTGGGGGAATTATGATCTTGTTGTTATTGATGAATCCCATAATTTTCGTAATGGCGCAGGAACACATGCAAACACACAAGAAAATAGATATGTTAAATTAATGGATAAAGTTATTAAGGCTGGAGTTAAAACTAAAGTTTTGATGCTATCGGCAACACCTGTTAACAATAGATTTGTTGATTTAAAGAATCAACTTGCTATTGCTTATGAAGGTGATTCTGAAAATATGAATCAACATTTAGATACAACCAAAACAATTGAAGAAATTTTTAAACAAGCTCAAAGAGCGTTTAATTCTTGGAGTAAATTAGATTCGAAAGAAAGAACAACTAACACACTTCTAAAAATGTTAGATTTTGATTTTTTTGAATTGTTAGATAGTGTTACCATTGCTCGTTCAAGAAAACATATTGAAAAATACTATAATGTAGCTGAAATTGGAAAGTTTCCTGAGAGAAGAAAACCAATCTCTCTTCGCCCAAGGTTAACAGATTTGAATTCTGCTATTAATTATAATGAAATATACGAACAATTGATGTTGCTTTCTTTGTGTGTTTATACACCTTCAAATTATATTTTTCCAAGTAAGATGCAAAAATATATAGATATTACTCATAATAAAGGTAATAGTCTTACTCAAATAGGACGAGAACAAGGAATTAGAAGATTGATGAGTATTAATCTTTTGAAACGACTAGAAAGTTCTGTTAATTCATTTCAATTAACTCTCAATAGAATTAAAGCGTTAATTGATAATACTATTAAAGCTATTGATAATTTTGAAAAATATGGATTATCCAATATTGATATGTATGAAGCATCTGAATCAGAATTGGATATAGACGATGCTAATACAGACTATTTCACAGTAGGGAAAAAAGTCAAAATTGATTTAGCTGATATGGATTATAAAACATGGAGAAATGAATTAAAGGCAGATGCCGATATTCTTGAATTGCTAACTTATATGATTTTAGATATTACTCCTGAACATGATAGTAAACTTCAAGAATTATTAAGATTAATATCTAAAAAAATTGAAAATCCTATTAATTCTGGGAATAAGAAAGTATTGATATTCTCAGCATTTTCAGATACAGCTGAATATCTTTATGACAATGTTAGTACATACATTAAAAATAAATATGGTTTAGAAACAGCTGTTATTACTGGTGCCATTGAAGGAAAAACAACAATTAAAGGATTTAAAGCAGATTTAAATAATATACTTACTTGTTTTTCACCAATATCAAAGGGTAAAGATGTACTTATGCCAGAAAGTAAAACTGAAATTGATATATTAATTGCTACAGATTGTATTTCTGAAGGCCAAAACCTTCAAGATTGTGATTATCTAATAAATTATGATATTCATTGGAATCCAGTACGAATTATCCAGAGATTTGGACGTATAGACCGTATTGGTAGTAGAAATGAACAAATTCAATTGGTTAATTTTTGGCCTGATATGGATTTGGATGAATATATTAAACTTAAAGGACGAGTAGAAACAAGAATGAAAATATCTATTATGACTTCTACTGGTGATGATGATTTAATTAATCCAGAAGAAAAGGGAGATTTGGAATATCGAAAGGAACAACTTAAACGTTTGCAAGAAGAAGTTGTTGATGTCGAAGATATGTCAAACGGAATTTCCATTGTAGATTTAGGCTTGAATGAATTTAGATTAGATTTATTGGAGCACGTTAAAAAGCATGATGATTTAGATAAAAAACCAAAAGGATTACATGCAGTTGTCTCAGCAACAAATGGACTTACTGAAGGTGTTATCTTTATTTTGAAAAATGTAAATAATAGTGTAAATATTGATAATCAGAATAGGATTCATCCTTTTTATATGGTATATATTGGAACAGATGAAGAAATTATTTGCGATTACTTGAATCCAAAGAAAATGCTTGATGATATTAGATTGCTTTGTCGCGGAAAAAGTGAACCGATTAAAGATTTGTATCAACGTTTTAATGAAGAAACAAATGATGGAAAAAATATGTCAAAAATGTCAGAATTTCTTAGTGAAGCTATTAATTCAATAATAGATTGTAAAGAAGAAAGTGATATTGACAGTTTATTCTCTGCTGGAGGAACATCAGCTTTAATGTCTGAAATATCAGGTTTAGATGATTTTGAGCTTATCTGTTTTTTAGTTGTGAAGTAAGCGGAGGTCAAATAATGATTGGATTACCAAAAACAACAGAATTTAACAAGAGAATTCCTAAACAAAAGTTTTATGAAAATATGGATATCTCACCAAATTTAAAAAAGATTTTTGTTGAACAAGTGAAAATTATCTATTGGAGAAACAAAATTGCAGCTTCTACAACAAATCTAGCTCCTGGAACAAATGTAACTGAACTAGAAGTGTTTGAAGTTCGATTAAATAATTCAGAACTTGATGAAAGCTTATTAAGACAAATCGACAAGGGAATACCTTATCATATTTTATTCTTGTTAGAGTATCAAGGAAAGTATCAAGCTTGGATTGGATACAAAGAAATGTCATCTTCTTCAAAGAACATTTTCAGAATTGGTAAGTATTATCATACAGATTGGTTATCTGAAGATAAACTTCCACTAAAATTAGAAGGTTTAAATCTTGATTCTGTATATGAAAACTTTGTAAGACAGATTGCAGGAGATAATTTAACAATTAAAAATGCAGAAGAAGACATAAAAGAATCAATTGAACGTGATGAAAAAAAGAAGATGTTGCAGAAACAGATTGATAAGCTTCAAGACAAAATTCGAAAAGAAAAACAATTGAATAAACAAATGGAAATGAACAACGATTTGAAAAAGCTCAGAAAGGAATTATCGATATTATGAATAAGTTGAATATTAATTTTAAAAATTGTTTCGGAATAGAATCATTACAATACGAATTTGACTTCTCGAAGGGAAATGTATTTTCTATTTATGCAAGAAATGGTTTAATGAAAACTTCTTTTGCCAAAACTTTTCAGTTATTAAAGCTAGGTAAAGAAAATGAAATAGGTGATAAAATATTTGGTTATGATGGAAATGCTTCTGTACAAGTAGATGGCAAATCAATTGATAGAGATCAATTGTTTGTAGTTAAATCTTATGAGAGTTTTTATGAATCTGATATTTCATCATTACTAGTAAAAGAGGAAATTCAAAAACAATTGAACGATGTGCTTAAAACTCATAAGCAATTTATGAAATTACTTGAAAAAAAATCTGGTTTAAAAATTAAAAAGACTTCTCAAGGAAAGCCAGCATATGAGTTAGAGTCACAAATCATTAAAGATTTTGAATTAAAGAATGATAGTATTCTGTTGAGCTTAGATATCTTAGAATCATATATTCCAGAAATTGAACTTGATGATATACCGTATTCATCTATTTTTGATTCAACAGTGTTAAATAAAATATGTGATTCAAAGTTTCAAAAAGGTATTTCTAATTTTGTATCATCATCTGAAAAGATATATAAATCCTTTGCTTTTTTAGAGAAAGGTCATTTAACGCTTCCTAAATTAAAAGATCTTAGAAAAACTTTAGAGAAAGATGATTTTTTTGTTAAAGATAATCACTTATATTTATCTGAAAAAGGATCAGTGGCAAATATTAACGAACTTGATCGACAAATTTCTGAAATTGAGACTAAGATAATTCAATTGCCTGAATACCAAGAAATTGAAAAACTTCTTAGTGATTCAAAAGGAATTATTCTTAAAGATATTATTGAAACTCATCCAGAAATAATTGAATATCTTTCAGTTGATAAACTTAATATTCTTCGAAAAAATATTTGGGCTTCTTATATAAAATCGGATAAAATTATTTTTGATAATTTGTGTTATAAATATCGTGAGTTTTCTAAAGCTATAGATGCAATGCCGATAGATGATACTCCATGGAAAAGAGCATTGGATATTTTTGATCAACGTTTTTCAGTTCCTTTTTCTATGAGTGTATCAAATTTAAAGGGAGCTATTATTGGAGAGAGTGTTCCACATGTAGAATTTACTTTCACAAATGGAAAAGATACTAAAACAATGGATCGAAAACATCTCGAAGAACTAAACACTTTAAGTCAAGGAGAAAAAAGAGCGTTATATCTATTAAATATTATTTTTGATATAGAACAATTGAAAGCATTAGGTAAGGAAGTATTATTGATTGTTGATGATATTGCAGATTCATTTGATTATAAAAATAAATATGCCATCATAGAGTATTTATATGAGATAGCACAAGAAAATAATTTCTACATGTTAATATTGACACATAATTTTGATTTTCATAGAACTGTATCAAGTCGTTTAGGAATTAATGGAGAATACCGATTGATGGCAGATGTAAATAATGAAGAATTGATACTTAAAAAAGAATTTTATCAAAAGCAGCCGTTCAATTATTGGAAAGAACATCCTACAGAAAAGTATGTTATTGCACTGATTCCGTTTGTACGTAATTTAATTGAATACGGAATAGATAAAGATGTAAGTAAAACAGGTAAAGATTTTGTGTATTTGACATCTTTGTTACATGAAAAATCTAATACACATGATATAAAATTTGGAGATATCAAACCTTTGTATAAGGAGTACATGGGGATTAATAATTTTGATGATTCAGTTGATTTAACTAAGTCGGTTCTAGATAATCTTTATTGTATTTGTGATGGTATAACTAATACAGATATTGAATTGGAAAACAAAATTATTCTTGCAATCGGAATACGTCATAAAGCAGAGAAGTTTATGATTTCTGAAATAAAAAGTTACACTGGGCAAATTAAATGGTATAAAAATAAACAATCTCAAATGAAATCGAATTCAGAATATCTGGATGGTGTTAATAATTCGAAAAATCAGACTCGTGAGCTATTTAATGGATATAAGCAGTTCGGATATTCTGAGAAAGTGGCTGTTCTTAATGAAGTTATTATTATGACCCCCGAACATATTCATATTAATTCATTTATGTATGAGCCCATTTTAGATATGGATATAGAAGAACTACTGAATTTATATCAAAGGGTTAAATCTTTATGACAATAAACATAATAGAAAGGATATAATCATGGAAAAAATGAAAATGAAATCAGTTGATTTGACCAATCAAAATATAGAAAAAATAGGCAATTTGTTTCCAAACTGTATTACTGAAACGAAGGATGAAAATGGAAATCTGAAAAAAGCTATTAATTTTGAAGTCTTAAAACAAATGTTGTCTGAAGATATAATTGATGGAGATGAGGCATATGAATTTACATGGGTTGGGAAAAAGGCCTCTATTGTTGAATCTAATAAACCTATAAGAAAAACATTGCGGCCTTGTAGAGAAGAAAGTGTAGACTGGGATAATACAGAAAATCTTTATATAGAAGGAGATAATTTGGAAGTACTTAAGCTTTTACAAGAAAGTTACTTAAATTCAGTAAAGCTCATTTACATTGATCCTCCATATAACACAGGGCACGATTTTGTTTATCCTGATTCATTCATTATGGATAACGAGGATTATAATGAGGGTACTGGATATTTTGATGATGATGGGAATGTTAATTTTTTTAGAGAAAATAGCTCTTCAGCGGGCAAGTACCACTCGGATTGGTGTTCAATGATGTACTCTAGACTTATTTTAGCACGAAATTTATTGTGTGAAACTGGAACTATATTTATTTCAATAGATGTTAATGAAGTACATAATTTGAGAAAAATTTGTGATGAAGTGTTTGGAGAGAGTAATTTTGTAGCCGAAATTATATGGAATTCACGAAAATCAGTTTCTAATGATGCTGTTGTTTCTTTAAATCACAATAATACTTTAGTATACGCAAAAAATATGACAACATTTTACGCAAATAAGTCAGAATTTAAGTTACCAGATGTTGGAGAAGGGTTTGGTAATCCAGATAATGATCCAAGAGGTCCATGGAAAGCAGATCCTTTTGATAGCCCTGGCATAAGGCCTAATTTAACTTATGGTATAATAAATCCCAATACAGGAATAGAATATTGGCCTCCAGAAGGACGTTGTTGGCGTACTGGGGAAAAAGAGTTTTTAGATTTTTTAGCTGATAATAGAATTATTTTTGGGAAAACAGGGAATAGTAAACCACAACTTAAAAGATTTTTGACAGAAGCTCAAGATAAAGGACTTACCCCTAAATCGTTATGGGATGATTGTGGAACAGCAACTGATGGAACCAGAGAAATATTGAATTTGTTTGGTAGTAAAGTTTTTGATACTCCTAAACCTGTAGGTTTTATAAAAAAAATAATTGAGTTGGCAACATCGAAAAATGATTTAGTATTAGATTTTTTCTCTGGTTCAGCAACAACCGCTCACGCAGTTTTAAAATATAATGAGGAGAATAACAAAAAATGTAAATATATTATGGTCCAAGTTAATGAGCCTTTAGATGAAAAATCAGTTGCAACCAAAGAAGGTTACGCTAATTTATCAGATATTGGCAAAGAGCGCATTCGTCGTGCAGGAAAGAAAATTAAAGAAGAGAATCCACTTACAACGCTGGATTTAGATGTTGGTTTTCGAGTTTTTAAGTTAGATTCTTCAAATATGACAGATGTTTACTATAGTCCAAATGATTATTCTCAAGGATTTTTGTCTCAATTAGAATCAAATATAAAACCAGATCGTACTGATTTAGATTTATTATTTGGATGCTTGCTTGAATGGGGATTACCTTTATCGTTGCCTTATAGTTCTGAGCAGATAGATGGATGCACTGTTCATAATTATAACGATGGAGATTTGATTGCGTGTTTTGATGAGAATGTACCCGAGAGTGTAATCAAGGAAATTGCCAAGAAAAAACCACTTCGTGCAGTATTCCGTGATAGCAGTTTTGTAGATAGTCCATCAAAAATTAATGTTGGTGAAATATTTAAATTAATTGCTCCTGATACGAGAGTAAAAGTTATTTAAGGGGGAGAATATGGAAAAAAATAATTTGACTCCTATAGATCATTGTTTTCTTGAAAGTATTGCAGAAGTACTTACTCAAGCAAGAAAAAATGCGAAAACAGCTGTAAATCTTTCTATGGTCTATGCTTATTTTGAGATAGGTCGAATGATTGTGGAAGAGGAACAACATGGTGCAAAGCGAGCTGCTTATGGAACTCAACTTTTAAATGAACTATCTGTTTATTTAACGAAGAATTTTGGGAAAGGTTATTCTGTAGATAATCTTAAACTAATGCGTCGTTTTTATGTGGTTTACTCCGTTGATCAAATTGGGGAAACAGTGTTTCCCCAATCTAAGAATTTACCTGTAACAAATACTGGACGTAAATTTTATCTGAGTTGGTCACATTATTTAAAACTAATGCGTATCTCTAACGTTGATGAACGCCATTTTTATGAAATTGAATCGGCAAAAAATGATTGGAGCCTTACCGAATTGAAACGGCAGTATAACAGTTCTCTTTATGAACGCTTATCACTTAGTACAGATAAGGATAAAGTATATCGGTTGGCTATGGAAGGACAAACAGTAGAACATCCTAAGGATGTTGTGAAAGATCCTTATGTGTTGGAATTTCTAGGATTACCAGAATTACCATGTTATTCAGAAACTGAACTAGAAAGTCGAATCATTGATCATTTACAACAATTTCTTTTAGAGCTTGGTACAGGTTTTGCGTTTGTTGGTAGGCAAGAAAGATTTACTTTTAATGAAGAGCATTTCATGGTTGATTTGGTTTTTTATAACCGTCTTCTTCGTTGCTTTGTTCTTTTTGATTTGAAAATTGGAGAACTTAAACACCAGGATATCGGTCAGATGCAGATGTATGTGCATTATTATGATCGTCAGGTTAAGTTGCCAGATGAAAATCCAACGATTGGAATTGTACTTTGTAGAGATAAGAACAACGCGGTTGTAGAAATGACTTTACCAGAAGATAATTCACAAATTTTTGCTAGTAAATATGAAACAGTATTGCCTAGTAAAGAGGATTTTCAAAAATTATTACAAGAACAAATAGACGATGAAAATGGAGGTGAAAATGGATGAAACTACAATTTAAACATCAAAAATTTCAAGCAGATGCTGCGAAAGCTGTAGTAGATGTGTTTGCAGGGCAACCATATTTAACTCCTTCATATATGATGGATAGAGGTTCGGGTTATTATCAGCAAACTTTAACAGAAGAAGATGATTTCACAGGCTGGAGCAATCAAAAAATAGTTCCAGAATTAAATGATAGGTTGGTTTTAGAACATATCAATGCAATTCAACGTGCTAACCAAATTAAACCTTCTGAAAAGTTAGAAGGTAGATATAATTTGACTATTGAGATGGAGACTGGTGTTGGTAAAACGTATACTTATATTAAAACTATGTATGAGTTAAATCGTGCTTATGGTTGGAGTAAATATATTGTTGTTGTGCCAAGTGTTGCCATTCGTGAAGGAGTATATAAATCTTTTCAAGTAACGCAAGAACATTTTGCAGAAGAATATGGAAAAAAGATTCGTTTCTTTATTTATAATTCTGCGCAACTTACTGAAATTGATCGATTTGCTTCTGACAATTCAATCAATGTTATGATTATTAATTCTCAAGCATTTAATGCTAAAGGGAAAGATGCTAGGCGAATCACTATGAAATTAGATGAGTTTCGCTCTCGTCGTCCTATTGATATTATTGCAAAAACTAATCCTATTTTGATTATTGATGAGCCACAGTCTGTAGAGGGTAAACAAACAAAAGAAAATCTGAAACAGTTTAATCCTCTAATGACACTTCGTTATTCTGCTACTCATAAATCAGATAGTATTTATAATATGATTTATCGTTTAGATGCTATGGAAGCATATAATAAGCGTCTTGTAAAGAAAATTGCAGTTAAGGGTATTACAGAATCAGGTACTACTGGGACTGAAAGCTATGTTTATTTAGAGAGTATTAATCTTTCTAAAGCAGCACCTACAGCAACAATTCAATTTGATGTAAAAAGTGCAACAGGTGTTAGAAAAGTTACTCGTACTGTATCAGAAGGCTTTAATCTTTATGATAATTCAGGGGAGATGGAGGAATATAAAAATAATTTTGTTGTAAGTAAAATTGATGGGCGTGATGATTCTGTAGAATTTATTAATGGCATTAAAATTTATGCAGGTGATGTAATTGGTAAGGTTTCAGAGGATCAACTTCGTCGCATTCAAATAAGAGAAACTATTCTTTCTCATATTCAAAGAGAAAGAGAATTGTTTTATAAAGGTATTAAAGTTCTTTCTTTATTCTTCATTGATGAAGTTGCTAAATATAAACAGTATGATGCAGCAGGAAATCCTATTAATGGTATATATGCTGATATGTTTGAGGAAGAATATAATGACATAATTAATCATTTGCAAATTGAATTAGGAGAAGATGATTATTTGAAGTATTTAGAATCAATTCCTGTAGCAAAAACACATGCTGGATATTTTTCTATTGATAAAAAAGGAAAAATGGTTGATAGTAAAGCAAATGAAAAAAGTGAGAATTCAAAGGAAAAAATATCGAATGATGTGGATGCTTATGACCTTATTATGAAAAATAAAGAGCTTCTTCTAGATAGAAATCCTAAAAAATCTCCTGTAAGATTTATTTTTTCTCATTCTGCACTTCGAGAAGGTTGGGATAATCCTAATGTATTTCAAATTTGCACTTTGAAACAAAGCAGTAGTGAAGTTAGAAAACGTCAAGAAGTTGGTCGTGGTCTTCGTCTTTGTGTTAATCAAGATGGAGAACGTATGGATGTAAATGTTCTTGGAAATGATGTTCATAACGTTAATGTGTTAACAGTTATTGCAAGTGAAAGTTATGATAGTTTTGCTAAAGGACTTCAGACTGAAATTGCAGAAGCAGTAGCAGATCGACCACGTGCTGTTACTCCTGAATTGTTTATAGGAAAAGTTATTAAAGATGATAAAGGAAATGAACAAGTTATCGATAATGATATAGGAAGAGCTATTCATTTTGATTTAATTATAAATGGATATATCAATAAAAAGGGAGAACTTACAGATAAATACTATGATGATAAAGCAAATGGAGAATTGAAAGTTGCTGAAGAAGTAGCTGATTCTTCTGCATCCATTATTGAAATTATTGATTCTATTTATGATAGTCGTTTAATGCAACCTGAAAATGCTCGCAGTAATAATGTTGAGTTAAAGGTTGATGACAATAAACTTGCTATGCCTGAGTTTAAAGCATTGTGGGAGAAAATTAATTCAAAATCAGTTTATGTTGTTGATTTTGATACTGATGAATTGATTAGAAAATCTATTAATTCATTAGATAGAAAACTTCATGTTCCAAAAATTTTCTTCAAAGTTGAAACTGGAACAATGGAACAGATAAAATCTAAAGAAGAACTTATAAGTGGAACATCTTTTGTTAGAGAAGAATCTTCAAATTATGGAAATGTTATAAAAGTTAGCTCTAATGTTAAGTATGATTTAATTGGAAAACTTGTTGATGAAACAGGACTTACAAGAAAAACAATAATTAGAATTCTTCAAGGTATTCAACCAGAGACTTTTAATCAATTCAAAGACAATCCAGAAGAATTTATAATTAAAGCTGCATCACTAATTAATGATGAAAAAGCAACTGCTATTATCGAGCATATTACTTATAACATCACTGATGAAAAATATGGAATAGAAGTTTTCACGGATCCAACAATTAAAGGACGTTTGGGTGTGAATGCAATGAAAGCAAACAAACATTTATATGATCATATTGTATATGATTCGACGAATGAAAAGTCTTTTGCTTCTGAATTAGATACAAGTAAAAATGTTGCAGTATATGTAAAGCTTCCTAAGGGGTTTTATATTTCAACTCCAGTTGGTAAATATAATCCCGATTGGGCAATAGCATTTTATGAAGGCACAGTAAAACATATTTATTTTGTTGCAGAAACAAAAGGATCAATGAATTCTATGCAACTTAGATTGATAGAAGAATCTAAAATTCATTGTGCTAGGGAGCATTTTAAAGCAATATCAAATGGAAATGTTATTTATGATGTAGTTGATAGTTATCAGACGCTATTAGAAAAAGTAATGAGATAATGACATTTTGTTTTCATCATAGGTTTTGCATAATTGAATAGTCATACTATTTCAATATTGTTATTATGTTTTAAAATAAGATTACTCAAAAAATATTAATATCTATATGTATCTTTTAACTTTGATAATTATTTTTGAATAAAAAAGGAGATTAAAGATTGTGAACCATTTTTTACAGTGACTTAATGTGAATAGCGGTATATTGAATTTTATAACTGTATTCGCATCTCTTATAACATGTATATTTAGTTTTTGTTCTGTAAAAGCTGCTTGGGCTCAGGTTAGAGAAATGAGAAGACAGTATCAAGAAGATAATCGCCCTAATATTGAAGTAGAATTTCTTTATGAAAGGCGAGCTTTCTATGGCTTAAGATTTATTAATCATGGAAAATGTACTGCACAAAATGTGAAAATTGTTTTAGATGCTACTTTTATTAATTCTCTTCCTGAACCTGTTTTTTCAAATTATTGTGAAAAGTTAAATCAAAAAACTTGTGTTATCGGCGTGGGCCAACATTACGATTTATATATCGGATCAAACAACAAATATAAAACCATCCGAACAAAAAACCAGCAAAGGGAAGAGTTACATATCAAGCAAATGGTGAAACATATGAAAGTGTTTTTGATATTGATATGGAAAATTATGCAGTGATTTTTTCGGTTGATACTGAACAAGAAAAACTACTATCTATTATTAAAGAACAGAATAATATATTAACTAAACTTTGTGAAGAAATTCATGAATTCAAGAAAATTAAAAAATAATGAAAAAGATATAAATTAAAATAATTATTATTCTTAAAAAAGAATATTGCGTAAAAACGTTACTATTTATTTAATAATTTATGTAATAGTTTTTGAAAAAAATTGAGGGGTTATTTTTAGAAAATAACGATAATGAACTAAATCAAAAATATAAAATATAATTATATTTTTATGAATTTTTAAAAAAGTGTAATATAGAGAAATAATATCATTTAAAGTATTTAGAATATAATAAAAAGGAGTTGTTAGGAATGTACGTTTCAAAACTGATAATCCGTAATTATAAGATTTTTGATTATATCTGTATCGATATGAATAGGAATGTTAATATTTTTGTCGGTGAAAATGATTCAGGGAAAACTACAATTTTAGAAGCATTGTCAATGGGGTTAACTGGAAAAATTAACGGTTCTTCTATAATGTCAAAAATAAATACAGAATGGTTTAATTTGTGCACAAGAAATCTTTATAAATATAAAATAGAAAAAGGTGAGAACGTAAACTTGCCTAGTATAGACATTGAAATATTTTTTGAAGGACTTTTAGAAAAAGATAGTTATTTTCATCATTATAAAGGAACAAATAATTCTTTAAAAGAAGATGCAGTTGGAGTAAAGCTTAGTATTAAATTTAATGATGATTATAGTGTGACATATAAACAACTTCTTGAAGAAAAGAAGGTTATTGATATACCGGTAGAATTGTATAAAGTGGAGTTTAGTTCATTTGCTCAATCGGAATATTACTTTACAAAAACTGCAAATAAAATAGTATCTATTGATACAACAAAAAAAGATTATGGTACGGTACTAAATAGATTTGTTTCTAACAGCTTTGCTAATTATCTGTCAAAAGAAGATGAGACAAATTTACGATTAGCTTTCAGAAGTAATCGAAAGAACTTTATAAAAAGTCCAGTAGTAGCAAGATTAAACTCTAAGATTAAAGATGAATATAAATTTGGAAGTAAAGAAATAAGTGTAAATTTAAGAGAAGGTGAAATTGACGACTGGAAAAAAGAAATGTCGTTATCTGTTGATAAAATTCCGTTTGAAAATATTGGGTTTGGAACTCAAAATATGATAAAGTCTGAATTGGTTTTTAATCAAAATATTGAGGTGGATTTTTTGATGCTAGAAGAACCAGAAAACAATTTATCTTATTCCAATATGTCAATTCTTATTTCTAAGCTTTCAAATAATAAGGATAAACAATTGTTTATTTCAACACATAGTAGTTTTGTTGCCAATAAATTAGGGTTAAATAATTTACATTTAGTATCAAACAAAAACGTTAAACCCTTTATAAATCTACCAAGAGAAACATATGATTTTTTTGTGAAATTACCTGGATATAATACATTAAGGCTGCTATTAGCTAAAAAAATTATTCTGGTAGAAGGACCAGCGGATGAGTTAATTGTTCAACGAGCATATTTAGATGAATATTCTAAATTGCCAATAGATGATGGAATTGATGTTATGGCGGTTAATGGGACTGCATTTAAAAATTATTGTGAGCTAGCAAAATTAATAGAAAAGAAAATTGTAGTTGTTACTGATAATGATGGATCACTAGCAACTGTTAAAAATAAATTTGAAGAATATAAAAATATTGTTATTTTATGTGTTGAAGAAGATGATAATCTTAATACATTGGAACCATCTGTGTTGAATGAAAATAAAAATAACTTTGTTAATTTTAAAAGAATAATATATAAAGGAAATCAAAAGCTTGACTATGATGGTCTTTGCAAATTTATGACAAATAATAAAACAGAGTGGGCAATGAGAGTATTCCTAAGTGAAGAAAAAATATTATATCCAAAATATATTAGAAAGGCTATTGGAGTAAACTCGGATGAATAATAAAGTTGTTTTTGCTGCAGCTGGAAATGGAAAAACATATGATTTGTGTAAACAAGCTATACAGTTTGTGCAAACCACACATAAGGAAATATTAATTATTTCTTATACTAATGAAGGGAAAAATAGCATTGAGAATGAATATCGAAAGCAAAATAGCGGAGTTATTGATAAAAAGATTATTATAAAAACTTGGTATAGTTTTATTCTTTCAGAATTTATTAAACCATATCAATGTCAACTATTATTAAAATATAAAATATTAAAACAAGAGCGTGAATTTGAATTACCGCCAAATTTTATAGAATCAATAGCTTTTTATTCCGATGAAAAACCTGAAAGATGGTATAATAGCAATCATGTTCAATATTATTTAAATGGTGCTAATGATTTATATAAAGATAATGTAACAGCTTTAGCAATTAAATGTGTAAATGATTCCAACGGAGCGGTTATTAAACGATTAGAAGAAATATATAGTTATATTTTTATTGATGAATTACAGGATTATGCTGGATGGGATTTAGAAATTTTTAAATTATTGTTTAATTCGAGTATTGTAATAAATTGTGTTGGAGACTATAAACAAGCTACTTTTAGAACAAATAATTCATTAAAAAACAAAAAATTTCGTGATGAAAAAATAAGGCATTTTTTCAAAGAACTTGAAAAAATTAATTTATGTAAAATTAGCTATTCAAATGAAACAAGAAGATTTAATCAAGAAATATGCAATTTTGTTAATACAATTTATAATGAAAGTGAATCTTTTGTAATTCCTTATGAAAAAAATAAATATGCTGTGAAAGATAATGTAGGAGTTTATATTATTGAAAATAAGTATATGAAAGAATACTGTGATTATTACAACCCTACTATTTTAAGATACAAAAATACAAAAGAGATTAATTTCCAACATTCATGTAATGTGTTAAATTATGGTAATTCTAAAGGCTGTACATTTGATAGAGTTGTAATAATTCCTGTATCAACAGTCATTCCCTTTATAACCAAACAAGAAAAAATATCTTCAAAACAAACAATAGCAAAGTTTTATGTTGCTTGCACTAGAGCTAGACATAGTGTTGTTTTTGCTATGGATCAATTATATCCTTCTGATTTATTTCGTGAAACTACATTATCGTTAAATGATGTACTGATACCAGCGTTAAAATATTGTCAAAAAAAGGATTAATTTAATTGTAAATGGTAAACTGTTTCATGTATTATTTGTCGAAATTACAATAAAAATTTATAATGGCGTTTGTCCTTTTGCGATTACATGAAAAAGGTAAACCGAATCTTGAAACTAAGCGTAGCCTTTTATAGAATTTAAAATTGCGTTTAAAAAACTTTTCACATGTAATTACAAATTTCAAAATAGTGTATTGACATTTTGATAGCGCTTCCAGTATAATATGCATGTAGAACTAAATATAATTAGGCTTGTTACTTAATCAATGTTATTAAGGCAAATTCTAATATGATTGTGAGATACAATCATAAGTTAGAGTTTGTCTTTTTTGTTCTTAGAAAGGAGGAGAAGAGTATTACATTATAGACTCCAAAGTAGTTATGCTAAGAGAAAAATACATAGTCAAACGGATTGTAAATAACAACATAGTTATTGCAGAAAACTACAAAGGTCAAGAAGTTGTCGCGATTGGTAAGGGGTTAGGATTTCGTAAAAGTAAATATGATACTGTGTTTCAAAATGAAGTAATGAAAACATATGTTTTGGTAGATGGCTCAAATAAGGGACAAATACTTTCATTGTTTGAACAAATTCCATTTGAAATCATTGAGCTAACACAAAGAATTATTGATATGGCACAAAAAGAATTGAACGTCAAATTTAATGTAAATCTAATTGTTGCATTATCTGATCATATTAATTTTAGTGTTAATCAATATAAAGCAGGCTTTGATTTACCGACACTTGTTAATGAAGAAGTTAAAAGATTTTATAAAGAAGAATATCAAGTTGGAAAAAAAGCAATCAAAATGATTAATGAAACACTTAATATTTCCCTTAAAGATGATGAATCCACTTCAATAGCTTTTCATTTAATTACTGCGACAGAAAAAAGAAGTAATCGCGATTCATTAAAAATTATGAAAGGAGTGAACGAAATAATACAAATCGTTGAAGACAATTTTTCTGTTAAATTAAATGAAGATTCTTTGGCATATTCTAGATTTATTATTCATCTTAAATTCTTTATGAAAACTATTCTATTTGAGGAGATAAAAGAAAAAAATGATACTCTTGCTTCTTTAGCTTCTCAATTAACAAAAGAATATGATAAAGCTAATAGATGTGTTGATAAAATTGCAGCTTTTGTATTAGAAAATTATAACTATCAGTTAAGTGATGAGGATCGATTATATTTAGTTATTCACATTGTAAGAATTTTAGAACAGCCACAATAAAGGAAAGGAGAAATTTATGGCTAAATTAAATTATGCTGCTTTGGCAGAACAAATTGTTGAAAAAGTTGGTGGAGTTGATAATATTCATACAGTTTCACATTGTGTAACTCGTTTGCGTTTCGTATTAAAAGATAGAAATATTGCTAAGGATGATGAAATAAAGAAAATGCAAGGAGTTTTAGGGGTTGTATATGGTTCAGGACAATATCAAGTTATTTTAGGAGAAAATCTTTTCCCAGTATTTGATGAAATTGAAAAGAATTACAACATTAAATTAGGTGATATAGTTGATGAAACTCATACTGAAGATTATGCATTAAAACAAGATACTGAAAAGAAAAATGCTAAATACTATTTTATGAAAGTCATTCAATTTATGTCTGCTTCATTAACACCATTTATTACTGTATTGTATGGTGCTGGAATGTTGCGTGTTGTATTATCACTAGCTAGTTACTTCTTCCCAGATATTACGACAAATACAACATACATTTTGTTTAATATAATGTCACAGGCACCTTTCTACTTTATGCCTATTTTGGTTGCATATGGTGCCGCTAAAACATTAAAATCTAACCCTGCATTTGCAATTACAATGGCAGCAGCCTTGTTATATCCAGATTTTATTAATATGGTTAATGCAGGAGATGCTGTGACAATGTTTGGATTGCCAGTTACATTAGTTAGCTATTCAAGTTCATTGTTACCAGCTATTTTCTCAGCTATTTTACTTGCTTATCTAGAAAGATTTTTCTATCGTGTTATTCCAGGTGTATTACGTTCAGTTTTTGCACCACTATGCGTTTTCTTAATAGGTTATCCAATTACAGTTTTAGTACTTGGACCAGCTGGAACAGTTGTCGGTGGTTGGATTGTAAACTTCATTATATGGCTACAAAGTAATGTTGGTGGATTTGCTCCAGGAATAATTGCAGCAATGCATCCATTCTTAGTAATGTTAGGTGTTAATATGATGATGGTTGCTCCTATGACTGAATTATTTAACGCTGTTGGTTATGATAATGTATTCCGTCCAGGTTGGATCTTACATAATATTGCAGAAGGTGGAGCATGTTTAGCTGTTATGTTTAAGACAAAAGATGGTGATTTAAAGTCAACTGCTTTATCTGCAGGTATTGGTGCTGTTGTGTCAGGTGTTTCTGAACCAGCATTATATGGTGTTAATTTACGCTTGAGAACACCAATGATTGGTGTAGTAGGTGGTGGATTTATTGGAGGGGCTGTTGCAGGATTTATGGGTGCAAAAGCATTCTCTATGGGATACTCAAGTATATTAGGTGTAGTAATTTTCGAAAGCACAATGATGGCAATTATAGCAGGTGTAGTAGCAGCGTTTGCAGTATCTTTTATTATCACATTTATGCTTTACAATGGTAAAACAGCAGAAGAATTAAATTAATGTTTAATATTTTTAAAAGAACACAAAAAGTGTCCATACCTAGTAATGCAATAGTTGCTGCTATTTCTGGAAAAATAATACCTATTGAAGATGTTAAAGATGAAGTCTTTGCGAAAAAAATGTTAGGAGATGGTGTTGCCATTGTTCCAAGTGATGATGTTATTGTAGCACCTTGCCAAGGAAAAATTACAATGCTATATCCTACTATGCACGCTTTTGGAATTGTCAATGATGATAATTTGGAAGTGTTAATACATATTGGAATAAATACAGTTAACTTAAATGGCAAGGGTTTTAAAAGCTATGTTAAGGAAGGAGATTACGTGAATGCTGGAGATAAAATAATTCATGTAGACTCTTATTCAATGAAAAATGATGGCTATGATTTAACTACTATGATTTTGTATCCTAATTGCACATATAATTTAAATATAAAAAAAGAAGGATATGCTAAAAAAGGTAAAAGTGTTATTACCACTTATGAAAAATAGAGGAGAAATTTAAAATGAATAGTTCTAAAAATATCAAAGTACCAAACGGATTTCCTGATGGATTTTTATGGGGAGGAGCTACAGCTGCAAATCAATATGAAGGAGCATACATGGAAGATGGTAAATTACCTTCTGTAGCTGATGTTCAGCCACATGGTGTATTTGGATACCCAGATAGAAATGCAAAATATTATCCTACTCATGAAGGAATTGATTTCTATCATCGTTATAAAGAAGATATTGCTGAATTTGGAGAAATGGGATTCAATGTATATCGTACCAGTGTTGCATGGACTAGAATATTTCCAACAGGGGAAGAAACTGAGCCAAATGAAAAAGGGTTAGAGTTTTATGACAACATGTTTAAAGAATTAAAAAATAGAGGTATGGAAATTATGATTACGATTTCTCATTACGAAATGCCTTTAAATTTAGCTGATAAATATGGCGGATGGAAAAATCGTAAAATGATTGATTTTTATATTAAATTTGTTACAACTATGGTAAATAGATGGAAAGGGATTGTAAAGTATTGGCTAACATTTAATGAAATAGGAAATAATATACATAAGATGGAATGGATGACGGCTGGAATTGATCCATTAAATGATACTTTACAAGATTGTTATCAAGCATCTCATTATCAATTTGTTGCTAGTTCTTTGGCAGTTAAAACAATTCATGAAATTGATCCTAAAGCAAAGGTTGGATCAGTAATTGAATATAAAACAATCTATCCAATGAGTTGTGATCCAAAAGATTCAATTGTAGTTATGAAGGAAAAACAACGTGGTTATTTTTTCAGTGATGTTCAAATAAGAGGAAAATATCCTGGATATGCTTGGGAATATTTTAAAGATAATAATATTGAAATTGAATATACTGATGAGGATATGGAAATAATTAAAAAATATCCAGTTGATTTTTTAAGCTTTACATATTATCGTTCAAGAATTGCTTCTAAAGATTATGTTGAATCAGTTCAGAAGGAAACAAATACTTCCGATAAAGAAGTAGAAGGTGATACTTCATATAGAGGAGATTCAAATATTGTAAATACAGGCAAAACCAATCCTTATTTGAAATTGACACCTTCAGGATGGTCAATTGATCCAGATGGATTGTATTTAGCATTAGTAGATTTATATGATCGTTATCAAGTACCTATTTTTGTAGCAGAAAATGGTCTAGGCATTAAAGAAGAATTGGTCGATGGTACAGTCAATGATACATATCGTATAGAATATTTACGAGATCATATTCTAGCAATGAAAAAAGCCATTAGAAGTGGAGTAGATTTATTTGGCTATACATGGTGGGGACCTATTGATTTAGTTTCTAATGGATCAGGACAAATGTCAAAAAGATATGGATTTATCTATGTTGATAGAAATGATGCTGGTGAAGGAACTTTGAAACGTTATAGAAAGAAATCATTCTATTGGTACAAAAAAGTAATTGCTTCAAATGGAGAAGATTTAAGCGATTAATGCATTGATAGACATAAATTAGAAATTAATGTAGAATGGGATTAATCAATATTGGTTAATCCCTTTTTAATAAATAATGTAGGATTAAAAATGGTAGATTATTTTATGTCATCTGTTTCAGCTACAACTATTTCTATTGTTGTTATTTCGTTTTTATTAGCTTTACCTGACATAGATGATTTCAAAAGTAAGCAGGAAGATAAATGAATCTTGATTAAAATTTGGAGCAAGATAATGGATATTAAGTTAATTGAGGATTATGATGATAAACAAAAAATTTCAAGAAAGATATTAGAAGCACTACCTGATTGGTTTGGTATAGAAGATGCTAGAGAAAGTTATATCAAAGAAAGTGCAGATCAACTTTTCTTTGCTGCATTTGATAAAAATCATGCAATAGCTTTTTTATGTTTGAAAGAAACGGGTAAAGATACACTAGAAATAAGTGTAATGGGTGTTTTAAAAGATTATCATCGTCATGGAATTGGAAAAGAATTATTTTTAAATGCCAAGAAACTTGCGATAGAAAATGGATATTCTTTTCTTCAAGTAAAGACGGTTCAAATGGGATGTTATGAAACATATGATAATACAAATCGTTTTTATTTAAGCTTAGGATTTAAAGAATTTGAAGTCTTTCCAGACCTTTGGGGCAAATGGAATCCTTGTCAGATTTATATAATGGCATTATATTAAATAGAACAGTAACTGATGCTAAAAAAGCAAGAAAAATTTTAGATGCTTTAATTGAAGCGAATAAAGGCTATTGGCCAGAATTAAAATAGGAGACAGTATGGTAAAACTAATAGTAAATGCAGATGATTTTGGATTGTGTAGAGGAATTAATTATGGAATTGTTGATGCTTATAAAAATGGTATTTTAACATCAACAACATTATTAACAAATACTCCTGTTCTAGAACATGCTATTGAACTTAGTAGTCAATATCCGGGTTTAAAAATTGGTTTGCATTTGAATATTGCTTTAGGAAAACCTTTGACGGATGGTAAAAGTTTAGTAGGAGAAAATGGTGAATTTATTAAGCCAAGAAATCTAGATCCAAATCATATCTATGATGAAAAAGAAGTTTTTGATGAAATTGAAGCGCAATATAATAAATTTATTTCTCTTATGAAAAAGAAACCTACTCATTTTGATTCACATTTATTTACTACGGATTCAAATCCAGTTATGGAGAAATGTGCTATTCAGTTAGCTAAAAAGTATAATTTACCACTTAGAAATCATGATATTGATGGTTTTCATCATGTACGCTTTGTTCAATTTAGAACATATAATGGTGAAGTTGGTTTAAATTATATTTATGATAATATTGAAGATATTGTTAAATATGAATATACAGAAATTATGAGCCATCCTGGATATATGGATTCATATATTATGAACACTTCTTCATATAATTTAAAAAGATTAGAAGAGTTAGATTTTCTAACAAGTAATAAAACAAAAGAAATGGTTGAAAAATATGGAATTGAATTAATTTCATATGAGGATGTGAGAAATTGAAATCAAGATTAAAAATTATAGTAGCAATGGATTCTTTTAAAGGTTTTTTTACAAGTAGAGAAGCAGCAGATATTGTAAAAAAGCAAATAATTCAAAGAATACCAGATAGTATTGTTGAAACTTTTTCTATAGGAGATGGTGGTGAAGGTACTATAGCGTCATTAATTGAAGCAAATGATGGTATATATGAATATGTTGATGTAGTGGATCCTTTATTTAATCCTATAAAAGCTAAAGTTGGAATTATTAATGAAACAGGATATATTGAAATTGCTGAAGCAAGTGGATTGTCTTTTACTAAAGGTAAAAATCTTGAATTTACTTCAACATATGGTACAGGAATGTTAATTGATTATCTATATAAAAAAGGTATTCATAATATTGTATTGGCTTTAGGTGGTAGTGCTACAAATGATGCTGGAATGGGTATATTAGAAGCTTTAGGAGCAATCTTTACTTGGGAAAGTAATATTAAAAAAGTTACTTCTAGTAATCTAATTGATATTAAAGATATTGATATATCCATTATTAAAGAGAAATATTCTGATTTAAAGTTAAATATTCTTAGTGATGTTCAAAATAAAATTTTAGGAGAAAATGGTGCTACTTATGTATTTGGTCCTCAAAAAGGAATATTAAAAGAACAATTAGCATTTTATGAAGAAGGAGTAAAGAATGTAGTTTCTATATTATCTAATAAAACTAATTGTGATTTATCTAAAATTATTGGAGGAGGAGCAGCTGGAGGAGTTGGAGCAACCCTAAGTGCCTTGTTTAATGCAAATATTCAAATGGGTATAGAATATGTACTTAATAAAATAAAATTTGATGAATGCATCAAAGATGCTGATTATGTAATTACGGGTGAAGGATGCATTGATAGTCAAAGTAGTCAGGGTAAATTGATTCAAGGAGTTGCAAGTCATTGCTTAAGGGCTAGTGTTCCGTGTATTGCGATTGGTGGAATTGTTAAACCTGGATTTGAAAAAATCTATGAGTTAGGTATTTGTGCTGTAGAGTCTACAGTTACTTATCCTATGGATGATAAAAGTATATATGATAGACGTGAATATAATTTAACTTTGGCAGTTGATCGTATTATTCGATTTTTAAAGATTTAAATAAAATACCCCTTATAGTTAGAATTATATAAATTATGTTTGCTATAAGGGGTTTTATAATGTTAAAAATTACTAGTAGTTAAAATAAAAGATAAGAAGAACTTTACTATTCCTTTAGTAATAAGTAAAGGACAAAATGGCATTTATTGAAGAAAATTAGCGTTGAATGCAAAAAATCCTTTATACATTTGATATGCATGAGTGTTATATCGATAAAGCGTCCCAGAAATTATGTCAAAACATTTAGTTATACAAATTTGGAAAAGCTAAGGACTAATGCTAATTATTAGAGTGTAGATCAAAAATTGATGAGAGGTTAATTTGATTAATTTAGTTTTTTGCTAATTTTTAATAAGGTACACATAGATACCTTATAAATAGGAGGGCGATAAAATGATAGAAAAAAATGTATTTGGTTTCTTAGCTTCTGGTCATAGAAAATTTGATGTGATTGAGCAAGTTGTGGGTGTTGGTTTTTTGACTCTTTTAAAGAAAAAGTATGACTTAAATGCAGATTTAGATTTTACAAACAGAGAGAGATTTAATCATACAGCGTTGAATTTTTCTGGATTAGTGTCCAATGAAGAAAGAGAGTTGGTAATGAGAATAATGCTTTGTGGATTAGTTACCCCAGGAGAAGAAGCAGTAACACTTTATAAGGAATTACAACGTTATTCTTTAGTAGATTTATATGATTTGATAACTAGATCTTTGTACAGCCAAGATATGTTACCAATAGAAAGTAGGATGAATCTAACATCATATGATATTGTAGAATTAGTATATAGGCTTACCAATAATAGAGAGATAAAATCTATTTTGGATATTTGTTCGGGTAATGGTAATTTTCTGAGTTCAATGATACAAAAATATCCTAATGCAAGTATTCGTGGAATAGAAAAACATTATAGTACAAATTTAGTTTTGGTAATAAGATTATATTTAATAAATGTAGGGTATAAGTATTTAGAAAATGAGTTTGCTTTTTCACAATCATTAGATAGAGAATATGATTTAGTTTTTTGTGATTTTTCAAGGAATGAGAAAAATCCAAGAGAAATAAAGCAAGATATAAATCCTAGAATTCATTTTGAGAATATACAAAATAAAGCTGATTGGGGGTTTATTGAAAAAGCAATTAATTCCTTCAAAGATGGTGGTAGAGCGGTAGTTTTAGTGAACGAAGGTACATTATATAATATAATAGACGGAACAAATCGAATGAAATTAATTAAAAATAAATTAGTTGAAATGGTTATTAGTCTACCTTATGGAACTAGTCATGAGTCTTTAGGTAGTTATTCTTTGGTAGTCTTTTCTCAAAATAATGATGCAGTTAAGTTTGTTGATGGTTCCAAATGTTTTAAACTTGATAAAAAAAGAAAAACAATTGATGTTGATGCTATAATGAACTTAATTAATATAAAAGGCGAAAAATATATTGAAATTAATAATGATACTATAATGAGAGATAGAGCTTTTTGCCTTAGTGCTAAATTCTATTTTCAAGATAAAATATTACTTGTAAAAGCAAAATCATTAAAAGAAATTGCATATACATTTAGAGGGTATCAATGTAATACAGAGAGCTTTACTGAGCTAGATTCAGGTGAAGGCAACTATAGCATTCTCAAATTAGGAGACATTGTAGAAGGTAAAATAGATTATGATTTTTTAAAAACATTTGATGCTGATTCAGAAAAAGTAGAAAAGTTTTTGTTAAAAGATGGTGATGTCTTGTTATCTAGTAGAGGTAAAGGATATAAAGTTGGGATAGTTCAAAACATAAAGAATAATAAAGTTGTTCCTTCAGAAAATATAATAGTTATTCGTCCTAATCAAGAATATATAATTCCAATGTATTTATATTGCTTTTTGAATTGCGATTTAGGAAAACAATGTGTTCAAAGAATACAAACAGGTAGTGTTATTCCGGTTGTATCCAAAAACAATTTAGATTCAATGGAAGTTCCTGTTATAGATCAAGAAAATCAACTTGAAGTTATTAATAAATATCAACAGTTAAATGATGATGTTGTAAAAACTCGTAATGAACTAAAAATTAAAGAAAATAAATTAAATGATTTTATGAATAAGTTAAAATTTTAACTGTATACATTTGTGAGCATATTTCTTGTAAAAAATAATAATTAGTATAAGATTAAGTTAAAGAAAAGGAGTTGAAGAAAATGTTAAATAATAGAGTTGTAGAATTGTTAAATGATCAAGTAAATAAGGAATTTTATTCAGCTTATCTTTACTTAGATTTTGCTAATTATTATCATGATAAGAGTTTGGATGGATTTGCTAATTGGTATGAAATTCAAGCTAAAGAAGAAATGGATCATGCAATGTTAATGGTTAAGTTTTTACAGAATAATGATCATAGTGTAAAACTTGAAGCAATTGCTAAACCAAATGTTGAATTAAAAGAATTTATTGATCCACTAAATGAAGCGTTAAAGCATGAAAAATATGTTACAAGCTTAATTAATAATATTTATGAAGTAGCTTTAGAAACTAAAGATTATCGTGCACAAAAATTCTTAAGTTGGTTCATTGATGAACAAGGTGAAGAAGAGAAAAATGCTATGGAAATGATTGATCGCTTTAAATTATTTGGTGGTGATCCTCATGGTTTATATGCTTTAGATAGTGAGTTTAAGACTCGTAAATATAGTGCTCCTTCATTAGAATTGGATTAATTAAAAAGGCCTCAAGAAATTTATCTTGGGGCTTATCTTTATTATAGATGTGTTTTATTGTTAATTGCTACTACTTTGGGTTGGAATAAATACCCTTATGGCATCGGCTAGAGAGTGAATATTTCTAGTTTGGATTAATACTTTACCTTGGCCAGTAAAAGTATTTACTATACCTTCACCAGTTGTAAAACCAAAGGTACCAGAAGCAATTTCTAAATGATAATCAAGTGCGGCATCCCAAGCTACAACATGTTCATTATCGATTTTAAGTGGACGATCAGGTGTTACTTCTAGTTCTAATAGGCTACCAAAGGCTGATACTAATATTTCGCCATCTCCTTCAGTTTCCATGACGAATAATCCTCCTGTACCACTAAATAGAGCTTTTCCTAAGTCTTGTTTTTTCATGACATAGTCTACGCTCATATCACTAGCTAGATACGCTGCAGTATTTAAACGATATTGTTTATTGCCTTGTACTTGTAAAGAAATGATTTTACCTGGCAAAGCAGGAGCTATACCAATAAAGGCATCATCACTTTCTCCTGTTGCTTGAGTGATAAACATGCTTTCACCACTGGTTAAAGATCTTCCTATAGCGCTTAATAAACCGCCGAATCCGCTTTTTTTGGAATTCAGTTTACCTTCGATTACAACATTTGACATATAGGCCATAGCGCCATTTTCGATTTTGACTGATTCATTATTATTTAAGCTTATTTCGATTAATGGGCAATCATTGTCACCTAGAATTTTATAATTCATATTTTGTCCTCCAATTCTAACTTTATTTAAGCAACTTTTTGCTTAATTTGCAAATTAAATTTTTTTTACAAAGAATAATTTCATAATCTTTATATCCTAGTTTTCGATAAAAATGTTAATCTTCTTCATCAACTTGAGTAGAAGTTAATACCATATCATATCCTTTTGCTTTCATTTTTTTAGTAAATGTTTATCAAGTTTATACCAAAAATCTTTATCTTTTAAGATGCAAACATTAGAAAAATTTCATATAATAATAGGCGTGGTTTTAGGGGGTATTATGATTTTAGATAAAATAGATAAAGATTTATTGAAGATGAGTGAGCTTGCAGATGTAGAGCTTCAAGATATTTATCATAATATTGATGATATATGTATGCATAATTCTAATCGTATCCTATCTGCTTTTATTGAAAATAATGTTTCTTATGGTGATTTTGCGGATGTTAATGGTTATGGTAATTATGATGAAGGGCGCGATAAGATCGAGAAGATATTTGCTAGTGTGCTTGGTTGTGAGGATGCTTTAGTAAGAACACAGATCATGAGTGGTACCAATGCAATATATCTTGCTCTTTCTGCTTTGTTGAAACATGGGGATACGATGATTTCCTTAACCGGTAGTCCTTATGATTCTTTGCAAGAAATGATTGGTTTATATGGTGATTCTAGTCAATCATTAAAAGCTAATGGGGTTAGTTATGAACAGATTGAATTAGTTAATGATGATTTTGATGATGAAAAAATTATTGAACGCTTAAAAAAAGGAAATGTTCGTTTAGTAGAAATCCAAAGATCTCGCGGTTATTCGCATCGTTTATCTTTAAGTATTGCAAAAATTGAAAGAATTATTAAGAAAATTCGTGAAGTTAATACTGATGTTATTATCATGGTAGATAATTGCTATGGCGAATTAGTAGAGAAGTTAGAACCAGGTCATGTTGGGGCTGATGTGGTTGTTGGTTCTTTGATGAAAAATCTTGGTGGGGGAATTGCTTCTACTGGGGGTTATATTGCTGGAAATAAAGATCTAGTACATATGGTTGCGGAAAGATTGACAGCACCAGGTATTGGTAAAGATCTTGGAGCTAATTTTAATCAAAATAGTTTATTTTTTAAGGGTATCTTTGTAGCGCCAAATGCGGTTAAAAGTGCTTTAAAGACCGCAGTATTTACAGCTTATATGTTAGAAAAATTAGGATATAAGAATGTATCTCCTAGATATGATGAACATAGAACTGATATTATTCAGACTTTAGAACTTGGTACAAAAGAAAATTTGGTAAATTTTGTTCAAGGTATTCAATCAGCTAGTCCAATTGATTCCTATGTACGTGTATTACCTGCACCAATGCCAGGTTATCCTTTTGATGAGGTAATGGCTGCTGGTTCCTTTACCCAAGGTAGTACGATTGAACTTAGTGCTGATGCACCAGTTATTGAACCATATACTTGTTATATGCAAGGTGGTTTAACCTTTGAATATGGTAAATTGTCAATTCTTTTAGCTTTGACAAATATGAAAAATATATAAGGGGGTTATTAGATGATTATTTTTTTTCAAAAGAATATTGAACCTAATAAAAAAATTAGAACTTTAGAAATTATTATTTTAGTTCTACTTTTATTAGGTAGTGTAGTTGCCTATGCTTTTGGCTTTACTAAGATAAATGCTAATGTAGGTGAATATACATTTAAACAAAGTTTACAAATGGATAGAGTTACTAGCCTAGATGATTATAATGGTGAAGAAAGTGCTAGTGTGGATGTTGTCTATCAAAGTGCTGATGCGCAAATGGTATTGACTTATACTTATGAAGAATTTGTTAATTCTGATGAAAATATTACCGCTTATGAGTATGAGACAAATGATGGTACTTTGCTTTATTTTGATTATGAAAATGTAAATGTTGATGAAGCTCAATATGCTTATAGTCAAGTAATGGCTAATGAGACGATGGTAACATTTAATTTTGCGAATGCTTCAATTATTTTAGTTTTATCATTTTTAATAATGATGTTATTTGCTAAACAATTTACGACTTATGAAAAATGTTGGTTCTTATCAATAATGATTTTAGCAACCATCTTCTCGGTATTATTCCCAGAAGAAAGTGCTAATGGGGTTAATGGTATTGTTATTATGCTATTATATCTATTAGATACCTTCTTAAATATTCTTTGTGAATTATTAATTTCTAAGCAATCTAGATATAATTTCTTAGTTTCTGTATTTGTAGAAATTGTAGAAATAGCTATTTCGCTAGTCTTAATGTATCGTTTTGCAACTTTAACAACTACTTTATTCTTCTGGCTACCAATTGATATTATTAGCTTTATTAACTGGTCAAAACATAAAGACCAAGAAGAAAGTGAATTAACTAAGGTAAGAAGATTAAAAGGTTGGCAAGAAGTAATGGTAATTGTAGGTATCATCGCTTGGACTATCATTGTGGGATATATCATTAGTGGTCTAGATATTGCGACTGATTTCTATCATAATCGTACTTTAGAAACAGCAATTATCTATATCGATGCCTGTGCTTCGGCAGTGGGTATCGCTAATGGTATCTTTATCTTCTTTAGATTTAGAGAACAATGGATTGCATGGTATATTTGTTCTGCCCTAGAAGCTATTATTAATATCTTATCTGGTCAATATGTATTATTAATCTTAAAATTAGGTTATTTTACTAATACGACTTATGGATATATTAAGTGGAGCAAGTATATTAAAACGCATAAAGAAGAACAAGTTTCATTGTTTTAATGATAATAACTTGAGAATATTAAATTTAACTGATACAATTTTAGTGTAAAAAGGAAATGAGAGTGATAAAATATGGCAATTTCAGCAGGAGATTTTAGAACAGGTTTAACAGTAATCGTAGATAATGACCCTTGGGTAGTATTGGACTTCCAACATGTAAAACCAGGTAAGGGTGCAGCAATTTTAAAAACTAAAATGCGTAATTTAAAAACTGGAAGCGTTCAAGAAAAGAACTTTAATGCTTCTACTAAATTTGAACAAGCAAATATTTCTAAGAAATCAGCACAATATTCTTATAATGATGGTAATGCTTATTATTTCATGGATATGGAAACATATGAAACTTATGAGTTGGATGAAGAACAAATTGGTTTCAATAAGTATTTCATTGTAGAAGGTGGAGAAGTTTCATTGATGTTTTTTGAAGGACAATTACTTTCAGTATCAGTACCTGAAAAAGTTGAATTAACCGTTACTGAAACTGATGCAGCTATTAAAGGAGCTCCTTCTAACCAAACTAAAGATGCGACAACGGAAACAGGATTGACTTTACGTGTACCTCAATTCATCGAACCAGGAGAAAAGATCGTTGTATTTACAACAGATGGTAAATATGCAGGAAGAGCTTAATAGCTCTTCTTTTTAAAATTATGAATAAGATTGTTTTAATTACGGGAGCAGCTCAAGGAATAGGTAGGGCTATAGCTATTGAATTAGCTAAAAATCATTATGATATTGTGATTAATTATCATACTTCTAAAGAAGTTGCAAATAATTTAAAAACATATATTGAAAAAGAATATGGGGTAAGATGTGAAGCTATATGTGCTGATGTTGCAGATGAAAAACAAGTTGATCAAATGGTTAAGGAAATTGAAGAAAAATTGGGTAGTGTAGATATTTTAATTAATAATGCTGCCATTGATCTTTCAAATTTATTTCATTTAAAGACAGCTGAAGAATTTAGAAGGACCCTTGATGTAAATGTTGTAGGAGCTTTTAATTGTAGTAAAAGAGTATATCCTAAGATGTTAGAGAAGGAATATGGAAGAATAATTAATATTTCTAGTACTAATGGTATTAATACTTATTATCCGATGTGTATTGATTATGATGCTTCCAAGGCTGCCCTTATTTCTTTAACCCATAATTTAGCTATGGAACTAGGGCCTTATGTTCATGTGAATGGTATAGCTCCAGGTTTTATTGGAACTGAAAAAGAATTAGATGGTTATGATGAAGAATTTTTAAAAAGTGAAATGGAAAAAATTCTGGTTAAACGCTATGGTAAACCAGAAGAAGTAGCATATTTAGTAAGATTTTTAATTAGTGATGAAGCTAATTATATTAATAATACAATTATAAGAATAGATGGAGGACAACAAGGAAGTTGTTAGAAAATTATGATAGAAGATACTTTAAAATTATTTACTAATAAATGGGCCTTAGTTACCGCAGGTACTAAGGAAGATTTTAATACGATGACTATAGGCTGGGGAGGTATAGGCAGTTTGTGGTCTAAACCTACGATTAGTGTCTATATTAAACCTTGTCGCTATACTTATAAATATATGAATGATAGTGATTATTTTACCGTTAGCTTCTATGATGAAAAATATCGTGATGATTTGCGAATCTTGGGTACTAAGTCTAAAAGAGATATGGATAAACTTGCATTAACCCATTTGCGTCCCGACTTTTTAGAAAATGGTATTACCTTTAAAGAAGCTAAATGTACTTTAGTTTGCAAGAAGATTTATTGGCAAGATCTTGATATTAATAATATGCCTAAAGATGTTATTGATAAATATTATTTAAAAGAAGAACCACATCGGATGTTTGTAGGTGAAGTAGTAAAAGTGATAGGAGAGTTTTAACTTATATTTTACCTTTTTAAATTTTAAGTAGTGTTAAAATCTAATTAGGGTGAGAATATGCAAAAATTAGGTAGAAAAATAGATAATCCTAGAATTAAGATATTATTTATTATCTTTCTATTTTTAACTATTTTTCTACCTATTTTGCTTGTTATGGGATTATATTGGGTTTTAAATGGTGATTTTTTTGTAATGGGTAATAGTGGTTTTATTAGAGTAATAATTACCAATATTTGTTTTTTAATTTTAATAAATGTTATTTTCTATTTGATTATAAAGAAAATCATTAATATTCCTAGTATTATTGTAGGAATATTAATGATAATTTGTTTTATCATTACTTTAATATTTTTTATAAAACCAATAATATTAGATATTCCATATTTAGATAATCCTATGACTACTTATTTACAACGTTTAGAATTTGATGAAAGTTTAGGTACAGGTGATAATAGAAATAATTATTATCTAGGTGGAGTAGATGTTGAAGGCAAATATCATAGTTTTTTAATAACTAGCAAAAAGTATGATGAAGCATATGATATTTGGATAAATAACGATTTTAATAATTATGCTAAAGTTATTTATCTACCTAATACTTCTGTGGTAATGTCTTTTGAATTATTAGATAATTTAGATAATACATTAATTGATCAATATCCTGTTAGTGATGATTTAGGGGATGATTGGACAAGCTTTTCTATTGAAATAAATGATACTACTTATAATTTGCCATTAAATTTGAATGAATTTATTGATGATGGATGGCAAATTATTCCTGAAGATCAAGATATTATTCTAGTAGGATATGAAGAATTATATGGTTCATATGATTGCGAATGGATTAGTTTAACTAATGATGATGAGCAAAGAATTGATGTTATGGTTTATAATATCCAAAATATGCCGATTACGCTTGATAAGGGAATTGTTGGTGGCATTTATGTTGTGTATGATAATTATGATTTTGCGGGTGTTGATGTTCGTTTGCCTAAAGGTTTAATGCTAGGTTGGTCGAATATTAATGATGTTTTAAATCTATATGGTAAACCATATGATAGATTTGAAAATCATAGTTTTACTTATCGTAATGAAGAATATGGACGCATGGAAATGACATTTAATGATGAAGGTATATTATATAGGGTAATGATGTTTAATCAAAAAACTTATAAAGAATATTCTAATTTTTCTAAGGCTAATAATTTACTTTTTTTATCTAATCCACCTGCATAGCCTGTTAGTTTGCCATTGGCACCAATTACTCTATGACATGGAACAATGATACTGATGGGATTTCTTCCTACTGCATTGCCTACAGCTTGGGCACTCATATGTTCTTTATGATATTTTAAGACAAGCTCTTGGGAAATATTACCATAGGTAGTAGTTTTACCATATGGAATTTTTAAAAGAATATTCCAAACATCTAATTGGAAATTAGTTCCTACTAAATGTAATTTAGGAGTAAAATCAGGTTGTTTGCCTGAAAAGTAAATATCTAACCATTTTTTAGCTTGTATTATATCTTCATTTTCCAATTCTATATAATCTTGATTAAGCTTTGCGGCATAAAATTTTTGATCTTCAAACCAAATACCACAGATTCCTATATCATCGGCAGCTATTAACATTTTGCCTAATGGTGATTGATAATAACTTATTTGTTGCATAAATTACCTCCAATTGTTTGATTTTATGATAAATTAAATATGTTTAAAAAACTAGTAAAGGAGTTATAAAAATGAATAGACCTTATATTATTTGCCATATGATGACATCAGTTGATGGAAGAATTGATTGTGAAATGACGGGAAAATTAAAGGGAGTAGATGATTATTATACGACCTTGGATATGTTAAATACCCCAACTACTATTAGTGGTTAAACTGCATCTGAACTTGAATTAGCTTTGCCTGGAAAATTTATTTCGAAAAATAATGAAAGCTATGGTAAAGAAGGCTCTTGTAAGAAATTAGACGCTAAGGGTTATGAAGTAGTAGTAGATACTAAAGGTACATTATTATGGGGCGATAATGATGAAGGAAAACCATATTTAATTATTACTAGTGAACAAGTTACTAAGGAATATCTTGCTTATTTGGAAAGTAAAAATATTTCGTGGATTGCTTGTGGAAAAGATAGAATTGATTTAAATAAAGCAATGGAAATATTAGCCAGTGAATTTAAAGTGGAAAGAGCAGCAGTTGTTGGCGGTGGTCATATCAATGCAGGCTTTTTAGCAGCTAATCTTTTAGATGAAATTAGTATTTTAATTGGAGCTGGAATTGATGGTAGGGGACAAATGGCAGCGGCATTTGATGGTTTACCAATGGATAGAGAAGTAACCCCATTAACTTTAGAAAGTATTAAACAATTTGCTTCACAAGCTGTTTGGTTAAGATATAAGGTAGGTTAAGATGATAATAGAAGTTAAAGAAAGAAATGAAGAATTAGTTAATCAACTTTTAAAAGTTTGGGAAAGCTCGGTAAGAGCTACTCATTTATTTTTAAGTGATGCAGAAATTGAAAATATTAAAGAATATGTACCTCAAGCTTTAAAAGGTATTAAGCATTTAATAATTGCGAAAAAAGATGATAAACCTATAGCTTTTATGGGTATTGAAAATGAAAATTTAGAAATGTTATTTATTTCTAATAATGAAAGAGGAAAAGGTTTAGGTAAAAGTTTAATTCAAAAAGCTATTAATGAATATGGAGTTAAATATTTAGCTGTTAATGAACAAAATCCTCAGGCTAAAGGTTTTTATGAACATATGGGCTTTAAAGTTTATAAAAGAAGTGAATTGGATGAACAAGGTAATCCCTATCCCATTCTATATATGAGCTTATAATATACACTTTTTAAAGAGTGTATATTTTTTTATATAGTTTTTCAATTTGATTATTTTCAATAGCTATTATACAACTTTCATAATAACCATCATTTTGTAATTGCTTTGTTAATGCATCGACTTTTTCTTTTGAACCCACAGAAAAAGCAATATGGATATAGCCAGTGCGGGCTAAATCTTTGTTAGTATCTTGCATATTAGGTTTATGCACAATTTCTAATCTTGTTCCTTCATCAAATGATAGAAAATATGATCTAAAATTTGTTTTAGGATTATGATAGATATCATTTGCTTTAGCATTAAAATATTTGATGAAAAATTTCTTTAGTTTTTTCTAAATCATTTACATACATTGCAATGTGTTCAATTTTCATTATATTTTACCTTCTTTAACATATATTTATACATTATTATCATTAAAACAAGAATTATTAATAAATAAATTGGGAATAATGTTGCGCTAATATTTTGGGCGATGATGCCAAATAGTGGGGGCATTAAACAAGTTCCAATATAGGCACTAGCCATTTCTACACCGATGATGGCTTGGGATTTATCTTTTCCAAAGTTTTCTGGAGTGGAATGGATGATGGCGGGATAGATTGGAGCACAACCTAAACCAATGATGATAATAGCTATTAGGGCAATTTGTTGATAAATAGATATAAATAATAAGATGATGCCTAATAGAATAGTGAATTGTCCTAATCGTATCATTTGTTTATCATTAAATTTTATGCTTAGAAAACCACTTAGGACTCTACCTATAGTAATACCGATATAAAAGAAACTGGCATAGTTTGCTGCCATAGTAGCACTGATATTATATCTTAATACTAAAAAACTACTTGCCCATAGTCCGGTAGTATTTTCAATGGCACAATAACAAAAGAAGGTTATCATAATTTCTTTAGCACCAGGTATTTTGATAATATTGGCTAAAGATAGAGGTTTGTAGTCAGCAATTTCTTCATTTTCTTGTTTATCTTTTTTCCATAATGGTAAGCTGATGAAAATGATGATGGCTAAGACAAATTGAATGATGCTTATATAGCCATAACCCATATTCCAACTATTTTTAACACTTAGGGCATATCCCATAATATAAGGACCTAATGAAGCACCGATGCCCCACATACAATGTAACCAATTCATATGCTTACTATGATAATTTAATGCGACATAATTATTTAAAGCAGCATCGATACAACCTGCACCTAGGCCATAAGGAATAGCCCATAAGCATAAAGCTATAAATGAGTGACTTATAGAAAAGCTAAATAGGGCAATGGCGGTTATTAATACACTTACGGCTGTAACAACATTAGTTTTAAATTTATTAGTAAGCCGATCGCTAAATAAACTAGAAATAATAGTACCTAAAGCTATGATAGTTGAGATGATACCAGCATAGGATACAGGTACATTAAATTGGGGATATATAGAAGGCCATGCTGAACCTAATAAGGAATCAGGTAGACCTAAGCTAATAAAGGCTAAGTAAATAATAACTAATAATAAATGAAACATAATATAACTCCTACCTTAGCAGTATAAGAAGATTATTATAAAAATGTAAAGAAAAAAATGCCTTTTGCAAGACATTTATTTTTCACTTAATTGAGATGTGCAATGAGGACAACGTGTTGCGTTGATATCGATTTCACTCATGCAATATGGACATTTTTTTGTAGTAGGTGCTGCAGGTACTTCTTCTTTTTTCTTGGCTAAAGAAAGCATCTTATTAATGCCTTTAAGCAAGCAGAATAATACAAATGCTGTGATTATAAAATTAATTATTGCCGAAATGAAATTTCCTGCAAAAGTCATGATATCAGCTAGCGTATAAGTAGCTGAACCTAAGATAAATTGTAATAATGGATTGATGAAATTTTCCGTTAGTGAAGTAACGATGCTAGTAAATGAAGCACCAATTAACATACCAACAGCCATATCCATTACATTGCCTCTTAAGGCAAATGTTTTAAATTCTTGAATAAACTTTTTCATTTTTTTCTCCTATTTAGCTTGTTTTCTTATGTATAAGATACATATAAAATAAATAATTGGTATTATGCCTCCTAGTATTCTTTGCATATTTTGTTCTAGTAAGATTGATATGATTGTCGTTATCAATGATAAGATTGCTAAGACTAAAGCGGCTGTTGATTTATTAGGATTTTTAGCAGCTCTTATTCCTAAAATGCCAGCTATAGTATTAAATATGCCACTGATAATCAATACTAATACAGTTATACCTATCAAGATATTAGCAACTATGGAATTATCTAACATAGTAAATGCCGCAATATTTGTACCACCTACTATTAACGAAATAATTCCTAGTATAAGCATTAAAATTGAAACTAATACCAATAATTTTTTCATGATTATCCCCCCACATAAAAACGCCTATAATATACCTTTGTTATAAATATTTGTCAATTTTTAACAGTTATATAATTTTTATCTATACATGTATATAAAATATAAATATTTGTTATTTGTAAATTTAGTATTAAGATAATATTGAAAAGGGTAGGTGATATGATGCCAAATGTTTTAATTATTGCATCAAGTCCTAGAAAAAATGGGAATTCTAATGCTTTAGCTAATGCTTTTATGCAAGGAGCATCTGCAGCAAATAATTATGTGGAAATGATTACATTATATGATAAGGAAATTAATTTTTGTCAAGGTTGCTTTGCTTGTCAAAAAACTGGAGAATGCATTATTAAAGATGATGCTTTACAAATTGTCAATAAGATGAAAAATGCTGATGTTTTAGTATTTGCGACTCCTATTTATTATTATGAGATGAGTGGTCAAATGAAGACGATGCTAGATAGAGCTAATCCTTTATATGATAGTGATTATAAGTTTAGACAAGTATATCTATTAGCTTGTGCTGCTGATGAAGATCCTAAGTCCATTGAAAGAGCTTATAATGGCTTAGGTGGTTGGGTAGAATGTTTTGAAAAAGCTAAATTAATTGATTATGTTTTTGCTGGTGGGGTTAATGATATAAATGATATTAAAGATCATCCTGCATTAAAAAAAGCATATGAATTAGGAAATAGCATAAAATAAAAGAAGGGAGATAATTATTATGGCTGTAAAACAAACCGCTGGAAGAGATTCTTTAGGAGAATTCGCTCCAAAATTTGCTCAATTAAATGATGATGTATTATTTGGTGAGGTATGGAGTAGAGAAGATCTTTTACCTTTAAGAGATCGTTCTTTAGTTACTGTTGTTTGCTTAATGGCTCAAGGGTTAACGGATTCATCATTTAAATTTCATTTAATGGAAGCTAAGAAAAATGGTATTAGTAAACAAGAAATTGCAGAAATATTGACGCATGCAGCTTTCTATGCTGGTTGGCCTAAAGCTTGGGCAGCTTTTAGAATGGCTAAAGAAGTTTGGAATGATGATGAAGTTAAAGATGCTAAAAGTGAACATGCTAAGGGTATGATATTCCCTATTGGTATGCCGAATGAGGCATATGCTAAATATTTTATTGGTAATAGTTATTTGGCTCCAATTTCTAATTCACAAGTGGGGATTGCTAATGTTACTTTTGAACCTAGTTGTCGCAATAATTGGCATATTCATCATGCAACTTCAGGTGGAGGTCAAATCTTAATTTGTGTTAATGGTAGAGGCTATTATCAAGAATGGGGTAAAGAACCAGTATTAATGACACCTGGTGATGTGATAAATATTCCAGTAGGAGTTAAACATTGGCATGGAGCAGCTGCTGATAGTTGGTTCTCACATTTAGCAATTGAAGTGCCTGGAGAAAATTGTTCTAATGAATGGTTAGAACCAGTAGATGATGAAACTTATAAAAAGGCTATAAGGGAGAATTAAGATGCAAGTTAAAAATTTAAAATTGGAAACTAAATGGGATAAGACTTTTCCTAAAAGTGAAAAAGTTGATTATGAAAAAGTAGTATTTGTTAATCGCTATGGCATTAGTTTAGCTGCGGATTTATATAAACCAAAAGAAATTAAAGAAAAGATGGCAGCTATTGCTGTAAGTGGACCTTTTGGTGCTGTTAAGGAACAAGCTTCTGGACTTTATGCTCAAACAATGGCCCAAAGAGGTTTTGTTACTTTAGCATTTGATCCATCATATACTGGTGAAAGTGGAGGCAATGTTCGTAATGTTGCTTCACCAGATATCAATACGGAAGATTTTATGGCTGCAGTAGATTATTTATCTACATTAGATATTGTTGATCCTGAAAAAATAGGTATTATTGGTATTTGTGGTTTTGGTGGTATGGCCTTAAATGCTGCTGCCTTAGATCCTAGAATTAAAGTTTGTGTTACTTCTACAATGTATGATATGTGTAGAGTAAATGCCAATGGTTATTTTGATCAAGAAGATAGTGAAGAAGCGCGTTATGAAAAACGTTTAGCTATGGCTAAACAAAGAACTATGGATTATAAAAATGGTAGTTATGCTCATGGTGGGGCTTTACCAGATGAAGCACCTAAAGATGCTCCTCAATTTATGATTGATTATATTAATTATTATCGTAATCGTCAAAGAGGTTATCATCCTCGTTCTCAAGGTGAAGGCTTGGGTTGGAATGTTACAGGCTGTGAATCTTTCTATAATATGCCAATTTTGACATATATTAATGAAATTCGTAATGCAGTATTGATGATACATGGTGAAAAGGCTCATTCTTGTTACTTTAGTAAAGATGCATATGCTAAGATGATTGATGGTAATAAGTATGTAGATAATAAGGAATTATTAATTATTCCTAATGCGGTTCATACGGATTTATATGATCGCATGGATATTATTCCTTTTGACAAAATAGAAGATTTCTTTAATAAATATTTAAATTAAAAGGTAGCGAATGCTACCTTTTGTCATTAAAGCCTTCCCATATAGGCTTTCCTAAATATTTTTTTGGTTCTTTTTTACCTTGTAAAACTTCTAGAGCATTTAAAGCTAAAGCTTCTTGTTCATACTCACCTGGATATACTTTAATTGGAGCAATCCATGCACAATGTTCATTAATCATTTCATAGATATCATTAAAACGCATTAGACCTCCAGTTAAGACAATACCATCTACTTGACCTTTTAATACTGTACTCATGGCGCCAATATATTTACAAATTTGATAAATCATGGCTTGCCAAACACGCTTAGCTTTAGGATTATCTTCAATCATTTGATGAATAGTATCAGAATTAGATGTTCCAAAATAATTAGATAATCCACCAGTACAACTACATAGGTTTAACATTTCTTCTTTAGATTTATCCCAAAGATTATTTATTACATCAGTTATAGCCATGCTTCCCATTCTTGTTGGGGTAAAAGGTCCTTCACCTCCACCTCCATCATTACCATCAATCATTCTTCCATGATCATGGGCAGTAATAGTAATGCCTCCATCGATATGACATACGATTAATTTTAAATCTTCATAATTGCGATTAATATCTTTGGCATATTTTTTGGCAACTGCTTTTAAATTTAAGGCATGGCAGATGGCTTTACGATAGATTCCATCGATACCTGTAACTCTAGCTAAATCATTATATTCATCGACGACGGTAGGATCACTCATAAAAATCTTACCGCCATATTTTTGTTGGATTAATTTAGCCATTTGGACTCCTAACATTGAAGAGTGATATAGGCCTCCTTTAGAATTTTTGGTATCTTCTATTAGTTTATCATCTACTTCATAAGTTCCACTTTCTACGGGATAGCATGGACCTCCTCTACTGGCGATAGCATCTAGATTGCTAAGATCAATCTTATTATCCTTAATAAATTGTTCTACTACTTGCATGCGATAGGGTAATTGATCATTAATAGTTTTAAAAGTTTTTAAGATGCTTGAATCGTGAAATACGTCGGTGGTATTTATATGCTTATCATTGATAAATAGTGATAATTTAGTAGAAGTTGAACCGGGATTTATTACTAAAATTTTATAATTATTCATAATTCCTCCATTTTTTTATTACTTATATTATACTTGTTGGTTAATTAAATTTGAACATTTATGATATTTAGTTTATTATAATAATAGCGCTTACATATTAGGAGAAAAAATAATGAAAAGACTATTAGAAACATATGATGGCCAAGATTATTATCTTTATACCATCAATAAAGGTCACTTTGAGATTAGTGTTAGTGACTATGGAGCAACCCTTTGTAATTTTAAATATAAGGGAGTGGATATTGTTCAGGGATTTGATAATGTCCATGGCTATGTAGAAGATGTAAAGTATATGAATGCGACTATTGGTAGGGTTTGTAATCGTATTGAAAAAGGTAAATTTAGCTTGAATGGTAAAGAATATACTTTGGCTATCAATAATGGTCCTAATACTTTACATGGAGGTAAAGATGGCTTTGATACTAAAAAGTGGGAAATTGAAGAAGATGGTGATCAATTAATTTGTAGATATTTGAGTGAAGATTTAGAAGAAGGTTTTCCTGGTAATCTACAAGTTGAAATTACTTATAAATTAGAAGATGATGGTCTAATTTATAAATATAAAGTCTCAAGTGATGCCGATACAATTGTTAATATTTGTAATCATGCTTTCTTTAATATCAATGGTTTAAAATCTACTAGTATTTTAGATGATTATCTAATGATAAATGCTGATTATATAGGTATGGTAGATAGCGATGGTTTAACTCATGAAGAATTGATGGATGTTACTGGTACTCCATTTGATTTTAGACAAAGGAAAAAAATAGGTCAGGATATTGATGTAGCACATCCACAAATTATCAATGGTAATGGTTATGACCATAATTATGTAATTAAAGGGGAAGGCATGCGTCATTTTTGTACTTATGATAATGGCAAATTAAAGATGGAAGTATATTCTGATCTTCCAGGTATGCATCTATATTCTGCTAATTATCTTGATGGTAAAGCTAGGGGTAAAGATGGTAATTGTTATCCAAAACGCTCTTCAATTTGTTTTGAAACACAATATTATCCTAATGCGATTAATTTGCATAAGCATATTAAACCAATTTTAAAAGCTAATGAAGTAAAAGAACATATAACAAAATTTAAGGTGGAGGAAGTATAGTTATGTTAATTACGGAAATTGTTAAAAATTTAAAGGAAGGAGCTTTTGATGAGCAATTACAAATGCTAAATTGTCGTCAAGAAATTGATGATCAAAAAGAACGTTATTTAGCATTATTAGATAGTGCTTTGGAAAAATTTGGCGATAGAGATGCTCATTTGATTTGCGCTCCAGGAAGAACAGAAGTAGGAGGAAATCATACTGATCATCAATTAGGTAGAGTATTAGCAGCTAGTGTTAATATGGATATCGCTTGTGTTGTTTGTCCTAGTGATGATGTTTGTGAATATTATTCCGAAGGCTATGAAGTTAAACCAGTTAGAATTGATGAATTAAATCCAAAAGAAGAAGAAAAATTTACTAGTGAGGCTTTAATTAGAGGTACTTTAGCTAGATTTAAAGAACTTGGTTATAAGATTGGAGGCTTTAAAGCTTATGCACAAAGTGCAGTTTTAAGAGGTTCAGGTATATCTTCTAGTGCGGCATTTGAAGTATTAGTAGGAACTATTTTGTCACATTTATATAATGAAGGTAAAGTTGATTCAATTACTATTGGTAAGATTGGACAATATGCTGAAAATAATTATTTTATGAAACCATGTGGGCTAATGGATCAATTGGCTTGTTCTGTTGGTGGTTTTGTTACCATTGATTTTAAAGATAAAGATGATCCTAAAGTAGAAAAAGTAGATTTTGATTTTGCTCATAGTGATTATGCTTTATGTATTGTTGATACTAAGGGAGATCATGCTGATCTTAGTGATGAATATGGTTTGATGCCTTTAGAAATGAAAAAAGTAGCTCATGTTTTAGGTAAAGAAGTATTGTCACAAGTTACTAAACAAGAAATTTTAGATAATATTGCTTTAATTAGAGAGAAGACAGATGATAGATGCTTACTTAGAGCATTACATTTTGTAGATGAAACAGAAAGAGTAGTTGAACAAGTTAAAGCTTTAAGAAATGGTGATATGGAAAGCTTTAAACGTTTAGTAGTTGAATCTGGTTATTCTAGCTATATGTATTTACAAAATGTCTATAGTCCTAAAGATTATAAACATCAAGAATTGGCTGTAGCTTTATGTGTGTCAGAAAGTTTATTAAAAGGCAAGGGTGCTTATCGTGTACATGGTGGTGGACTTGCTGGAACTATTCAAGCTTTTGTGCCAAAAAATATGGTCGAAGAATATGCAAAACAGATGGAAGCTATCTTTGGAGAAGGTTCTTGTTTCAAATTTAGTATTCGCCCAGTAGGTGGTTATAAGATTGTTTGAGTAGCTTAAATAAATACTATTTTGTAGTTTTGTAAAAATTGTGTGAAAAAATAATTAAAATATTGTGTTGAAAGCGTTAACATTTTGTGTTATTATCAAGACAGAAAGAATCTTAGAGGGAGTAACAAAATGAAAAAAAGATTTTTACCTTTCTTCATGGCAGCTGCTATGACTGTAAGTCTAGTAGGCTGTAGTGGAGGAACAACAACAGAAGAACCTAGTGGTACTGCTGAAAGTACAACAGGTGCTGAAACAACTACAACAGTAGCAAATGCTGACAAACCATTGGTATGGTTCAACCGCCAACCATCTAACAGTTCAACTGGTGAACTAGACATGAATGCTTTATCATTCAACGAAGATACTTACTATGTAGGTTTCGATGCTAACCAAGGTGCTGAACTACAAGGTGAAATGATTAAAGCTTATATCGAAAATAACATCGATGGTCTTGATCGTAATGGTGATGGAATTATCGGTTATGTATTAGCTATTGGTGACGTAGGTCACAATGACTCAATTGCTCGTACAAGAGGTGTTCGTAAAGCATTAGGTACAGCAGTAGAAGCTGATGGAAATATCGTTAGTGATCCAGCTGGTACAAATACTGATGGTTCTGCAACAGTAGTTCAAGATGGAACTCTAGAAATTAATGGTACAACTTATACTGTAAGAGAATTAGCTTCTCAAGAAATGAAGAACTCTGCAGGTGCTACTTGGGATGCAGCTACAGCTGGTAACGCAATTGGTACTTGGTCAGCTTCATTTGGTGATCAAATTGATATCGTAGCATCTAACAATGATGGTATGGGTATGTCAATCTTCAATGCTTGGTCTAAAGAAAATGAAGTTCCTACATTCGGTTATGATGCTAACTCTGATGCAGTAGCAGCTATCGCTGAAGGTTATGGAGGAACAATTAGCCAACATGCTGACGTTCAAGCTTACTTAACACTTCGTGTATTACGTAATGCTTTAGATGGTGTTGATGTTGATACAGGTATTGGTACTGCTGATGATGCTGGTAACGTATTAAGTGCTGATGTTTATAGATATGATGCTGATCAACGTTCATACTATGCATTAAACGTTGCAGTAACTGCTGATAATTATGAAGATTTCTTAGATTCAACAGTTACATATGCTCCAGTTTCTAACCAATTAGATGAAGCTGCTCATCCAGTTAAGAATGTTTGGTTAAACATCTATAACGCTGCAGATAACTTCTTAAGTTCTACTTACCAACCATTATTACAAAAATATGATGATTTGTTGAACTTAAATGTTGAATACATCGGTGGTGACGGTCAAACTGAATCTAATATTACTAACCGTTTAGGTAACCCTAGCCAATATGATGCATTCGCAATCAACATGGTTAAGACAGATAATGCGGCTTCTTATACATCACTTTTAAGCCAATAATTTGTAATTAAAAGAAAATTGATTATTAGGGAGAGGTTATCTCTCCCTAATAGTTTGTTAAAAAAAGACAGGAGTAAACTTTATGGAAGATAAGAAAAATGATGTAATCTTATCGATACGTGGCATGTGTAAGTCTTTTGGTCGTAACCAAGTTTTGGATCATATTAATTTAGATGTTAAAGCTGGTACGGTTATGGGACTTATGGGAGAAAACGGTGCTGGAAAATCTACAATGATGAAATGTCTTTTCGGTTCATATCAAAAAGATGAAGGTAAGATTTTCCTAGATGGCAAAGAAATTAATTTTGAAGGGCCTAAAGACGCTCTTGAAAATGGAATTGCGATGGTTCACCAAGAATTGAATCAATGCTTGGAAAGAAACGTTGTTGATAATTTGTTCTTAGGCCGTTATCCTGTAAATTCAATGGGCGTAGTTGATGAAGAACGAATGAAAAAGAAAGCGTCTGAATTATTTAGAAAATTAGGAATGACGGTCAATTTGACACAACCTATGCGTAATATGTCGGTATCACAAAGACAAATGTGTGAAATTGCTCGTGCTATTTCTTATAATTCAAAGGTTATCGTATTAGATGAGCCAACTTCATCTTTGACCATTCAAGAAGTAGATAAACTATTTGAAATGATGAGAATGTTGAAAAGCCAAGGTATCTCATTAATCTATATTTCTCATAAGATGGATGAAATTTTTGAAATCTGTGATGAAGTATCAGTATTACGTGATGGTAAAATGGTAATGACAAAAGCAACTAGTGAAACAAATATGAATGAATTGATATCAGCCATGGTTGGTCGTTCATTGGATAATCGTTTCCCACCAGTAGATAATGTTCCACAAGGTGTTAGCCTATCAGTTCAACATTTAACTACTAAATTTGAACCTCATCTTCAAGATATTAGTTTTGATGTTAGAAAAGGTGAAATATTTGGTCTATATGGTCTAGTTGGAGCTGGAAGAACAGAATTACTAGAAACAATATTTGGTATTCGTACTAGAGCTTCTGGTAGAGTATATTTAGATGGTAAATTAATGAATTTCAATAATGCTAAAGAAGCTATTGAACATGGTTTTGCATTAATTACGGAAGAAAGAAAAGCTAATGGCTTATTCTTAAAATGTGATTTGACCTTTAATACAACAATTGCTAATCTACCTTCTTATAAACAAGGAGTTGCCCTTTCAGATAAGAAGATGGTTGATGCAACGAAAAAAGAAATTAAGATCATGCATACTAAATGTATGGGACATGATGATATGATTACTAGTTTGTCAGGTGGTAACCAACAAAAAGTAATTTTTGGTAAATGGCTAGAAAGAGCACCACAGGTATTTATGATGGATGAACCAACTCGTGGTATTGATGTTGGTGCTAAATATGAAATTTATGAATTGATTATTAAGATGGCTAAAGAAGGAAAGACAATTATCATTGTTTCTTCTGAAATGCCTGAAATCTTAGGTATGACAAATCGTATTGGCGTAATGTCTAATGGACAATTAGCTGGTATTGTTAATACTAAAGAAACTAATCAAGAAGAATTATTAAGATTGAGTACAAAATACCTATAATGAAGGAGATATCAAATGAGTAATAAGATTTCCAAGATTCTCACTCCTCAAGAAGAATTAGAACTTCGTAAACCTTTTGAAACTAAATTAGGGGAGATACAACAGGTTGTCGATAAATTAAGAGAAGATGGTACTTTTAAAGTAATAGAATATACCGAAGAAATCGAAGCTGTTAAAAGAGATAAAATTTATTCTAAACAAGAAAAAGAACAACGTTTGACTGATTTAAAAGCTAAATTAGCTCAAGCTAAAAAAGTTGAAGAAAATAATAAGCAAGCTGTAGCAGATAATGTTGCGAAAGGTGAAGCTTATTTGAAAGAGCATTATAATGAATATTATGATGCAGTTGTAGCTAGTTGTAAGCTAGAAAAACAACAAGCTCGTCAAGCATATGATGCTAAAGTAGCTGAATTAAATAATGAACATAAAAATAATTTAGCTAAATTAAAAGATTCTGCTGAAATTAAAGAAGAAAAATATATTCAAAAGAACCGTTTGTTTGATGCAAAGATGGAATATCAAAAGAATCTTCAAAATATTAAAGATCGTCAACATAATGCTTTTGATTATCGTTATCATTTAATAGACTTATTGAAGATGGGTAATTTCTCATTTGCAGAAAATTTAGCACAAAGAAAAGAGAATTATGTTTATACATTCAATACTCGTGATTTCTTATTGCGTAATGGTCTATATATCGCAATTATTATCGTATTTATTGGATTATGTATCATTACACCAATTGTTAAAAATGGATTACAATTATTAACATTAAATAACGTATTAAATATTTTACAACAAGCTTCTCCTCGTATGTTCTTAGCACTTGGAGTTGCTGGATTGATCTTGTTAGCAGGTACTGACCTTTCTGTAGGAAGAATGGTTGGTATGGGTATGACTGTTGCGACTATCATAATGCACCAAGGTATTAATACTGGTTCAGTATTTGGACATATCTTTGATTTTACGGGTCTACCTGTAATTGTTAGAGTATTCTTTGCATTATTGATGTGTGTATTGTTATGTACAGTATTTACTACTATTGCTGGATTCTTCACTGCTAAGTTTAAGATGCATCCATTCATTTCTACAATGGCTAATATGTTAGTAATCTTCGGTTTAGTAACATATTCTACTAAAGGTGTATCTTTCGGTGCTATTGAACCTTCAATTCCAAAGATGATTATTCCTAAAGTTGGTGGATTCCCTACAATTATTTTATGGGCAATTGCTGCTGTAGTTGTTGTTTGGTTCATCTGGAACAAGACAACATTTGGTAAAAACTTATATGCAGTAGGTGGTAACTCTGAAGCTGCATCAGTATCTGGTATTTCTGTACTTAAAGTTACAGTAGGTGCCTTCGTATTAGCTGGTGTATTATATGGATTTGGTTCATGGTTAGAATGTATCAGAATGGTTGGTTCTGGTTCTGCTGCTTATGGTCAAGGTTGGGAAATGGACGCTATCGCTGCCTGCGTAGTTGGTGGTGTATCATTTACTGGTGGTATTGGTAAGATTTCAGGTGTAGTTGTTGGTGTATTTATCTTTACAGCATTAACTTACTCTTTAACAATCTTAGGTATCGATACTAACTTACAATTCGTATTCTCAGGTATTATCATCCTAGTAGCTGTTACTTTGGACTGCTTGAAGTACGTAAGAAAGAAATAGTTGATAAAAGTTCTCTTAAAAGGAGAACTTTTTTATAATATAAATGATAAAATATTTAGTAGGATGTGATAATTATGATATATGAAGAAAAAAGAAATGAATTTTATGCAAATGAAGAACTTAATGTGAATCTATCAATAAAGGGTGATGCGATTCAAGCTAAAGTTAAAGGTAATCCCGATCATGAAGTAAATATTACTTTAGGAGATGGGGAAATTTTAGAGGCTTATTGTGATTGTGAAAATGGCAAAGAAGGTAATTATTGTGAACATATAATTACTGCTATAGAAGCACTAGAAAAATTAAATGGTGAACTTTCTAAAATTGAAATTTTCCAAAATGATGAAGACAATTATTTGGAAGATTTAATCAAAAGGGCTAATCGCAAAGATATCGATAGATTTTTATTAAAAGTTTTAGATGGAAATTATGAACTATTAGAACTATTTGAAAAATATGTTGATATGGATGATGAAGATGTGTTTGATCAAGCTGATGATAGAATAAATGAAACTTTTAATAATTTTAATATCAACAGTGATAAATATTGTGATTATGATTATGCTTATGAAGAACTTGACGATGAATTGTGTAATATAATCGATGAAGAAATTCAATATTTCATAGATAAAGAAGAATATGATGAAGCTTTATCATTATTAATTATTATTTTTGAACGATTTGATGATATTGAAGATAATTATATTGATACTTTATATAATGCTGAAGAAGAAATTTATGATGTATTAAAAACTTTACTTAAGAAAGCTGATAGTGAAGTTAAATATGAAACTTTTGATTTGATATTATCCTTATTAGATAATCAAGAACAACAATGGATTCATAGTACATTATTAAATCTAATAGTGAATAACTGTCCAAAAGAATTTGAAGAAGAAAAAATTGACTTTTTAGAAGAAAAAAATCAAGAATTAAATGAAAATAAGAACATTTCAAATAAGCAAAGATATCAATGGGAAACATGTTACGCTCATAGTATGATTGGTTTACCAAAATATAAAGAAAAACTAAATGATTTTTGCATGGAACATTTAGACAATATTGATCTTGTTGAAATATTAGCTTATCAAAACAATCTTCAAGGTAACTTTGATCAATCTTTAGATATTATTAATAAATGTAATGAATTAAATAAAGAAGATAATGATATCCAAGGAGACTTAAAACTACTTAAAATGGATATCTATAAATTACAAGGTGATAAGCAAAAATATCTAGAAATTCTAGAAGATTTAATTACTAACTATTATCCAGATGATTTAGATTTATTAGACGCACTTAAAGATGAATATTCTGAAGAATCATGGTCACAAAAAAGACAAGAAATCTTAGATAAAATGCCAGATGATTTAGATAATTTACCAATATTAGCACGTCAATAACCCACCACTTATAGAAGTGGGAGCTTGAAAAAGCTCTTGTTGATTAGACAAAGTACTTTAAGTACTACG
>CALVCO010000002.1 GCA_944326095.1 uncultured Erysipelotrichaceae bacterium | reverse complement strand
GATTTTTGAGGTCATTTTTCCTCATGTTATTTTATACTAGTTTTTTCTACAACCTCATCCATTTTTAGAGCACCAAATTATTTAACCATTTTTTCAAACGCATTTCGTGCTGCTTCTTGTTCAGCTTTTTTCTTACTATTTCCCTTACCATAACCCAATATAATGCCATCAAGAACAACTTTCATTTCAAACATCGGATTATTCGCCGGCCCATGCATACTAACTAATTCATAAGAAACCGTTTTACGTACATCTCCTTGAACATATTCTTGTAATTTAGTTTTATAATCAATTTGCAAATTACCATTATGTGGATTATTTAAATATGGTAATAAAACTTCACTTAGAATATTATCAATAGGTCCCATTCCTTGATCAAGATATAAAGCTCCTAAGAAAGCTTCAAACATATCGGCAACAATAGAATCACGATTTCTACCACCATTTTTTTCTTCACCAATTCCTAAAAGTAAATAATCATTTAATTTCAATTGTTTTGCATACATACTTAAGGCTTTTTCACAAACTAATTGAGCACGTAAGGTAGTCATTTCCCCTTCTTTTAAAATTGGTTTATGATTATATAATTTATCACTTGTCCACAATTCTAAAACTGCATCACCCATAAATTCTAAACGTTCATTATCATAATTACGCTTATGTTCATTAGCATATGAAGAATGCATAAAAGCGCGATGTATCAATTCTGAATTATTAACTTTTATATTTCGGCTAGAAAGCCATTCAATAATATCTTTCATAATCCTCCTAATCAATGTATCGAACATTATTCATATTTTCTTCGATAATTTTATTGATTAATAAACGATAGCGTTGATCTACCGCTATTACTCTAGCATCTTTTTGTGCTTGTTCAATTATATTTTGATCCGTAAAAATATTACCAACAATAAAATTAGATGCTCCACTTTGTCTAGTACCTAGTATATCACCAGGTCCTCTTAAAAGTAAATCTTTCTTAGAAATTTCAAAGCCATCAGTACTATTAACAAGTATCTGCAAACGATTTAAAGTTTGTTTATCTTGATTAGAAGTTAATAAATAACATTTACCACGATAACTTCCTCTTTGTACTCTTCCTCTTAATTGATGTAATTGGCTTAAACCAAAACGATGAGCATCATATATAATCATCATCGTTGCATTAACCACATTTACCCCAACTTCTACTACCGTAGTACTTACTAATATATCATATATTCCTTTTTGAAAATCCGAGATAATTTTAGTTTTTTCATCTGAACTCATTTTACCATGCATCATTCCAATGGAACAAAAGCCAATAAATTCTTCTTTAAGATTATGATAAATATCTACTACATTTCTAGCTTGAAAATTATCATTTTGTTCAATAGAAGGACATATGATATAGACTTGTTGACCTTTATTAATAGTATTTTTAATATCTTGCATTATTGAGCGAATACTATTTTCTTTTATTAAATAAGTATCTACACCTTTACGATTAGGTGGCAAACTTTCAATAGTACTAACAGCCATATCACCATATAAAGTATTTGCTAAAGTTCTTGGAATCGGTGTAGCACTCATCAATAAAAAATCAACCTTTTCTCCTTTAGCTTTAATTTTCTTTCTTTGTTCAACACCAAATCTTTGTTGTTCATCGACAACAACCAAACCCAATTTATTAAATCTAACTTCATCTTGAATCAAAGAATGCGTTCCAACAACGCATTGAATATTACCTTTTTTAATTTCTTCAATAACCTCTTGTTTTTGTTTAGAAGGCATTGCTGAATAAAGCATAGCAACTCTAAAAGGAAGATGACGATAAGTTTCAGCTAATGATTCATAATGTTGTTTAACTAAAACTTCCGTTGGAGCTAATAATGCACATTGATAACCAGCTAACATAGCTGCATACATAGCAAAAGCACATACTATTGTCTTTCCACAACCAACATCACCTTGAACTAAACGATACATCACATGTTGACTTGCTAAATCATTTAATATTTCTTTTATTACAAACATTTGATCTACCGTTAATAAAAATGGTAAGTTTTCTTGCAAAGAAAATACTTGATCTATATCAAATTCCTTAGGCTTTTTTTCTAATCCTTTAAAACTTTCATCTTGTAAGCATAATATAGTTAAGAAAAATTTTAAAAATTCTTCATATTTTAAAGTTCTTAGTGCTAATTCTACTTCCTTAAAACTTGTTGGTTGATGTATAAATTTAAAAGCTTGTTTACGTGATAATAAGCGATATTTATGTTGATATTCTAATGGTACAACATCTTCAATTTCCCCATTTAATGCATGATTAATAGCACTAGTAATTGTTCTTTGGGTAATTCCTTCTTTTGTAGAATAAATTGGTTTAATTCCTAATTGAGCTTGAAGCGGAGTCAAATTATAGTTATTCGCAATTATTTTATTACCATCTACATATTTACCAATGATTGTCATTTTTGTTCCAATTTTAAGCGATTTTATCCAGGGACGATTATAAATGGTTATATCAAAAATATCATCATCATTTTCTATAGAAAATCTGCTAACACTCATTTTCCCATGTAAACGCGTTGTATTAGGATAAGAAATTAAATTACCTTCAAATATAACTGTATCTCCAGATTTCCATTGTTGATATGGTTTATATTCCTTTACTTCATAACGAAAGGGATAGTATGTTAACAAGCTTTCACTATCCACTATCCCAAGTTTATTTAAAAGTTCAATTTTTTTAGCAGGAAATTTCATTTCCTTTAATGTTTTCATATATGTTTATTCTTGTTCCTTTGTTAAATCATTATAGAAATTCTTATTAGCAATTAATACAATAATATCATCAGCCTTAAAATTGTAATTTGCTCCCATATTAACATCAAGACGACCAGTTCCATGGTGTCTTACACCTAATACGTTAATATTAAATTTTTTACGCAAATCCAATTGAATAACATTTTTATTAACAAATTGTTCAGGTGTTTTAATTTCCATAATTGCAAACTCATCATCAATTTCAAATAAATCAACAATCTTAGGACTAGTTAATTGCTTAGCAATTCTTTCACCCATTTCTTTTTCTGGTCTAATAACTCTATTTGCTCCAACCTTCAAAAGAACTTCCATATATTTTTTATTTTTTGCCTTAGCAAGAATATAAGGAATACCTAATTCTTTTAAATTCAATATTGCAATAACACTATCTTCTAAATGTGAACCAGTAGCAACTATCGCAATATCAATATCTTCTAAACCAATTGCTCTTAAACTTTCTATATTTGTAAAATCAGCTTGATAAGCATCGGCTCCATATTTTGCAACTCTTTCTACTGATTCTTCATCTGAATCAATAGCGATTACTTCAAAACCATTTTGTACTAAATTTTTACAAATAGTACTGCCAAATATACCTAATCCTAATACAACAAATGTTCTTTTTTTCATATTTTCCCCCATTATCCAATCAATACATTTTCTTTTGGATATTTAAATTTATAAACCATATCATTATTATTAACAAAGAATAATACGATAGTTATAGGTCCAATTCTACCAATAAACATTAATAAAATAATAACAATTTTACCAATTATCGATAAGGTAGTAGTTATTCCACAAGTCAATCCAACTGTACAAATTGCACTAACAACTTCAAAGAATAATGCTAAAGGATCAGCTGATTCACTTACTAATAAAATTGCTAAACCAATCATACTTACCGTTAGATACATTGTAAAAATTACTAAAGCTTTTATAACAATTTCTTTAGAAATTTGTCTTTTCCAAATACAATAATATTCACCACCATTTTTAACCATAGCAATAATCGCAACAATCAAGATTACCACAGTAGTAGTTTTCATACCACCTGCACAACCACCAGGTGAACCACCTATATACATATAGATGCAACCTAACAATCTTGTTATAGGCAAACTTTGACTAAAATCTATTGTTGCAAAACCTGCGGTACGATATGTAACAGATTGGAAAAAGCTAGCCATTATTTTATCCCATAAATTAAGATTTGCTAATGTATTATTATATTCGCAAATAAAGAAGAAGAATGCTCCAGAAACAATAACTATTAAAGTCGTAACTAAAACAATCTTTGTATGCAAGGATAAACGGTTCCCTTTTTTATGATGAAGATATATATCAAACCAAACTACAAATCCTAAGCCACCTAAGATAATTAAAGCCATAATAGTAAAATTAATTAATGGATCTGATACATAACCAATCAAACTATTAGAAGCTATATTATCAAAACCAGCATTACAGAAAGCTGATACGCTAATAAAGATACTACTAAAAATACCTTTACCAAAGCCAAATTGAGGAATAAAACGCATTGCTAAAAGGATAGCGCCAATTCCTTCAACTATAAATGTATAACCATAGATACTACGTATATAAGTACTAAAATGACTTAAATCTGGTTTATTTAAATAATCTTTTAAAGCTTTTTTTTCTTTAAGCATTAATTTTTTATGCAAGAATACTAATGCAATCGCTATCAAGGTCATCAGACCTAATCCCCCAACTTGCATTAAGATAATAATAACTATCTGTCCCAATATAGAATATTGTTGATATGGAACAACTGTAACTAATCCTGTAACGCAAGTAGCACTTACTGTAGTAAATAAATTGTCAATATATGGAGCTGGAACTCCATTGTTGCAAATTGGTAATGTTAAAAGAATAGAACCAATTAAAATAATTAATGCAAAAGATAAAACAAAAAGTTGTGATGTATTAAACTTATTGTATAGTTTTTCTCTAAATGTTTTCATAACCACCCTATAAATGTTATATAATATTTAAGAATATTATCCATCATATTCTAATACGAGGAGATATTATATGCAACACATTTTTATTATTAATCCTAATGCAGGTCGTTATAATTTTCAAAAAATAACAAATTTAATTCAACAGATTTGTGACAAAAATCATATTTCATACCAAATTATACATACACAATATGCTCATCATGCAACATCTATTGCCAAAAAAAATGATAAAAAAGATAATATCATCTATGCTATTGGTGGCGATGGAAGTGCATATGATATAATCAACGGTATTAAATATGCAACTTTCTCTATTTTACCTTTTGGTACTGGAAATGATTTTTATCGAATGATAGCTCCTATTGTAAATAATATAGAATATATGATTGAACAAACTATATTAGGTAATATAATCAATATTGATTATGGAAAATGTAATGATCATTATTTTTTAAATACTACCACCATTGGTATTGATGCAAAGGTCAATGATATTGTTTGTACCCTATTAAAAAAGACAATCATACCTAAACCTTTTTTATATTTTATTGCTGCTATTATGGCTATTTGTAAACCAGATTATTATCAAGCTAAAATCAATTTAGATGACAAAATTATTGAAAAACAATGTCTATTAATTGCCATAATGAATGGTAAATATTATGGTAATGGTGTTTCTCCATTTAAAAGTGTAGATATGCTTGATGGTTATTTTGATGTATGTATAATTGATAAAATACCTTCATATAAATTAATTTGGTATTTACCTAAGTATTTCTTAGGCAAGATTGATAATGTGCCATATATCCGCATCTATAAAGCTAAAGACATAAGAATAACCACAGATAAACAAATTATCAGTCAATCAGATGGTGAATCTTTCTATAGTGATTCTTTCAAAATTAATAATCTACATAAGGCCATAAGATATCAATTACCAACATATCATCATTTTTATAAAATGAATAATACAAAAGTGAGCAATTAAGCTCACTTTTATATATTTTATTACTAATAATTAGTTCTTAATAATTCAAAATATGCTTTTGGATGATCACATACTGGACATACTTCTGGAGCTTCTTTACCAACATAAATATGTCCACAATTACGGCATTGCCATGTTTTTTCATCTTTTCTAACAAATACTTCATTATTTTCAATATTTGCTAAAAGTTTTAAATAACGTTCTTCATGTTCTTTTTCAATAGCCGCAACACCTCTCATTGTTTCAGCAATTTCAGGGAACCCTTCTTCATCAGCTTCTCTTGCCATGCGCTCATACATATCTGTCCATTCAAAATTTTCACCCTCAGCAGCTTGTTTTAAATTCTCAACAGTACCTTTAATAGCGCCACCTTGTAATAATTTAAACCATAATTTTGCATGTTCCTTTTCATTTGCAGCAGTTAAACTAAAGAATTCAGCAATTTGCTCATAGCCTTCCTTTTTAGCTTTTGAAGCAAAATAATCATATTTGTTTCTAGCTTGGCTTTCACCTGCAAAAGCTTCTAATAAATTTTTTTCTGTTTTTGTACCTTTTAAATCTTTCATGAATTTTTCCTCCTATTGTTATTATAACCTAATAAAAATTATAAAGCTATAAATTTAGTTATACCCCACTTCTTTAATAATAGATATAACAAAATATCTACTAAGCCCATAAAAATTATCAATATAATCCAAGTACTCATTATACTCAATTGATTAGAAATAAAATATCCCATAAATCCTAAAATTAAAGCAATCATTAACAAAGCTATAATAGCTAAAAAAGAAGATAAACTTTGCTTAATAACTATAACATCTCTATCCCATTCAAGTTTTGGAAAATTAAGATTAATAACTAGACCAAATAAACCAACAAAAATACTAACTACTAAAATATATAATAAAGCCAATATAGCATAAATTAAATTAACTGGTAAAATAAACCAAAGCAACAACATTGGTAATATTGTGCCAATAAAAACCACTATATAATTAACCAGAACCTTAGCTTTAAAAACATCTATAATTTTAATAGGTAAACTCTTTAAAATCCATATATTATTACCTTCTAATGAAATAGAAACACAACTAGTACAATCAATCATATTAATTCCCACGATAATTAAAGTTCCTAACAAAAAAAGTAAGTCTATGATATTTTTTGGCATCATTCCTATTAGCATACTTAATTCATCATAGGATTTAAATATTATATAAATCATAATTAAAATACCTAATAAACTACCAACACCCAAATTTAATACATAATTAAAATTTAATATAAAATTTTTCCATTCTCTTTTAAATAATGTAATAAATTGAGAATTAGTTTTTAGACCTTTTATTTTATAATTACTATTATGATATTCTATGGCATAATTTTGATTAAGCTCAAAGACTAAATTTCGACTAAATAATACAATTATTATAAATATAGCTACATTAAAAATTATACTTAATAAAAGTTTTAAAAAATCATTGATAATACAACCAGAAATAAACCAATATAAACTAGGAAAGATAGTTTTAATCTTCTCATATAAGCTATAAAAAATATTAGTTAATTGACTACTTTCACTCATACTTGAAAAACTAAAACTCATAATAAAAACAACAATAATAAAAACAACATTTAAAATATTAGAAATTAACTTACGATATCGACTATTACCACTTATTTTTACAAATAATAAAGAAATGAATAATGCAATAGAAATAATGGCTAGAGGTTGAAATATTATACCCAATAATAATGATAAATAAAAAATAAAATTCATCTTGGCTACAATTCCATAACAAATCATTGATGGTAACATAAAGCAAAGATAATATAAGATATTTATCATTACTAAACCTAGAATTTTACTAAGATAAATATTTGTTTTATTTAATGGTAAACTTAATAGAAAATCATAATCTTTAAAACCAATAACATAGCCAAAAGCTAAAGTTATAGTAAGGAAAAAAATCAAAAAAAGCGGCCCAAATCCCATGATATAAGGAACTATATAATATAAATTACTTGGAAGACTTTTAATTAAAGCCATCGTATAAATGGACATCAACATCATTATACAAATACCAAGTAATAATAAATATATTCGATGCTTAAATTTACTATTTAATAAATCCGAAATATTAATCTTGATTAATAATAATAACTCTCGCATAATTACATCCCCAAAAATAATTCTTCTAATGTTTGACCTTTCGCAATAATCTTATCAATATTATCATTTAAAACAATTTTACCATCTTTTAAAATTGCTACACTATCACATAACTTTTGAGCCACTTCCAAAACATGAGTACTAAAAAAAATACTACTTCCATTAGCACATAATTCTTTCATCTTTTGTTTTAAAACAAAAGAAGCTTTTGGATCAAGACCAACAAAAGGTTCATCTAATACTAATAATTTAGGTTCATGCAAAAAAGCACCAATTAAAACAATCTTTTGCTTCATTCCGTGACTTAACGCTTTAATTTTATCTCCCAAGCAATTTTCTACTTCAAAATCTTTAGCTAATTGTAATATTTTAGTATCAACCATATTCTTTTCTAATTGGAAAACATTCGCAATAAAATATAAATAATCTATTGCCTTAATATTTTCATATATATCAGGATTATCTGGAATATATGCCATTATTTTTTTACATTCAATAGCTTGAGTTTTAATTGATTTACCATCAATTAAAATTTCTCCTTCATTAAAATCATGAATACCAACAATAGCTTTAATTGTTGTTGTCTTTCCACTACCATTATGGCCAATAAAACCAAAAATTTTACCATCATCAACATTAATATTAATGCCTTTTAAAACTTCTTTATCACCATAGCTTTTTTTTAAATTATTTATTTGTAACATATTAAATCCTTTCAGGAAAAATAACACTTTCCGTATATATATTAACATAATACAAAGAGGTTTGATTATGTATATATTAAATTTTATTTTAGGAGCGTGCTTTGGCTCATTTTATTTATGTATTCTAGATAATTATCCTAACTTCTTTAATCATTCAAGAAGTATTTGTCCCTATTGCCATAATGAACTTAAATTCTATCATTTGATACCTATTTTAAGTTATATTATATTAAAAGGAAAATGTGCTTATTGTAAACATAAAATTTCATGGCGTTATCCTATATTTGAAATAATATCTGGTATAACTTTTGTATTATGTTATCAAAATTTTACTTTTTTTATTGCCTCAAATATAATTGTTTTATTAGCCATCAGCATATCAGATATTAGACATGGAATAATTTATGATAGCTTATTAATAATTTTATTTATTTTAATAATTACTCATTATTCAATCGATTTAAAACTATGTTTATTCATTTTATTTATTGGTATATTTTTAAGTATAAACAATTTAATAGGCTTTGGAGATATAAAATTATTAGCTATCTATAGTTTAATATTCGATTTATATCAAATGTGTTTAATACTTTTTATAGCTTCATTAATTGCCCTAATAATAACAAAAAAGCGCAAAATCAAATTTGCGCCCTATTTATCATTTGCAATTATTTGCATATTGGTAATTTAAAATAAAAAGTACTACCTTCATTAAGTTTAGATTTTACCCCATATTCAAAACCATGTAATTCTAAAATTTCCTTTGCAATAGCTAAACCTATTCCACTACCTACACTACTTCTAATATGGGTCTTATCAACTTTATAATAACGATCCCAAATATATGGAATATCTTTCTTTGCAATACCTTCACCATGGTCTATTACACTTACTATAACCATATCATCATCTTTTTTACATTTGATAATAATTGGTTTTTGTTGAGAATAATTAATCGCATTATTAATAAAATTATGAATAACTTGTTTTAATCGCTCTTGATCACCATTAACTAATATATCATCATCACATTCTAAAGATATATTTGCATCTTTTGCTAGAATTTGATAACTTTCAAAAATTTGTTTAAGCATATTTGATATATTAAATCGATTTATAATCAATTTAATTTTTCTATCTTGTAATTTTGAAAGATCTAAAAGATCATTAACTAGTGTATTTAAGCGATTAGCTTCTTCAATAATAATCTTTATATTTTCATCCGTTTTTTCTTCAGGAAAATCAATCATCAACTCTCCATAACCACTAATCATAGTTAAAGGTGTTCTTAAATCATGAGAAACATTAGATATTAAATCACGTTTAGCTTTATCAGCTTTTTGGATTTCTATAGCTGCATTTGCTAAGGTCTTATTTAAATCATTAGCCTCACGATAACTAGCAGTCATTTCATTTTCATATTTACCATTAGCTAATGCTTTAGCCGCATGATCAATTTTTTCAATAGGTTTAACAATTTTTTTACTTAATAAATATACTAATATTATTGTAGCGATTATAACAAAAATACTAATATAAATAATTTGGGTTTGAATTGTTTTAATTGTAGTTACCATCGGGGTAATTGGTGATTCAATTAATATAAAAGTATTATCATCAACAATTTGCGCATAGGTTAAATTCTTGATATTATCATTATCTATTAAAAAAATATTACCTACAAAAGGTTCATATATCAACAATTTATCATTAATTAATGTTGAATAAGATCCTCCATTTTCTTGAGCTTTTACAATTAAATAATACATATCATTATATGTTAAATTATTTAATTGACAACCAGCTCTATTAGAAGCAAACTTATCATAATTTTGATCTATAACTCTAATGCATGCATCATTTTGTCTAGCTAAACTATTTAAATAAACTTCCATTTGTTGATCGTCTAATATTTCAATAATTTGTGAGCTTAATTCTTTAATTTCTTTAACTTTAGTATCTTCATAAAATCTTTGTAAAAAAGTTACTTCAAAAATCCAAACAAATAATAATAAACCAACAACAAATAATAATATATACAACAATAAATTAAGTTGTAGCTTCCTAGTTTTCTTCAAAACGATATCCTACCCCTCTTAAGGTAACGATGCACTTTCCATATTCACCTAAATTTTTACGCAAAAGTTTTATATGCGTATCTAAAGTACGATCATCACCATAGAAATTATAACCCCATACAACAGATAAAATCTGTTCCCTTGTTAATGCAATATTTTTATTATTGATTAAATAGGTTAAAAGTTCATATTCTTTTAAAGAAAGTTTAATACGTTGGGAATTAATCTCTACAATTCTAGCTGAAAAATCAATATCAAGACCTTTGTAATGATAATGTTTAGAATTATTATTTTTTTGTGTACGCTTTAAAATAGCATTAATGCGCATCATTAATTCTTTAACCGAAAATGGTTTAACAACATAATCATCAATGCCAAGATTAAAGCCTTTTATCTTATCATATTCTTCATTTAAAGCCGTCAACATAATAACTGGTATATCTTTTTTTTCTCTAATTACTTTAACAGCTTCAAAACCATCGATATTATTCATCATAACATCCATGATAATAAGATCATAATCATTTGTCTCGCAAAGCTTTATAGCATCTTCACCATCTGGAGCTTCATCACAAATATAGCCTTCATATGTTGCATATTTTTTTATAAGTTCTCTAATCTTTGCTTCATCATCTACAATCAATATCTTTGCCATAATATACCTCTGTATTTTTATTATACATAGCCAAAGTGTATTTATTGTGAATTAATTACAATTTTTTTATTTTTTCTAAAACTTCATTTAATTCTGGGATATTAGCCAATTCAATTTTACCCATATCACTTAATTTAGTTACCTCTGTTCTAATAGGTAATTTAGCTAAAACTGGAACATTTAATTTTGCAGCTACATCATCTACTTTACTTTCACCAAAGATATACATTTTATTATGACATTGATCACACTCAACATAGCTGAAATTTTCAATAATTCCCATAACTGGAATATTCATTTCTTTAGCCATATTATATGCCTTAGTAACAATCATACTAACTAATTCTTGAGGACTAGTAACGATGATAATACCATCTAATGGTATTGATTGAAATACTGTTAAAGGTACATCACCAGTTCCAGGAGGCATATCAATAAACATATAATCAACATCAGTATATACTACATCAGTATAAAATTGTTTAACCATATTAGCTATAATTGGACCACGCCATATAACTGGAATTTCATCTTCTTCTAATAACATGTTAGTACTGATAACTTGAATTCCACTTGAAGTAATTGCTGGATATATACAAGTTTCATCGCCTACAGCTTTACTAGTAATACCAAACATTTTACCCATGCTAGGTCCGGTAATATCGCCATCTAAAACAGCGCAATTATATCCCTGTTTTTGCATCATACTAGCAAGTGATGCAGTTACAAAACTTTTTCCTACTCCACCTTTTCCACTAACAATACCAATAATTTTTTTAATACTACTATCTTTATGCGGTTCAATTAAAAAACATCCTTCTTCATGTTTTTGATCGCAATTTGCACAATCATGATTACAACTCATATTCAACCTTCTTTCCATTAATCATTTTAATAAAAAAATAACAAAAAAGCAAAATATATACATTCAATTAGTTAAAAATATGCTATTATATTTTACGTTAGGAGAAAAATTATGGCTGGATATGTTGTTGTTGGCTCCCAATGGGGCGATGAAGGAAAAGGAAAAATTGTTGATGTTTTAGGAAAAAAAATGGATATGGTAGTCCGTTTCCAAGGAGGAAACAATGCTGGACATACTGTTATTGTTAATGGAGAAAAATCAATTCTTCATTTATTACCATCAGGAATATTAAATAAAGAAGCACTTTGTGTTATTGGTCCTGGGGTTGTAATTGATCCATTTGTCTTATTAGATGAAATTGATACTTTAAGAAAACGTGGTTTAACTTGTGATCATTTAAGAATTAGTGATAGAGCACATTTAATTATGCCTTATCATATTAAATTAGACGAATTACAAGAAAAAAAATTAGCAAATAACAAGATTGGAACAACTAAACGAGGAATTGGTCCTTGTTATGCTGATAAATATACTCGTATTGGTTTAAGAGTTTGTGATCTTGTTGATTTTGAAATCTTTAAAAAACGTTTAGCAAGTACTCTTGAAATCAAAAATGATCAAATTGTTAAATTATATGGTGAAGAACCTTTTGATTATGATACATTAGTAAATCAATTTGCAAACATTCGTGAACAATTATTACCAATGATTTGTGATAGTGTAAGCCTGGTAAATCAATATTTAGACGAAGGAAAAAATGTATTATTTGAAGGTGCACAAGCAAATATGCTAGATATTAACTATGGTACTTATCCATATGTTACTAGTAGTAGTCCAACAAGTGCTGGTGTATGCGAAGGAGCTGGTGTTGCACCACAAAAATTAAATACTATCATAGGTGTAGTTAAAGCATATTCTACCCGTGTTGGTGAAGGACCATTTGCTACAGAATTACTTGATGAAACTGGTGAAGAAATTCGTTCAATTGGTGCAGAATTTGGCGCAACTACTGGTAGACCACGTCGTTGTGGTTGGTTAGATTTATGTGTTGTTAAACAAGCTGCAATTATCAATGGTCTAACTGATTTAGTTGTAACTAAAATTGACGTATTATCAACTATGAAAAAAATTAAAGTATGTGTAGGCTATGATATTGATGGTAAGGAATATACATACATTCCTGCATCTTTAAATGACTATGGAAGATCTAAACCAATTTATAAAGAATTTGATGGTTGGATGTGTGATATTACTAAAATTCGTAATTATGATGATTTACCTGAAAATTGTCGTAAATATTTAGAATGCATTGCCGAATTCACTAATACAAGAATTTCTTTAGTTTCTGTTGGCCCAGATCGTGAAAATAATATAATTATTAATGAGCTATAGTAAAAAAAGCTTCTTATGATTATTTAATCATTTGAAGCTTTTTTCATATTACTTTTCCAAAATCTCATTGCAAAATCAAACCACTCACTATTTTCTTTTAAACCTTTTCCATGATGACCATGAGTAAATTGATGATATTCATGAATAATACCTAATTGGTCACATTTTTGATTCAAAAGCATACTATTAATAGGCGGAACTACATCATCTTCTAAGCTATTCCAAATAAATGTTGGCGGAAAATCTTTATCCATATTGCATTCTACACTAACCATCTTTTTCTTATCATCCGTCCATTTTAGACCAATTATCATATCAATACTTGGAATATGCGTTGCAACCATTGCACTAACTACTGGATAACATAAAATCAAACATGTTGGTTTAGGTAATTGATAATACTCATATCCCAATGTTTTAGTAGCAAACATTGCAGCTAAATGCCCACCAGCACTAGATCCCCAAATTGCATATTCATCTTTTAATACATTAAATCGTTTAGCGTTAGTTCGAATATATCTTAAGGCTCTGGCTACATCCTCTAAAGGTATGGGATATCTAGCTCTTTTTTTTATGCCATATCTTAAAACAAAAGCATTGTACCCCATTTCATTAATTCTTGTTGCATATGGTTCTCCCTCTACGCTACTCATAATAATCCCATAACCTCCTCCAGGTAAAATAAGTGCAAAAGGTTTAGGATCATTTCCATTTACTATATAAGGCGTTAAAGCATATTTATCAGATGCCATTATATCTTTAAAATTAGCAATTTTATTCTTTATATCCATTTAATTTCTCCTAAAAAAAGGTTTCATAAAGAAACCTTATCCAATTGATTCACTCATATCTAATTTTAATAGTTGATTTAGCTCAACAGCATATTCCATTGGTAATTCACGGGTAAATGGTTCCAAGAAACCCATAACAATCATTTCTGTTGCTTCTTGATTTGATAAACCACGAGACATTAAATAGAATAGTTGTTCTTCAGAAATCTTTGAAACGGTTGCTTCATGTTCTATTGTACTAGTATTAGTTTGATTAATATTTGTAGGAATAGTATCTGAAGTCGAATATTTATCTAAAATTAAAGTATCACATTCAACTTTACTTTTAGCATATGCTGCATTTGGACCATGTCTTACTTCCCCACGATAATTAACTTTTCCTCCATTACGACTTAAGGATTTAGAAATAATATTACTAGAAGTATGAGGCGCTAAATGAATCATTTTAGCTCCAGCATCCTGCAATTGATTTTCTCTTGCTACGGCAATAGAAATACACATTCCTTTAGCATATTCTCCAGCCAATACACATGCAGGATATTTCATAGTCAATTGTGAACCGATATTACCATCTATCCATTCCATTGTGCCATATTCTTCAACATAAGCCCTTTTAGTAACTAAGTTAATAATGTTTCCACTCCAATTTTGAACTGTAGAATAGCGACACTTACCACCCTTTTTAACATATATTTCAACAACAGCAGCATGTAAAGATTCCTTTGAATATTGAGGAGCGGTACAACCTTCTACATAATGAACATCTGCCCCCTCATCAACAATAATTAATGTTCTTTCAAATTGCCCCATTCTTTCAGAATTAATTCTAAAATATGATTGTAAAGGCTTATCTAATTTAACTCCTTTGGGCACATAAATAAATGAACCACCAGACCATACAGCACTATTTAATGCTGCATATTTATTATCAGCATAACTAACTACTTTAGAAAAATATTCTTTAAATAATTCAGGATATTGTTTAAGACCACTATCAGTATCTAAAAATATAACTCCTTTTTCTTGAACTTCTTTTAACATATTATGATAAACCACTTCAGACTCATATTGAGTAGAAACTCCTGCTAAAAATTTCTTTTCAGCTTCTGGTATACCCAATTTATCAAAAGTATTCTTAATTGTATCTGGAACATCTTCCCAACTTGATTCAGTTTTTTCACTTGGTCTAATATAATAAGTAAAATCATCAAAATCAATTGAATTTAAATTTGGACCCCATTTAGGATTATTTAATTTTCTAAACATTTCATAGGCTTTTAAGCGAAATTCAAGCATCCATTGAGGCTCTTGTTTAATATTAGATATTTCTCTAATAATATCTTCATTTAAACCTTTTTGCGTCTTAAAGACACTTATATCTTCATCCTTAAAGCCATATTTATAATCTTCATTTAAAAATGCTTTATCATCCATAACTTATTTCCTATCTATCATTTCTTTAATTGCTTTCCAACCAATAGTGGCACACTTAATACGATTTGCTTGTCGATGAACATTCATCATTGCAATAGCTTCTTCAAGGATATCCTCATCATAAGTTTTTTCATTCATCATATTAAAATAATTTTCAATTATGACATTTGCTTCATCAATAGACTTACCCTTTAATAATTCAGTCATTATTGAAGTACTAGCTGTACATATAGTACATGCAACTCCATCAAAACGTATATCTTTGATGATACCATCTTCTATCTTACTTTGCACAGTTATATCATCAATACAACTATCACTTGCCATATGTCTTGAGTCATAACTATCATCTTCTACTAATTCATGATTACGTGGATATTTATAATGATCCATAATTAATTCTCTTAATACTGCTGGATCTTTTAACATATTAGTCATAATTAACCCTTCTTCCTAAAAGAATATATTAATACAATTTTCGATATTAAGATTTGCACATTCAGCTACAAATTTATCAATATCAGCTTTAGTATTATAAAAATATAAGCTAGCTCTACAAGTCTGATCTGTCTTAATTAAATTATGTAAAATTTTAGCACAATGATTACCACTTCTAACACAAATATTTTTAGTACTTAAATAGCTACCAGCATCTTGAGCAAAAACATCTATAGCATTAAATGCAACTATTCCACTAGTAGTATCAGCATTATATATATGAATATTTTCTAGTTTAGATAATTTTTCAATCATATAAGCTTTTAGTTCTTGTTCATAAGCTTCAATATTATCCATACCAATATCATTTAAATAATCAATTGCCGCAGCCAATCCTAATGCACCTGCAATATTAGGTGTTCCAGCCTCAAATTTATGTGGAGTTATTTGTAAAATAATATTCCCATTGATATCAAAACGAGAATTAGCTCCTCCACCATAACGCATAGGATGCAATTGATCTAACAAATCATATTTACCATATAATATACCAATACCTGTAGGTCCGCACATTTTATGTCCACTAAATGCTAAAAAATCAATATCTAACATCTGAACATCTGTTTTAATATGTGGAACACTTTGGGCACCATCAACTACTAATAAAGCTCCATATTGATGAACTATTTTAGCTATTTCCTTAATATCTTGTTTATAACCTAAAACATTAGAAATATGCGCTATACTAACTACTTTAGTTTTATTACCATAAAAATTAAGTTTATCAATTAAAGTATCTAAACGCATTCTACCATTTGGCTCTAAATCAATATAATCAATCTTACAACCTTTTCTTTTCGCAACATCAAACCAACATAAAATATTACTTGCATGTTCAGCATAAGTAAGTAAGATTACATCATCTTTATTAAGTTTATCAATTAAGCCGTATGCAACCATATTCAAGCTATCAGTCGCTCCAGAAGTAAAAACAATCTCTTCATCTTTTCTAGCATTAATAAATTTAGCAACCGTATTTCTAGCCTTTTCATATGCACTAGAAACTTCATGGCTCAATAAATAATCTCCTCTTTCAACATTAACACTAGATGATTCATAATACTTTTTAATCATTTCAATAACACAACTAGGTTTAAATGTTGTAGCTCCATTATCAAGATATACTAATTCTGGATGATTTTTAAACATTGGAAAATCATTTTTTATTTTGTCAACATCTAACATATATCATTTACCTTACTTTCAATTTCTTGAGATAAATATGCTTGTAGTTTTTCATTTGGAATAACATTTGTAATAAATGATAAATATCCCATGGTCAATAAAGCTGCTGCTGCTTTAACACTTAACCCTCTTGATTGCATATAAAATAATTGATTATCATCAATGCTTCCAACAGTTGTAGCATGGCTAGCTTCAACATCGTTATCATCTATTAATAATTGGGGACGAATTGTAGCTTGTTGTTTACTCTCAAAACATAAAGCATGTGATGCTTGATGAGATATAGAACCATGAGCTCCCTTATCTATTTTACCTGTTGCATCCATATAATATTTTCCATTTTCTAATACTACACCATAATTTTCCATATAACCTGCCGTATTTGCACGACAAGAATTAATAGAAATATTATAATTATTTTCCCCATTACATAATACTGCACTCTTAAAGTTACATCTTGCATATGGTGCAATTAAGTCAACTTTAATATTTCTATTACAAGCTTGCTTATTTATATCACAAATAACAAAATCTAAAGTCGCATTTGTCTTAACTTTAAATAATTCATTGGTATTAATTAAAGTTTTATTATCATTATAAATTAGATAAGTACAATGAGTATTTTCTTTTACTTCAACACTAACATTAATTGATTTAGCTCTTTTAATTTTTATAAATACACAACAACTTTTTTTATTCGCAACATTTAAATCAAGTCGATTATCAACATCAACTTCTAATTCTAGATATTCTTCATTAACAACGATATTTTCACACTCATTTTGTAACTTGAACATCCTATTTACCTCTTTTTGCTCCACAAGTACCTAAACTAATAACTGGTCTAGTATTTTCTTCTTTAATAGGTTTAATATCTAATTGTTTATATAACCAATCGTATCCTTCACTATCAATTTTAGCAACTAATTCTTGTTCACCAGACATTACAATTTTGCCATCAATTAAAACATGAGCATGCGTAGGCTTAATAGAATCATAAAATCTTTCATAATGCGAAACTACTACAAGTCCCATCTTAGTTTCTTCTTGTAAAGACTTTATAGCACTAGCTACAACTTTTAAAGCATCTACATCTAATCCACTATCAATTTCATCTAATAAAGCTAATGAAGGTTTTAACATCCTCATTTGCAATATTTCATTTCTTTTCTTTTCTCCACCAGAAAATCCTTCATTTAAAAAACGATGAGCTAAATCAGGCTTCATTTGTAATTCTGCAATATTCTTCTCCATTTCTTTAATAAATTTAAATAAAGAAACAGGAGTTTCGCTACGCGCATTTAAAGCCGCTCTTAAAAAATCAGAATTGGTAACTCCAGGAATTTCTAAAGGATATTGCATAGCCAAAAATAATCCAGCTTTACTTCTTTCATCAACACTCATTTCTAAAACATTTTTATCATCTAAGAAGATACTACCTTGAGTTACTGTATATCTTGGATGTCCCATAATTGTTTGTAATAATGTTGACTTACCATTACCATTTGGTCCCATCAATGCATGAATTTCATTTTCTTTAATTTCTAAATCAATTCCTCGAAGAATTTCTTTATCATCTATTGCTACATGTAAATTACTAATTTTTAATGTACTCATCTTATCTATCACCTCAAACCTTATAAATTATAACACAACAATATTTTATAGTGAAAAAATACTATCTTTTATGTGCATAATAAAACCTCAAAGAATAAATCTTTGAGGCAAAGATTATTATAAAATACCTACTCTTTTAAAAATGATATCTACATTTCTAACTTGATATTTTGGATCAAAACAATCATCAATTTCTTCTTGAGTTAAAGTATTTTTTACCCTTTCATCTTGTTCCATCAATGTTTTAAAATCCAATTTATTTTCCCATGACTTAATCGCATTTGGTTGTACTGTATCATATGCCATTTCTCTAGACATACCCTTTTCAATTAATTTAAGCATGAATCTTTGAGAGAATATAACACCATATGTTTTAAAGATATTTTCATACATATTATCTTCAAATACAGTTAAAGTATCAATAATTTTAGTAAAACGATTTAACATATAATCCAATAATTCTGTTGCATCAGCACTAATAATTCTTTCCGCACTAGAATGAGAAATATCTCTTTCATGCCATAAAGGTATATTTTCATAAGCACTTAACATATAGCCTCTTAAAACTCTAGAACATCCACAAATATTTTCAGAACCAATAGGATTTCTTTTATGTGGCATTGCACTAGAACCTTTTTGTCCTTTGTTAAAATATTCTTCAACTTCACGAACTTCAGTACGTTGTAGATGACGAATTTCTGTAGCCATTTTCTCTAATGAAGAACCAATTAAAGCTAAGGTAGCATAGTAATGTGCATGGCGATCACGTTGTAAAACTTGGGTAGAAATATTTGCTGAATTAATACCTAATTTTTCACAAACATAATCTTGTACAAATGGTGGTGTATTAGCAAATGTGCCAACTGCCCCAGAAATTTTACCACATTCTACATCTTGACAAGCATCCTTAAAACGTGCTAAATTACGCTTCATTTCTTCATACCATAAAGCAAATACTAAACCAAATGTAGTAATTTCTGCATGTACTCCATGAGTTCTACCCATCATTACTGTATCTTTATATTTTAAAGCTTTACTTTTTAAAACATCCATAAATTTTTCGATGTCTTCTAAAAGTATAGCATTTGCCTGTTTATATAGATAACCATATGCTGTATCTACAACATCAGTACTAGTTAAACCATAATGAACCCATTTTTTTTCATCACCACATGTTTCACTAACAGCACGAGTAAAAGCAACTACATCATGTTTAGTTTCTTGTTCAATTTCATATATTCTATCAATATTAAAACTAGCATTTTTCCATAAAGCTTCGACATCTTCACTTGGAATTTCTCCAAGTTTACTCCAAGCTTCACAAGCCAATATTTCTACCTTTAAATAGGCATTAAATTTTGCGTCTTCACTCCATATATCACGCATTACTTTTCTTGAATAACGATTTAGCATTTTTTACCTCTTCAATACGTCTTTTAAACTATATAATTCTGTAGGATATTTTCCTGAAAAACATGCTGTGCATAAACCAATATCATTACATGCTTGTGATAATTCTTCTAAGCTCATAAATTTCAATGATTCAGCATTAATATATTTACATAACTCATCAACACTCAATTGAGCACTAATTAACTCATCATAAGTAGATGTATCTACACCATAAAAACATGGCGAAACAAAGGCAGGTGAAGCGATACGAACATGAACACTCTTAGCTCCAGCATCCTTTAATAATTGAACGATACGTCTACTAGTTGTTCCACGTACTATTGAATCATCAATCATGATAATATTTTTATCTTTAACAATAGCACTTATCGCACTTAATTTCATCCTTACACCACGTTCTCTTAATTGTTGTGTTGGTTGAATGAAGGTTCTACCTACATAACGATTTTTAATTAAACCTAACTCATAAGGTAATCCACTTTCTTCCGCATAGCCAATTGCTGCACTTAAACTACTATCAGGCACCCCAATGACCATATCAGCTTCAATATTATCTTCACGATCTTTTCTAGCTAATATTCTTCCTGATTCTTTACGCATATTGTGAACATTAATATTTTCAATAACACTATCAGGTCGTGCAAAATAAATATATTCCATTGCGCACATACGATGTTGAATTTTTTCTGGTTCACAATAATTAAATGATTGTATTCCTTCTTTACCAAAACGTACAACTTCTCCAGGATTTAAAGCTCTAACAAATTTACCATTTACAATATCATAAGCACATGTTTCGCTGGAAATACAATAACCATTATCTACTTTTGCATATGATAAAGGTCGTAAACCATTTTTATCTCTAACTGCATACATACAATCTTTAGTCATAATAATATAAGCAAATGCACCTTCTAATTTAGCACAAGCTTTCATTATTTTTTGCACCATTGTACCAGATTCTTTTTGAATTAAGTGAACTAATACTTCACTATCATTTGAACCTTGGAAAATACTTCCTTCATCTTCTAAAGCAATTTTAATTTCTTTAGCATTTACAATTTGTCCATTATGAACAATTCCAAAATGTCCAGTATGCGCTCTAACCATTAGTGGTTGTACATTCTCTATAACATTACCACCTTGTGTAGAATATCTAACATGCCCAATAGCATATTTACCCTTCATACTTGTAATAATATCATTATTAAATACTTCAGAAATTAATCCTTTTCCTTTATAACAAGTTATTTCTTCACCATCACTTGTAGCAATACCACAAGCTTCTTGTCCACGATGTTGTAAAGCATGTAAACCAAAATAAGTTAAACTTGAAGCATCGTCTACATTATAAATGCCAAATACTCCACATTCTTCATTTATTTTATTGCCTAATAGATACTTAATTTCATCCATCTTTTTTTATCCTCTTGATTCTAATCGTTTCCAAATTTCTTTATATGCGCCAATAACATCGCCCATATCTCTTCTAAAACGATCTTTATCTAATTTTTCATTAGTTGTAGCATCCCAAAAGCGACAAGTATCACAACTAATTTCATCTGCTAAAACAATATTTCCATTTGCATCTTTACCAAATTCTAATTTAAAATCAACTAATTTAACATTAACAGATAAAAAGATTTCTTTTAAAATTTCATTAATGCGATTAGTAAGATCATAAATTGTTTTTAATTCTTCTTCACTAGCAAAGCCCATTCCTATTGCTTGAGAATCATTAATCATTGGATCTCCTAAAGCATCATCTTTATAACAAATTTCATTGATAGTACATTTTGGTAATGTACCTTCTTCAATATTGAATTTTTTAGCCATACTACCAGCAATAATATTTCTAACTATAACTTCTAAAGGAATAATCATACATTTTTTACACAATTGATCTCGTTCGTTCAAGGTTTTAATATAATGCGTAGGTATTCCTCTTTTATTTAATTCTTCATAAAGATATGTAGTAATTTTATTATTATAAATTCCTTTAGATTCAACCGTATCTTTTTTTAATCCATTAAAAGCTGTTGCATCATCTTTATAATGAATTACCACTTCATTTGGATCTTCTGTAGAAAAAATTTGTTTTGCCTTACCTTCATACAACATTGTCATTTTTATGGTCTCCTTTTCCTAAATTAAAAAACATATCAGAAACTGATATGTAAAAAACCTTGCACTTCTTGTAGTCCACAATAGGCTTGTGGGTAGAAACATGTTTGCCAAAAATAAACATTTATACAAGATAATTTACACGAATATGATATCTAATTACCCATGTAAATGCAAATATATTTTTAATTAATTATTCGTTCTACTTCACTAATATCATCACAAATAACAAATACTACGATTTCATTATTCAATGCTTTTAAAAATGCATTATCAATCTTTTCTAATTCCTCTGGACTATAATTCATTGCAGTTTGATTAATTGATGCAATATATTGATTAAGATTATCAATAGTAGATATCGTACTATTTGTTTTAACTACCGCAATAATATTACTTGACAAATCATTTGCTATATAAGCATATACTTCACTAGCATTATTATCCAAAAATAAAATACTAGAAGCCTGTTCAACTGTAAGCTCTGTGCCTTCAAAAGTAATATTAGCACATAAATCATCATATAAACTTTTAGCAGTTAATTCATCACTTTCAGTACTACTTGAACAACCAACTAAAGTTACTAAAATCATCAAACTAATTACAAACTTCTTTAACATAATCATTCTCCTTAACTACATGATACTCAATAAATTCTTCAAATAATTTTACGCCATCGACATTAAAATGAATTCCATCAAAAGCTAAAGAATCATCAATTTTACTACTATTTAAAGCAAAATAAGGCTCAATATCTAAACAGTATACCTGATTATCATAACACATTTTTTTAAGCATAATATTATCTTCATAAACTACATCAACAATCTCATCACTACTAAAAGTAGAAGTATGATCAGGAGTATATAATAAGAAAACATAAATATTCATATCTGGTTTATTTTGTTTAATTTGCTTTATAAATGCATCATATTGGTCAACAAACAATTGATAATCGTTCCATCCTAATTCATTTAATCCAAACATTAAATATAAATTATGTTTATTTGAAGCATTTATCTTATCTAGAATAGTATCACCATCAGGTAATTGAGTAATTGATACCTTATTTAAAAATAATCCTTCAATATAATAAACTTCTTGATTATCATATGAACCATATAAATCTAGTGAGCCCATACGTGAATCACCGACAAAAATTGCATCATCATAATAACTAGCATCTACTCTATCACTTGATGGTACACTTACGCTATAATCATATGATGTAATCTTAAAACAAGAAGTTTTATATTCTTGCATGGAATTAGCATTCATTTTAGTATTTTGACAACCTCCAAGCAACAATAAACTAATCATTAATATAAATTTAATCATATAATTCTTCATTTTCTTCATCTTTTCCATAATCTGGCAACTCTGGCAATTCATCTAAACTTAATAATTTAAAATTATCTAAAAATTCATCAGTTACTTCATATAAGATAGGTCTTCCAGCTGCCTCACTACGCCCTACTTCTTTAATTAAATTTCTAGCTAAAAGCTTTCTTAACATCATATCAGCTCCAACCCCTCTTAACTCTTCTATTTCTACGCGTGTAATAGGTTGTTTATAAGCAATAATAGCTAAAGTTTCTAATGCAGATTGACTTAGGGTATTAGTTTTATTATTAGTAAATAATTTTTTGGCATAAGGATGAATTCTTGCTTTTGATATAAATTTATAATTATCATTGTAACGCTCAATTTCTATGCCTCTATCATCTTGGGAATAATAAGCTTGTAACTCATCAAAATATTTAGCACATTCTTTAACACTAATTTCCAATATAGCGCTAGCATTTTGTAAGCTAAGCCCTTCATCACCACATATAAATAATAATCCTTCTAAAATGGGAATGACTTGTTTACTATCCATCTATTTAACCTCTTTGAAAATATATATTATCTTGATCATCTGTTGTAAATGTTAAAAAATGAAGTCTTGCTAAATCTAATATAGCTAAAAAGGTAACAATTATACTAATTTGATCTTCACAATCATCAATTAAAGTATCAAAAGTAAATACATTTGGTAAAGAAGCTAATCTAGCCTTTATCTGTAAACTTCTTTCCTCCATGGAAATCTCTTTACGTGTATATTTAGTCTCTAAAGGTTTAGATAATTGAAATCTTCTTAATACCTTATTCATAGCTTTAACCAAATCATATGGTGTGCCTTCAAATTTAGCATCGGGTGATTGTTGAATCCATTCTTCTGTCTCAATAGATAATGGTTTACTATAAGATTGTTGCCTTAAAAGATAAAGTTCTTCAAGTTGTTTAGTTACCTCTTTATATTGTTGATATTCCAATAGTCTAGCTACTAAACGCTCCTTAGGATCTTCTTCATAATCATCATCTAATTGATTATCTTCTTTAGGTAAAAGCTTCTTACTTTTATATTCTATTAAGCTTGCTAATTCGACCATATATTCACTAGCAATTTCTAAATGCATATCCTGCATTTGATCTAAATATGTCAAATATTGATCAGTAAGTTTACTTATATCTAAATCAAATAAATCTAATTTATTTTCTTTGATAAGATGAAGCATTAAATCCAATGGACCTTCAAATTGTTCTATCGTTATCTTAAAACTCATTTTTTCACCCAGAAAATTATATCATATTTAAAAATATTTGCTAAAAAAATAGTGCAAAAGCACTATTTTACAACAATATTAACTATTTTATTAGGAATAGTAATAATTTTAACAATTTGTTTATCACTTAAGTGAGCTTTAACATTATCTAATTCACAAGCCATTTTTTCAAGTTCTTGAGCTGGTAAATCTTTCGCAACATTTAACTTTCCACGCATTTTACCATTAACTTGAACTACTATTTCAATAGTGGCTACTTCTAGTTTCTTTTCATCATATGTAGGCCATTTAGCATAAGCTACTGTATCTTCATTAGTTAAAGCATTATACATTTCTTCACCTAAATGTGGAGCAAAACAACTAAACATCTTAATAAAATTAATTGCATATTCACGATAAATTTTATCTTGTTTATAACATTCATTAATAAAAATCATCATTTGGCTAATAGCTGTATTTAAATTTAAACTTTCAATATCTTCTGTAACTTTTTTAACTGTCTGATTATAAACAAAATCCAATTTGCCATCATTTTCATCCGTAAGTTTATCCATTTCCATAAATAGACGATAAACACGATCTAACCAACGTCTAGTACCCTCAACTCCTTGGGTAGACCATGGCTTATCAGCTTCTAATGGACCCATAAACATTTCATATACTCTTAAAGTATCTGCTCCATATTGTTTAGTAATATCATTAGGATTAACAACAAATTCTGGATATCTTTTACCCATCTTGATACCATTAGCTCCTAGTATATATCCTTGGTGTACTAATTTTTTGAAAGGTTCTTTAGTAAATACTAAACCTTTATCATAAAGATAATTATTCCACATTCTAGAATATAATAGATGTCCAACGGCATGTTCTGGACCACCAACATATAAATCAACTGGCATCCAATGTTTTAACAATTCAGGATCAGCAAACATCTTATCATTTTTAGGATCAATGTATCTTAAATAATACCAAGAACTACCAGCTGAACCAGGCATTGTATTAGTCTCACGTTTACCTTTTTTACCATGATATTCAATATTTACCCAATCAGTAGCCTTTTCTAAAGGTGAACCTAAAGGTGTAGGACGATAATCTTCTAATTCAGGTAAAACAAGTGGTAATTCATCATCTTCTAAAGCTACACTAGTACCATCGTCAAAATGAACAATAGGAATTGGTTCTCCCCAATAACGTTGACGAGCAAATATCCACTCTCTTAAACGATAGTTAACTTTCTTAGTACCACAATTATGTTCCTCTAGCCATTTAATCATGGTATCAATAGCTTCTTCTTTTCCCATACCATTCAAAAATTCTGAATTAATATGTGGACCATCTTGAGTATAAGCTTCCTTAGTAATATCTCCACCTTCTAAAACAGGGATAATATCAATACCAAATTTTTTAGCAAACTCATAATCTCTTTCATCATGAGCGGGAACAGCCATGATTGCTCCAGTCCCATAGCTAGCCAAAACATAATCACTAATCCAAATAGGAATCTTCTTATTATTTACAGGATTAATTGCATATGCTCCAGTAAATGCACCAGTTTTAGTTTTATTTAATTCAGTTCTTTCAAATTCTGATTTACAAGCACATTCTTGACAATATTTAGCTACTTCTTCTTTTTGTTTTTCAGTCGTAATCTTTTTAACTAATTCATGTTCTGGCGCTAATACACAATATGTAGCACCAAATAGTGTATCACATCTAGTAGTAAATACCGTAAATTTATCTTCAAAGCCATCTACTTTAAAATCAACATGTGCTCCATAAGAACGACCAATCCAGTTTCTTTGAATCTCTTTAGTACTTTCTGGCCAATCTATCTCATCTAAATTTTCTAATAGTTTATCCGCATATTTACAAATATCAATTACCCATTGTTTCATATTTTTACGAACAACAGGATAGCCACCTCTTTCACTTTTACCATTAATGACCTCATCATTAGCTAAAACCGTCTGTAATTCTTCACACCAGTTTACAGGCACATCAACATATTTAGCCAATCCATCATTATACAATTGTTTAAAAATCCATTGTGTCCATTTATAGTAAGAAGGATCACATGTGCTAATTTCTTTAGACCAGTCAAAAGAAAAACCTAGCATTTTTAATTGTTTTTTAAATGTTTCAATGTTTCTTAAAGTAAAAGTTTCAGGATGATTTCCAGTTTGAATTGCATATTGTTCTGCAGGTAAACCAAAAGAATCAAATCCCATTGGATGTAAAACATTATAGCCTTGCATTCTTTTCATGCGGCAAACAATATCGGTAGCTGTATAGCCTTCAGGATGACCAGCGTGCAAACCTACACCTGATGGATATGGAAACATATCCAATGCATAAAATTTTGGCTTAGAAAAATCATAAACATCGGTCTTAAATGTTTTATTCTTTTCCCAATATTCTTGCCACTTTTTTTCTACTTTCGTATGATCATACATAAACAATATCTCCTTAAAATAAAAAAAATCCTTAATATAAGGACGTAATATACGCGGTACCACCTTAATTCACAAAGCGTGCACTTTATTATTCTTTAAGGCAGAATATACCACTTACGCTCCATTGACAAGTTCATAGTTTCCAATAGCTATGTTCCATCAACCCATAGCTTTCTATATATCTTTCACTACTACTACTTCAAATTCATCACGGTAAATAAATAATATCAAATTATGTAAAAAAGTCAATTAAAAATATTGCTAAGAACAATATAAACTTGTAATATTAAATAAATGAAAGAAGTGGTAAAATGATTAAATATTTTCAAAATGCTCGTGATTATATAAGTTCTTTTTCCCATTTTCTTGGTGTCATTATGGGAATTATTCTTATGCTTGCTTATATTGCTAAAGGAATTTATGATAACTCCAACTTATTAACAATTTTAGGCTCAATAATATTTGCTTTAAGCATAATATTACTATATGCAGCTAGTTCTTTCTATCATTATATTCCCAAGAATAGTAAACATTTTTTACTATTTCGAAAATTAGATCATTCAATGATTTATATTTTGATAGCTGGATCTTATACTCCCGTTTGTTTAAGATTTCTAGAAATAAATCACGCTATCACCTTTTTAGCTATAATATGGTCAATTGCTTTTGTTGGCATAATATTAAAATTCTGTTGGTTAAATAGTCCTAGAATCTTATATACTTTACTATATTTAATGATGGGATGGGCAGTAATATTTGATTTTAAAAGTTTTGCCATAATACCTAGTTCTTGTTTATTATTAATAACTATAGGTGGTATAGCCTATACTATTGGTGGTATAATTTATATAGTTAAAAAACCAAATTTAACAAAGAGTTTTGGATTTCATGAACTATTTCACATCTTCATTTTGATAGGAACTTTATTTCATGGAATTGCTTGTTTGAATTATATGGTTTAATGTGAAAGGAAATATAATATGCTAAAACTAATAACAGATACTTCTTGTCTATATTCAAAAGAAGAAGCAAAGAAAATGGGATTTGTTGTAAATCCATTATCAATAACTATCAATCAAAAAACATATCATGAGTTTGAAGAAATAAATGCCCATGAATTTGTTGAATTAATTAATGAAGGTGCTCAAGCCAAAACATCTCAGCCTGCCATCGGTGAAATAATTGATAGTATTGAAGCTAATGTCAATGATGAGATTATTTTATTAACTATGGCAGATGGCTTAAGTGGTACTTATCAAACTTGTTTAAGTGCTGCATCACACTTTGATAATGCCAAAATTCATGTAGTTAATAGTAAAACCCTATGTGGTCCTCATCAATATTTAGTAGAAATGATTTTACAAATGATTAAAGATAATCATAATATTCAAGATATTTTGGCAAAAATAAATCAAAAAATTGAAACAATCGAATCATTTTTATTACCAGCAGATTTTGATTATTTAAAACGAGGTGGAAGATGTACTCCTCTAGCTGCAGCGTTAGGAGGATTATTAAAAATTCAACCAATTGTCGTACAAACAAAAGATGGCAAACGTCTAGATAAATTCGCTACTTGTAGATCATATGAACTAGCGATAAAAAAACTAATTAGTCATTATGAAGGAAAATTAAATAATCATATATTATATATTTCTCATGCTTTTTGTTTAGATAAAGCTGAAAAAGCAAAATTAATGTTTGAAAATAAATTTAAAAATTTAGAAATTAAAATCCTAGATTTATCATGTGCTTTTATAGCTCAAGGTGGTCCAGAATGTGTTGCAATTCAAAGTGTAGCTAAATAGTATGATTAATCCATTTAAATTTAGTGATGATAATAAACGTTATCATACTTTTAATTACTATTTGCGCCATCACTATGGTCAAAAAGTATATAAAGTTCCTTTAGATGCCAATTTTTCTTGTCCAAATCGTGATGGAACTTGCGGATATGGTGGATGTATATTTTGCTCTTCAAAAGGCTCAGGAGAATTTACAGCTTCAAATATTAATGATATAGTCATGCAATTTGAAACTAATAAAAAAATGATGGAAGCTAAATGGCCTAATAGTTTAACTATTCCCTATTTTCAATCATTCAGCAATACTTATGGGCCTTTAGAAAAAATAAAAAAATGTATAGAACCTTTTATAAATTATCCAAAAGTATGTGCAATTGCCATTGCAACTAGACCAGATTGTTTAGACGATGAAAAAATAGCTTATTTAAATAATCTATGCCAATATTTAGATATATATCTAGAATTAGGATTACAATCATCTAATGATCAAACAGCTAAATTTATCAATCGAGGCCATGATTTTGCCTGTTTAAAAGAACAAGTTAATAAATTAAATAAAACAAATATAAAAACGGTAATACATATTATCAACGGTTTACCCAATGAAACTACTGAGGATATGATGCAAACCATTAAAGATGTTAATGATTTAAATATATTCGGTATTAAAATTCATATGCTACATATAAGTCAAAATACCATTTTAGCCAATATGTATAAACAAACCAGTTGGGATTTATTAACTCTTGAACAATATGTAGATATTGTCATTAAACAATTAGAACATTTATCACCTAATGTAGTAATTGAAAGATTAACTGGTGATCCAATAAAAAAAGAGCTTATCGCTCCTAATTGGGTATTAAATAAGACCCAAGTATTAAATGAAATTGACAAAAAAATGGCTTATTTAAATACTTATCAAGGTAAAGATCTTGAACAATAAGGACCTATGGTCCTTTTTATTTTATTAACCCTATAAGGTTAGCCACTATATATGTAGGTTTAATATTTAAACGATAACAATCCTCCATATTATGAATACCAGTTGTTACAAGAACAGTTTCAATATTAGCATTATTACCCATTTTAATATCTGTTTCCAAATTATCCCCTACAATAATTACATCTTCTTTAGCAACATTGGCATAACGAAGAGCTTGTTCAATCATAACATTATGAGGTTTGCCTATCTTAATAGCTTCTTGTTGGCAAGCATATTCAAACATCTTAACCACACTGCCATTACCAATATTTTCCCCTTGTTCGCTAGGTAAAATTCTATCATCATTTGTGCCAATCAATCTTGCTCCGTGCACTAAAGATCTTAATACCAAACTATAATCTTGATATGATGCATTACGATCTAATCCAACAAAGATAAAATCAGGATTATTAGAATCAATTATAAAATTATTTTCTATCAAGGCTTCATACATTCCCTTTTCACCAATAAAATTAACTTTTCTTTTTGTAGGATAAGTCCTAGCAATATAATCACTAGCAGCCATTGCACTAGTATAAAACATCTCTGGGCGAATACCTTCAAATCCCATTTTTAACATATGATTAGCAGCTTGAATTTGAGTACGACAAGAATTATTAGTCAAAAAGATAAAATCAATATTATTATTTAATAAATAATCTATAAAAGTTTTTGCGCCTTTAATTCGCTTGGTACCTAAATACATTGTGCCATCTAAATCAATCATATAAAATTTATTTTTCATAACCTACCTCATGTATAATATAGTATAATATAATAGTTTTAAATGCTAGGAGTAATATGAGCGTAATAAAAAAAATTATTATTATTTTACTGATACTTACCATATTAACAATTAGCTTGGTGTACGATTCTATATATGTTGCGCCAAGTCGTTTTAACGTTCGTTATGAAACTCTTAGCAATGAAAAAATACCAGAACAACTAAATGATATTAATATAGTTTATTTTAGTGATCTTCATTATGGAAGTAATATGCATGGAACTAGACTACAAAAACTAATTGATACTATTAATAATTGTGCACCAGATATTTTATTATTTGGTGGTGATTTAATTAGTGATGAAAGTTATACCCAAGAACAAATTGACGAAATAACTTCTGCACTCTCTTCCATAGATGCAAGACTTGGAAAATTTGCCGTATTAGGTGAATATGATCATCAACAAATTGATTTAGTCATACAAATAATGCAAAATAGTAATATTGAAATATTATCTAATAAAGCTTTAAAAATCCGCAATACCGGTTCTCAAAGTATTACCCTTATTGGTATAGATTGTACTATTGGTAATTATGATAATATTTCTGATGCTTTTATTGATGTAGGTCCAAATAGTTATAATATTGTAATCTCTCATACTCCTGATACGGTATTAGAACTACCAGATGATAGAATTGATTATTTTATTGCCGGTCATACTCATGGTGGCCAAATTAATTATATTTTTGGTACAACCTATGAAGTTGAACAAGCCAATTTAGCTCTTAGTGGAAAACATAATGTAAATGATAATTATATCTTAGATATATCAAATGGAGTTGGAAGTATTGGTAGTTCGGCACGCTTTCTTGCATATCCTGAAATTGTTTTATATCGCTTAAATCATCAAGAAGAAACTACAACAACATATTAATAAAACCCTTATAGCAAATTGGACTATAAGGGTATTTTTTAAAATTTTTTTATTAATTTTTTTATTAATTTTTGACGATCTTTATCTGATAAACTATTTTGCAATCTAGCAATTAAATCATATATAATCAATTTCTGATTTTCCGAAATATTATCTTTATTTTGTACAATAGATCCTAATTCCATCAAAGCTTGATGAAAACGAGTTTCATCATGAATATTTGCATTAATAACTTTTTCTACTTTTGCAGCAAATGCTTTATCCTTTTTTCTAAACATAATAATACCTATAAATAATCTTCATCTTTCTCATTCATATTAACACAAATTGTTTCTATATTGTCAATACATTCTTGAATATAAGATTGAAAATCAAAACGACATTCTAACTCTTGTGCTTTATGAATTGTAGGTTTAGTAACCGGATTCTTAGGATCAAAAATAGTACAACAATCTTCATAAGGAAGAATAGATGTTTCAAAAGTACCTATTTTTTTAGCTAAATCAATAATTTCTTCTTTATCATAAGTAACAACCGGACGAATAATTGGAAAATTAGTTACTTCATTTATACATTGAACACTTTCTAAAGTTTGTGATGCTACTTGTCCTAAACTCTCTCCGGTACTTATTGCTAGACAATTATTTTGTTTAGCTATAATTTCCGCGATTCTAACCATCATTCTACGCATTATAGTAATAGCATAAGCATCATGACAATTATCATAAATAGCCTTTTGTAATGAAGTAAAATTAACAATATGAACCTTCATCTTTCCACCTTGATATTTACTGATAATTGAGGCTAAAGATAAAACTTTCTCCCTTGCTAAATTTGAAGTATATGGAGGAGCAGCAAAATGAATAGCCTCACATGCTATACCTCTTTTCATCATCAAATATCCTGCAACAGGAGAATCAATTCCTCCAGATAATAACATTAAGCTTTTACCATTAATACCTGTAGGATAACCATGAGCTCCTTCAATCTTGTTGCATGTAATATAAGTACCATCTTCAAAAACTTCAATATAAATTTTAAAATCTGGATTATGAACATCAACTTTATGCTCAGTTTCTTTTAAAATCTTTGAAGCAACCATACGATTTATTTGATCAGAAATATATGGAAAACTCTTATCATTACGTCTAGCAATTACTTTAAAAGTTCCTTTTTCTTCCAAAGAAGCTTTATAACTTGCTTCTACTATAACATCGATATCACTTTTAACTTTTTGTGTTAAAGAAAAAGAACTAATTCCAAAAACCTCCTTTAAACGATCAGAAACAATCTTTGGATCTGTATCATTTAATTTAATATAAATTCTTTCATAAGTTTGACGATATTCTAACTTATCAAGATCGCTCATCGAATTTTTTATATTATTAAGCAATTTTGTTACAAATTGTTTGCGATTTTTACCTTTGGTACTTAATTCGCCATATCTTATCAATACGGTATCATATTTAATCATATATATTTATAATCTCCTTTAAATTCTTAATGAAATAGTCTAAATCATCAATAGTAGTATGATAGTCAAAACTTATACGTAAACTATGAATAATTCTTTGATAGTCATATCCTAAACTTTCTAATACATGTGATGTATTCATTTTAGAATGACACGTACTTAAGGCACTAACCATTATACCTCTAGCATTTAATGCATTTAACATAACTTCACTAGTTAAAGAACTACATGAAATATTAATAATTGAAGGTACACTAGGTTCCAAACTATTAATAGTTATTTGAGGGATATTTTTTAACATAGCTAAAAGATGATCATGCAACTCGATCATCTTTTCATGATACTTTAGTTGATTTTCAAAGGCAATTCGTAAGGTCTTCGCAAATAAAATATTTACTAAAGAATTACTAGTACCTCCACGTAAATTTTGTTCCTGTTGTCCACCATTAATTAAAGGCAATAAATTAACATGTTTTTTCTTAACTAAAATTCCACTACCCTTTAAGCCTTCAATTTTATGAGCAGAAATACTAGCTAAATCTATATCTTTGAGATTTATAGGTAATTTACCTATAGCTTGCGTTTCATCAACATGCATAAAAGCTTTACTATTATATTTCACATAATGAGCTATTTGCTCAACAGGATTAATTGCCCCTATCTCATTATTTACATGCATAATGCTAACTAATATAGTATTATCTTTTATCACATTCTTAACCATTTCAACACTGATAATACCTTGTTTATTTGGTTTCAAATATGTCACTTCAAAACCAAAATCATTTTCTAATTGTTGCATAGCATTTAATACACTAGCATGTTCATAAGCCGAAGTAATAATATGTTTACCAACACTTTGGTATTTTAAAGCTACTCCTTTAATAGCTGTACTATTAGCTTCTGAAGATCCACTTGTAAAAATGATTTCATCACTTTTAATATTTAACATTTTAGCAATAGCATCCCTACTTTTTTCCATCATGCTTTTAACTTTTGTAGCATCATCATATAATGCATCAACATTATAATATTCATCAGCTAAAAGTTTAATATAAGCATTATAAATTTCTGGATGAACCTTTGTAGTACTTGCACAATCAAGATACAACTTACGCACTTGTTGAATTCTCCTTAATTAATTTTTCATAACTTCCTGGATGAATCTTTTCAATTGTTGCAATCGCAATTTTTAATGCTTGAGTATATTCACCATTTCTAAAACACAATTCCGCTCTAGTCAATTCAGAATCAATATCTGCATAAGTAGAACGATATTTATTACCAAACACAATAGTATTTTCTACCATTAAAGCAGTTCCAACTACATTATTAACATTATTCCACAATTTATATATAAAATCTATTGCATCATTCAAAGTAGAATTAAGAAGTTTAACATTTAAAGGTGTTTCAGCAATTAAAGTTTTAATACTATAGATATATTCAAAAGCTTTACTCAAATCTTCTTCATATTGTGAAGAAATAGAAGGTAAGCGACTAGTACGAATCTTAACTTGCATTTGATTCATGATTATTTGCAATTTTAACAATTGTTTATTAGCTCTTTCTTCATCGCCTTTTGCCATATTCAAACGATCTTGATTTTCTTTAAGTTGTTTATTTATATCTTCAGCCTTTTGCAATAATTCTTCAAGTTTATCGCTCGCAACACTATATGGTAACTCTTCTTCATTTATTTGTTCATAGATTTTATCAACATCATCTTGGATTTCTTTTGTTGTTTTTTCTGCAATTTCTAATAATTCTTCCAAATTTTCAATACCAAAGCGAATTTTAGCTTTTTCAAATTCATCTTTAATATAAGACATCGATTGACTAGATTCTTTTAAAATACTCTTTATATCATCTCTAATCTTGTTAATCGCACTATAAGAACTATCTTCTTTTTGTAAATCTTCATCAAGTTTAACTAAGCGTTCATGATAATCTTTTAAATTATCTTTAATGCCATCAAGCTCACAATTTTTAATCTTATCTAAATCATATTTTAAACTAGTAGCAATTTCATTTAGCTTATTTTCAACCTCTAAATGAGTTAAAACTATATCTTTTTCCTTTAATTGATTATAGCGCTTATTAATATCTGCCATATAATCAGGCAAAGTATATCTAGCAGCTTGGATAATCTTAGCTAAATTCTCATTTAAATATTCAATTTGTCCAATTGAAGATTCTATCAATTTAAGCTCTTGAGTTGCTTTTTCATAATCTGAAGCATACATCCACTCTTCAAAAGCAGAAAACATCTTTTCAACATCACTAAGCTTCAATTCAAATTGAGGCCAAGAAAAAGCAACTAATTGGCTCTTATCATTAGCAACACTTTTTAAATTTCTAAATTGTTCTTTAAGTGCTGTAACTTTCGCTCTTTGATTTGTTTCTTTTTCTAAAATGCTATCTAAAAAAACATTTAATTTATCAACTTGTTTTTCCCCTAAATCAATTGCTGCTTCTAAATCAAGTAGCATTTGCTTAACTGGTTTAGTCTTACCCATCACAAGATTATCATCAGCATCTGCTAATTCTTCAGCAATAGAACGAAGATTATTTTGACATTGTTCAAAATCTAATTGACAATTATTAACACTCTCCATAATCTTACTATCAACTTTAGCAATCGCTACCGCTTTATTTAACTTAAATGGTAAAGGTATACTTTTAATTGAATTATATCGTACTTCTAATTTATTAAATTCTTTACGATATCTACTAATAGTCATTCTATGTACTATTAAATAAACAACTAATATAATTATCAATGCAATTATCGCAATGATTACTTCAATCCTTGATAAGAAACTAATTACAGCATCCATTAAATAAACACCCTCTCATACGTTTACTATAGTATCATATTTTTAACAATAATGGGTAAAAAAAATTGACATTAAGCAATCTATTTGATACAATTTTACAGCGTCAATGATGGCAGCATGTAAAGTTTTATATTGTTTGCGTTGATATCAGTATAGCTGTTGCTAAAGTAACTTGCTGCAATAAGCGAAATAGCTTAATATCAACACCCCTATAAAATGATTTACACCTGTTATTATGAGCCAAAATAACAAGGAGGAAGAAAATGGCAAGAAACACTGGACCAGTTTGGAAAACATCAAGACGTTTAGGTTTTTCAATTTTAGAAACTGGCGAAGAATTAAAAAAGAGAGCTTATGCTCCTGGTCAACACGGACCAACAAAACGTGTAAAATTAAGTAACTATGGTATTCAGTTAAGAGAAAAACAACGTATCAGAAACCTATATGGTTTAAATGAACGTCAATTCAAGAATACTTACTTAAGAGCTACTAAAATGGAAGGCGTTACTGGTAGTAACTTCTTATTCTTATTAGAATCAAGATTAGATAACTTAGTTTATCGTTTAGGTTTTGCAAGAACTAGACGTGCTGCAAGACAATTAGTTAACCACGGTCACATTCTAGTAAATAGTAATAAAGTTGATATCCCTAGCTTTATCGTTAAACCTGGTTCTACAATTGAAGTAAAAGAAACTAGTCGTAACATGAAAGCAATCAATGAAGCTTTAGAAGCAACTTTAAATACTGTTGCTTTCGTTGAAGTAGACAAAGAAAATAAAAAAGGTAAATATGTTAGATTACCTGAAAGAAGCGAATTAAATCAAGAAGTTAACGAATTATTAGTAGTTGAATTCTACAATAGATAATAAGCTTAAAAATATAACCATAACTATCATTTTGAAAGTTATGGTTTTTTATTTGTTATAAATTTTGCCCAAACTATTGAATCTTTTTTATTATCACATTCAATCAATAATTCTTCATAATATTTTATACGATTTTTAATATGATACTCCACATTTTCAAATCCATACTTATAAACATAACCACTTAATTCATATATTGGATAACCTATCGCATGTTTGATAGTATGACAAGCACTACACCCTTGTGCTAATGCATGAATAAAACAATTATTTTCAGTATTATAATCATTAGCTAATTGATGAGATATTAAAATTTCCTTTTTTGCAATTGGCATTTTACATTTTCCCTGTGCCCATAATTTGCATATATCTACTGTCTTTAAAAATTGTAATTCTTTTGAATTAATTGAAAATAAATAATCTGCCATTTCTTGAGCAAGAGTTAATGCCCATAATGTTATGCAAGGACGATCATATTGATTTAATAATGATTGAATATATTCAATAATATAATCATTTTTATTAAAAAGTATTTTATTTTTTCGCTGATATCTTAAGAAAGCATTCTTTAAATATTCTTCCATAAAAAAGATACCGCAAGCGGTATCTTAACGATCCATATCTTTCAAGAATGCTTTATAGCCCAAATAGCCTTCATAAACATCAGCTTTAGAAGTAACTTCATATTGGGCATGCATATTTTGAACAGCAATTCCAGCATCAATTACTTCCATATCTAATTGAGCAAGAATATAAGCAATGGTTCCGCCACCACCTTGATCAACACGACCTAACTCACTAGTTTGGAAGTATACATTATTATCATCCATAACTTTACGAATCTTTGCCATAAATTCAGCATTAGCATCATTACAACCACTCTTGCCTCTAGAACCGGTATATTTTGCAAAACATAATCCTTTACCAAAATATGCACTATTTTTTGGTTCAGATACTGAAGGATAATTTGGATCAAATGCTACAGTTACATCACTAGATAACATATATGAATTTCTGAAGCATTCATTTAAATTTAATGGAGAATAAACACCTAATTTATCTAATACTTTAGAAACAATATTTTCAAATGAGCGTGAATGCATTCCTGTATTACCAATAGATCCAACTTCTTCTTTATCCACTAAAATGCAACAAGCTGTTCGCTTAACATTTTCAACATCTAAAATAGCTCTTAGGCTTGTATAAGCACATACTCTATCATCTTGACCATAAGACATAATCATTGAACGATCTAAGCCATAATCACGAGCTTTTCCGGCAGGAACTATTTCTAATTCAGCACTAATAAAATCATCTTCTTCTATATCATATTTTTCTTTTAAAAGATTTAAAATATTTTGCTTAACCAATTCTTTTTCTTCACTATTTTTAGCAGGAATACTACCAACTAAAACATTTAAATCTTCACCTTCAATAACTACACTAGCTTTCTTTTGCATTTGATCACCAGCAAGATGAACTAATAAATCACTAATACCAACAACTGGATCATTATCATCTTCACCAACGCTAATCTTTACAATGCTACCATCTTTCTTGCATACTACTCCATGAATCGCTAAAGGAGAAGCAACCCATTGATATTTCTTGATACCACCATAATAATGAGTATCAAATAAAGCTAAACCATCTTGTTCATATAAAGGATTTTGTTTTAAATCAATTCTAGGTGAATCAATATGAGCACCAAGAATATTCATACCTTTTAATATGCTATCTTCACCAATTACGAATAAACAAATATTCTTATTACGATTTACATAATATACCTTATCATTTGGTTTTAAAGCCTCATAGCTATCTAATGATTTAAAACCATGTTCAATTGCTAAGGCCAATGCCTCATCTGTAGCTTCTCTTTCCGTTTTTGCAGCATTCAAATAAGCCTTATATTGTTCATTAAAATTCATAATTTCGTTATAATTTTCATGTTTTTCCCAAACTGTTTTCATAAATAACCTCTTCTTTCTGTTTGTTATTATAACACTTTATTTATAAAATGTTCTATATTTTATACTGATAAAAACCTACTCCAAGTTTGCGATTAAATTTTATGCCTACATCAGTTAACTTTCCAACCTCGCAAAAACCAATTTTTTTATGAAAATTGATACTAGCTTCATTTTCTAAAGTAATGATAGAAATAATATTACATAATCCCATTTTTTTTGCTTCTAGAAGTAAGGCTAGCCAAATCTTTTTCCCCAAACCTTTATGACATTTTTTAGGATCGATATATATTGATAAATCACCAGTAATATCATAAGCTTTGCGCTCATTAAAATAATTAAGATAACCATATCCTAATACAACATCATCATCTTTTATAACTAAATATGGATATTTTTCTTTAATACTTTCAATTCTTTTACTAAATTCTAATAAATTCAATTTTTCAATTTCAAAAGTACTAGTCGTATTTTCAATATAGTAATTATAAATATCAAGAACTTGTTGATAATCTTCTTTACTTATTTTGGTAACGATCATAAACAACCTCACCATCAAAAATAGTCATTATTACTTTAGTATCAATAATCTTATCTTTAGGAATATTTTCTAAATCTTGATCTAATATTACTAAATCTGGTTTATAACCTACCGCAATCTTTCCTTTATCACCATCTTCTAAAGAAATCTTATAACCATTTATAGTAAATGAGTCGATAGCTTGTTTCACACTTAAAGCTTCATCTTCGTTAACTAAATTTCCATTAACATCTTTTCGATTAACAGCCTTGTCTATTCCTTTTATGACATCTGGCATCTCAACTGGACAATCACTTCCATTAGATACATTTGTATTCTCATATAAGGTTTTAAAAGCATAACTATTCTTAGCCAAATCACCTACTCTTTCTTTCAAAATTGTTCCATCATAATCAATAAAAATACTTTGAATATAACAATGTAATTTATTATCAATTATTCTTTTTAATTGATCTTTACGGGTAATTTGAACATGAACTAAACCATTAGGTAAGATATTATTTTCAATTTTTATTTTATCATAAGTATCTAAAACCATATCTAATGCTTTATCACCAATAACATGAATTGCAAAAGGCATATTATAATATTGTGCTAAAGTCATATATGCTTCTAATTCTTTAGGTGATAAGCAATTAAATCCATTAGTATTTGGTGCATCTGCATAATTTTTAGATAAATAAGCAGTTCTAGCTCCCAAAGAACCATCCATAATAAGTTTTAAAGGTCCTATTCTAAAATAATCATTACCAACATCATATGTATATCCATCATGTAAAAAGCGTTGGAAATCTTCGATAGTATTAAAATGAGCTTGTTCATTTACTCTAACTGTTAGTTTTTGTTGAAAAGCTAATTTTTCAAATGCTTCTAATACTTCATCATATTCGCTAGTTATTGAAATAAAATCATCACTTCCAACTGCTGTAATTCCATATTCATTACATTTTTTACATGCTAATAAAATATATTCACTAATTGTCTTTACATCTGCTAAAGGCCAAGCCATCTTAACATCTTCTATAGCATTCTCTTTAACAATACCACTATTTATATTAATTACATAGCCATCTGCCTCTACATCATTTTCCATTCCACTACGTTGTAATGCTTTACTATTACATACCATGATATGTCCACAGCATCTAGTTAAACAAATTGGTTTACTATCGCAAATTTCATCTAGTTCTTGTTTAGTTATAATTCTTTTTTCTTCAAGTTTATCTTCATTAAAACCTCTAGCTATAATCCAAGGATATTTATCATCATTTACCCTAGTTAATAATATTTTTTTTATATCATCAAAATTTTTACAATCTTTTAAATCAAGATTAGCCAAATAAAAACCAAAACCTAAAAGATGCATATGCGAATCATAAAACCCTGGATAAACGCTCATCTTACAAGCATCAATAGTTTCATCAACTTGAAACTTAGAAATATCATCCCCTATATATATGATACTCTTTTCATCAAATACGATATTATGAAATTCACTACCATATATATTTGCATTTATAATAGCCTTAATCATTTTTCCTCCTTTGACCATATATTTAAATCATGTTTTATCTACCAAAATATTTTGCATACATAAAGAAGCATTTTCTTCATTTTTAATTGTAATATCATATGGAATATTTTTAATCTTATCTACTATTAAATCATTTAATTGTCTTATTAATTTATTAGGTTTTATTCCTGCAATAATAAAGCGAAAATGTAAATTATCATTCTTAATATAATTTAATAAATAACATTCCTTTAAATCCCGATTTCTTTTACCAAATTCTTTTATTACTTCAATAACATCACTAGGATATACATTTAAATTACTAATATTTATTTTCTCATTTATCGCTTTATAACCTAACTGAGCAACCATTTGTTTATCGATGATTATATTATCACTATTTAAATTAATAACGATACCACTAGCCTTACAATCATCCTGACAAAATAATTTATAATAGTCATGCAAATACATTACCATTAATTCATGAGGTATACCTTTTGCTTTTTCTTGATCAGTATAGGCTAAATAATATGATTTATTTTCATCATGAATCATTCCAAATATAACTTTGTTATCTTTACTTGTAGAAATATTACCAAATTTATCCTTAACTATTTGATTAACAAAGCGTATAGGACAAAATAATTTTATATCTTTCAATAATTCATAACCTCTAATATCATTATTTTTAATCATTTCAAGTATTTCTTTGTTATTTTCCATCTTTATTACCTAACATTTCTATTGCAGTTTATTATATTATACCTATCAATTTCTTGCAAATGGATGACTCTAATTTCTAAGTTAAATAAGTTTTATTGATAAATTGAAAAAAATATGTAAATTTTACGTAAAGTCTATTCACTAAAAAAGAGATTTGCCCTAAAATAAATGTATGATATATATAGTAGAAGACGATTTAAACATTCAGGAATTAGTAGTATATTCCTTAAAACAAACTGGTTTTGAAGCAATTGGATTTACTTGCGTTGCTGATTTTTTTGATGCCTTAGACCCAAAGAATTGTGAATTAGTTTTATTAGACATAATGTTACCTGATGATAGTGGCTTAAATGTTCTAAAAAAATTAAAAGCAGATAGTATTTATCAAAAAATTCCAGTAATAATGCTTACTGCTAAATCTAGTGAATATGACAAGGTATTAGGTTTAGATTTAGGAGCTGACGATTATATAGCTAAACCATTTGGTATCATGGAATTAATAGCTAGAATTAAAGCCGTATTACGCCGCAATAATAATCGTTCTAATGTCTTACAATTCAAAGATATTGTATTAGACGACAATAGTCATAATGTATATGTAAATAATAATAAGATTATTCTTACTTTAAAAGAATATGAATTATTAAAAAAATTACTTGAAAATCAAGGAATAGTTATGACTCGCGAACAATTATTAGAAGATATCTGGGGATATGATTATTATGGAGAAACAAGAACTGTTGATGTTCATATTAGAACTCTACGCTCTAAACTAAATGATAATCAAAATTATATTGAAACTATTCGTGGTGTAGGATATAAAATTGGCTAATGAAAAAAAGAATATTTACTACCATAATTAGTATTACTTCAATTGCCCTATTATTTTTTAGCATTTTAATATCAGGTTTTTTAACATATTTATTATCTGATAATGTTAAAAATGAAGTAAGAAGAGAAACAATTGAATTAAAAAGCTTGTTAGATACTGGCTACAATATTAATAATATTTCTTTAATTAATCCACGAATTACTTTAATATCTCCTATTGGAGAAGTAATATTTGATAATCAACATGACAATTTAGAAAACCATTTAGATCGCCCAGAGATTAAATCCGCAATTGAAAATGGCGTCGGCGAATCATTGCGAAATTCTGATACTATCGATCAAAATATGTATTATTATGCTTTAAGATTAGATGATGGCAATATTTTACGTGTAGCCATGGTAACTTCAAGTTTCTTTGGTATTCTAATACCCGTATTTATTATTTCTTTAGTAATCTTAATATTTATTATTATCATATGTTTATTTGTAGCCGGGCATCAAGCTAATGCCATAGTTAAACCAATAAATGAATTAAATTTAGCTCATCCAAATGCTGACACAATTTATCCAGAGCTTGTGCCATTAGTAAATAATTTGAATTTACATAATGAAATGCGTAAAGAATTTAGTGCAAATGTATCACATGAGCTAAAAACCCCATTAACATCTATTAGTGGCTATGCTGAAATAATGGCAAATGGTATAGCCAAAGAAGAAGATATTCGCATGTTTGCTAATAAAATTTATAATGAATCACACAATCTAATTAATAAAATAAATGATATTATAAAAATATCTAAATTAGATGAAAACAAAATAGATTTAGAAATTGAAATGGCAAATTATGATCAATTAATAACTAGCTGCATTGAAAAATTAGATAAATTTATATTTGATAAAAATATAAAAGTTATATATCATCATATAAATATATATGGTGAATGCATAGTATATGTAATGGAAGATATTTTATATAACTTGATTCAAAATGCTATCAAATATAATAAAACTAATGGAACAGTATTTATCAACTTAAGTGAAGATAAAGATAATGTTTTAATCAAGATTAAAGATACTGGTATTGGAATTAGTAAAGCAGAATTACCTAGAATTTATGAACGCTTCTATCGTGTAGATAAATCTCATAATACAGCAATAGAAGGATCTGGCTTAGGATTATCAATAGTAAAACACGGTGTAGGATTACATCATGGATCTATTGAATGTGATAGCGATTTAGGTATTCAAACAACCTTTTATTTAAAATTTCCTAAAAAATTAAAATAGGAATCGTAGGTAATTAAACATTTTAATCCTTAAAAAAATAAGGCTCATAGAAATTAATCTATGAGTCTTTTTATATTAATCAAATTCTATGTGTTGTCCTTTTACTTGATAAATAATATGTTCGCAAATGTTCTTAGTATGATCTCCTGCTCTTTCAATATTACGTAGCATTTCTGCAATATTAATAATATTTTCGGTAGTATATTCAGGTTTATTGCGTAAATTTCTTGAAATTTCTTTGAATTTTTTATTGATAACTTCATCTTCATTAGGAATTTGCATAGCCCATTTACTATCTTCTTTAGCATATGCATCCATCGCATGATCTAGCATTGTAAGAAATTCATCCATAATTTCTTTAGTCATTTTCTTTGTATCATCATCTAATTCATGATTTTTAATTACGAAACTAGCAATATTCTTTGAATAATCGCCAATTCTTTCAAGATCAGTAGTAATTTTAATAGCTGCAATAACTTTTCTTAAATCACTAGCTACAGGTGATAATAAAGCTAGGCATTCAATAGCTGTATCATTTACATCTTCTTCACAGCGATTGACAAATTCATCCATTTTAATTACTTCTAATGCTTTATCAACATTCATTGTTTCTAAGCATTCATAAACTTGTCCATACATTTTATTAATTAATGTAGCCATATGTAAGACAACTTGTTTTAAATTATCTAATTTATTATCCATCTTTACCATAAATATTAACCAAACCTTCCTGTAATATAATCTTCTGTACGTTTATCCTTTGGATTTTGGAATATTATTGAAGTAGTATCATATTCCACCATATCTCCAAGTAAGAAGAATGCTGTATAATCACTTACCCTACTTGCTTGTTGCATAGAGTGCGTAACAATGATAATAGTATAATCTTTTTTCAATGATTCTATCAATTCTTCAATCTTACTTGTTGCGATTGGGTCTAAAGCACTTGTAGGTTCATCCATTAAGATAACTTCAGGTTGCATAGCAATTGCACGAGCTATACATAATCTTTGTTGTTGTCCACCAGATAAACCTAATGCACTTTCATGTAAACGATCATGAACTTCATCCCAAAGAGCTGCTTGTTTTAAAGATTTTTCTACAATTTGATTTAATTCTGCTTTATTTTTTAAACCATGGCATTTAGGTCCATAAACAATATTTTCATAAATTGACATAGGAAATGGATTTGGTTTTTGGAAAACCATTCCAACTTTAGTTCTTAATTCAACTACATCAGTTTTAGGCTCATAAATATTTACTCCATCTTTTAAGATAGTACCTTCAATTCTACAATTTTCAATTAAATCATTCATACGATTTAAACAACGAAGAAATGTAGATTTTCCACAACCACTTGGCCCAATAAAAGCAGTAACTTTATTCTTATATAAATCAATATTTATATTTTTTAAGGCTTGTTTTTCACCATAATACAAATTTAAATTCTTTACATCAAAACATGTATCCATTTTTATTTATCCCTTCTATACAAAATTCTTGCTTAATTTTTTACCAACTATCTTAACAATAATATTTAATACTAATACTACAGCTAAGATTATGATGGAAATTGCACAAGCTAATTCAAAATTAGGTTGTTCAGCTGACATAAATGACCAAATCATCAAAGATAAACTAGTTGCTGGTCCATTGACAACTGGATTATCACTAATAAAGGTACCCATCGTATAAATCAAAGCAGCACTTTCACCTATAACACGCCCTATACTTAATAAAACACCAGTTAAAATACCATTCATACAACATGGTAAAACAACTTTAAAAATAGTTTGAGACTTAGTCGCACCAAGTGATAATGAAGCATCTCTTAGACTTTGTGGAACAACAATCAATGCTTCCTCTACACTTCTAATTATCGTAGGCAATAATATAATAGCCATTGTCAAACCACCTAATAAGATACTTGTTCCTGTAGCACCAAAAACAGTTGTAACTGGGAATAAAACTGAAACACCCATCAAGCCATAAACAATACTAGGAACACCCGTCAAAGTTTCAATACCTTGACGAATCAAACGATTCATTTTGCTCTTATCAGCATATTCATTTAAATAAATAGCACTAGCAATACCAATTGGCAAGGAAATAACTAAACTTATTAAAATTAAATATAATGTGGCAATTAAAGATCCTCTAATACCTTCTCCAGGTGATTGAATATAAATGCTGGTTATTTCACTAGCATCATCTAAACTCTCTTGTAAAGCCTTAGCATCCTGTTTTAAAATTTTACCACCAATTGCCGCATTTCCTTGACTATCTATATAATCAAGTTTTTCAATCATATAGCCCTCATCAACAGGAATAGTAGTACCATACATATCACCAGCAGTTAAACTAGTTAAATTTTCAAAAGGACTACCTGGTGCAATATATTCAATTGTAATTACATTTTCTTTATGAGAAGTCACTTCATCAGTAAAACTAACCCCCCATTTAGTTGAAAAATAACCATTACAACTATCACAGGTAAATTCTTTAGGTTCATTATCAGTAACAGCTACCAAATAGTTTTGTGACCAATAATCATTTTTAATTAAATCCCAATTTATTAATTTAAGCCCATTAGTTAGCACATATACTAAAATTGATCCTAAGAATAATACTCCCAAAAATGCACATAAGTATGTTATGCCATTTAAAATATTATCTTTTACTTGTCTACTCATGAGTTCTTACCAATCCTATCTTTTAGTAAATTTAATAACCAGTTAGAAAAGAAGATAACAAATAACAAAACAATACCAACAGAGAAACGTATATCATAATCTAAACCAGAAGTTTCTTTTAAACCAGCAAGCATTGTACTAGTTAAAGTTCTAGTAATGTCAAATAAATCAAAAGTTGGTCCAAATAATTTATTACCAGCAACCATACTAACTGCAGTAGCTTCACCAAAAGCTCTACCAATTCCTAAAATTGCTCCAGCAAAAATACCACTTTTAGCACTTGTTAAAACAACTTTAAAATTAGTTTGGGTTTTAGTAGCACCTAAAGCCAATGAAGCATGTTCCAAATCTTTATCGACAGCTTGAATAGCAGTAATTGACATACTTGTAATCGTAGGGAAAATCATTATAGCTAATAAAATAATTACCGCTAATAAACTACTACCACCAGCTGTAGTAACCCCAAATATTGAAGCTAGCCATTTAACAAATATTACAATAACACCACTTGCAAATACACCATATACAATACTAGGAACACTTGCTAGAAGCTCAACTACGCTCTTCATGATTTCGCCTATTTTCTTAGGGGCAATTTTCACAATAAATAGTGCACATAATACACTTATTGGAAATGATAGTAGTAAACTTGCAAAAGCACTAATTATCGTATTGATAACGATAAATCCAACTCCATAAATGCCTTGATCTTGACGGTAAGTTGTTCCAAATAAAAAGCTAATGATATCTACTTGTCCAAATTCATAACCTGGTAAAAATGGCGAAATTCCCTTCATAAAAATGAAGAGAACTAAGATAACTATAAAGCTACTAGATAATATCGCCATTGCCAAGAAGAAGAATTTGAATATATTATCAATTATTTTATTCTTTTTCTCCTTACTTGCATTAATCATAATTATTTCACCGCATTAAAATCTGTTAAAGTTCCAGAATAGATTTGATTCAAGCTATCAGCTGTGATATCAGTTAATGGATTATTAGCATTTACGATGGTTACAACAGCATCGATTGCATATTGACCACTAGCCATTGCGCCAGATACATCTTCGTCTTCATTGAAGCTACGAGAAGCGAAACCGATATCTGCAGCATTAACACCATCTTTTTCTTCACCTAATACACGTTTATGACCATCACCTGAACCTGTTTGATTCATAACGAATTGGAAGTTACCAGCCATTGGAACGAATGATTCTAAAGCAGCAGATAATGTTTTTTCAACACTTGTAGAACCTGCAGTTGAAATAGTAATACCACTATTATCTTGATTTACGATTGGATGATTTTCTGCTAATTCAGCCCAAGGAGTACCTGCAGATGTATCTACAACACCACCAGCTGATTCAACAACCAACATACCTTCAGTAGAGTTGCATAGATAATCGATGAATGCAGCAACTAATTGTTCTTTTTCATCTGAGCCAAAATCACCAGCAGCTCTAGTTACATAAGAGAATGGTCTTTGCATACCATAAGAACCATCTAATACAGTTTCTTCGCTAGGTGCAACACCTTCAAAGTTCAAAGGTTTAACATTATTTGCTTCAAAATCAGTACTTAATGATGCATAACCGATACCATTTTCATCTGCACCAACTTTAGTAGCCATATCACCATTGCTACTTACTTCGATAGCTGTAGCTGTTAATTCTTCAAGACCAATTGCCTTTTCGAATGCTTCACGAGTTCCGCTAGTTGCATCACGAGTATAAACGTTGATCGTACTCGTAGCAGTTGTAGGTTCTTGAGCACTCTCTGTAGATGCAGGTGCTTCTGTAGCAGGAGTACTTGAACAGCCTGCAAGAAGCATCAAGCTAAATAATACACATAAAATTTTCTTCATATTTTCCTCCATACCTTCTTGGTACGTTATATATTTAAACAACTAAAAATCAAATATATATTATAGAAATGTAAAGTTTTTGTAAAATCTTAAAAGAAAATTTTAGATAAAAAAGGTTCAATTTGTACTTGCTTAAAATGCCCATTAGGCATCGATGCATCTATTTCCATATTCTGTTTAATCAATTCACCAATACCTTTTACTGCTTTTAAAGTAGCCATTTCTAAATCTAATTCTTGTAATAAATAGTTCGTTAATAATGCCGAAAAAATATCTCCACTTCCTGCAAACCTAACATCTATATATTCATAAGGCACGAAAAAATTATTTTCTTTTTTACAATCATATCCATATACACCATGACTACTATCTTCCAAAATACAACTAGTAATAACTATTGAAGAAGTACATATTTTTCGTAATTCATTTATTATATTATTAATTTTAAAATTATCACATTTTATATTATCTATATCTTGATTACTTAATAGTAAACTTTCTGTATAATTAGGTATAATAACATCCGCTATTTTACATAATTCTTGAAAATATGCGATATTTTCCTCATTCATACTATTATATAATTTTCCATCATCAGCCATTATAGGATCTACTATCAATAAGATATTTGGATTTTCTTTTTTAATATTTTTTATAATTTCTACTTGTTTTTTATTAATTATAAAACCTGTGCATAAACAATCAAAATTAAAATTTAAAGATTTGTATGTTTTTAAACAGTTTATTAAATAATCAGTAGTATCCTCTATATTATGCTTTCCATAATCTAAAGTATTACTAATCAAACAACTAGGTAATGCAAATAATTCATACCCTCGATATGATAATATAGGTATCATTGCATTTAATGCTACTTTACCTAAACTTGGCATATCATTAATTAATAAAATCTTTTTACTCATACTTTTTCCCTTAAAAAGGCATTCCCTTAAGAATGCCCTCTTTCTTTTTTTATTCTGTTTCAATTAATCCATATTTTCCATCATTACGTTTATAAACGACAGAAATACAATCTTCCTCACTATCAGTATAAATAAAGAAACTATGTCCTAACATTTCCATTCTCATAATAGCTTCTTCTAAATCCATTCTTTCTGGATTAACAGTTTTAGTTTTAACAGGTGTATCTTTTTCACCTAATAAACTATCATCTTGTTCAATAAAACTTTCAGCTAATGATTCTTTATGTCTTCTAGACAATCTAGTTTTTTGTCTTCTAACTTGATCTTCCAATTTATCAATAGCTAAATCAATAGCTGCATAGAAATCTTCATGTTCTACTTCAGCTCTTAAAATACCAACTTTTGTTGGAATAGTTACTTCAATTTTTTGAGTATTTGGATATACACGACAAACAACTCTAGCAATTGTATTAGGATCAATTAAGATATATTTATCTAAAAATCCTAATTTAGCTTCAATTTTTTCGCGCATTCCTTCCGTAACTGTTACATTTTTTCCGACAATTTCAAATCTCATAAAATTGTACCTCCTGTTAACCATATTATACACTATTAATATAATTAATTGGTGATAATTATCTGAAATCTGCTACTAGTTCTTGCAACTTTTTAAATACTACAATCATAGCATAAGTATCCATAGCACAATATTGTTTAAGATGCTTTATTACTTCTTCATTATCAACATCTTCTCCATAATCAATTTGTCGCCAATTGAATACTGCATCCATACCTTGATTGATATCTAAAGATTTATATGCTTTTTCATCTACAACAGACATTAATGTTTTTAAAGAATAAGTACCACGCATTTTGGTATTATAAACCATTCCCATCATAAATGGCACTTGAAGATCTTCCATACGATAATAGATATGCCATAGCTCATTAGCATATTGAGGAAACTGGAATATCATCTCTTGTAAACGTATTTTCTCAGCCCCATTAGCATTATAAGCAATAATGCTACCTTTTTTACCTAAATTACTAATCATGCTTTCAATTAATTTTTGGCGACAATCATGAGTACCAAGATATTCATGATGATCTATTGAACCATCTTCATTTAAAACATGAATACTATATTCAAAGCATAATACATCATATGGTTTCATTCCCTTATAAGGAGGAATAGCATATGTATCCCATTCAAAATCTATAAAGAAAATAGGATAACGAATATTAGAAAGCCAACCCTTTAAAGCATGTTTATCAACAAAAATACCACCATCTTTATCAGCTTGTATTTGCGCATATTGTTGATTAGTACCTTCTAATAAATCAATATTAGCATCTTTTAAATATTTAATACCACTTTCATACATTTTATATTTATATTGAGAAGTTACTAAAGTTAATATCGAATTAGCTTCTATTTCCTTTTCTTCTTTAAAACATTGATCATAATATAAGCATTTACTTCTTTTAGTACACTTATTAGTTCTTAATGCATTAGGTTTTTCCCCATTTTCAACTGCTAACATTTCTTTTAAAACAATAGAATAATTACGCATTTTACTAAAAATTGTTTCTTTAATATTATATTGTTTTGAATTAGCATCATTATAAAAACAATCACTAATAATAAATAATTCCTGAGGATCTAATTGTTCTTGTCTAACATAATTAGCATTAAAATGCATAATAAAACAATCATTAATATAAATATGATTATTTTTTAATACCCACAAAGTTAAAGAATAAAATAAGATATCATCATTTTTAGGATAATTTCCACAGTATACAAAATAAACATCATATCCTAAACTTGTACGATGTAAAAATGGAACTTTAATTCTTAGATTATCATATTCAAAGCGAGCTTTCATCAACCAATCATATTTTTTTAAAGCATCAATAGCTAATTGTTTATCATCATTTTTTTGTCCTAAAAAATATTCTTCAACATTTAATTTTTGACGCGCTAATTCTGTTAGCTTTTCATCTAAACGCACATAAGGTCGATACTTTTCTTCCTTATTATGCACATGATTATAAAAAAGCAAAGGACATCGTAAATATTTTTTTACATCTGAGATATGATACATGACTTATTCCTAAAAACAAAAATTACCATCTTTAAAAACTTGAATTTGTTTACCATCAACCGTGGTCCCAACAATATTCATATCCTTGCTACCAAACATAAAATCAATATGATTCATAGATATATTACCACCATGTGCTAGTAAAGTATTTTCATCCATATTTTCACCATCTTTAATATTTGTAGGATAACAAGCCCCTAATGCTAAATGACATGAGGCATTCTCATCAAATAAGGTATTATAATATAAAATATTTTGATTGCTTATTGGTGAATTATAAGAAATTAAAGCTACTTCCCCTATTCTAGAAGAACCTTCATCCATATTTAATATTTTCTCTAAAAAATCTTTTTCAGTTTTACTATCAAAATCTATAATTTTGCCATCTTTAAAAGTAAAGGAAAAATCTTTAAATAATTTACCATTATGACTAAGTGGTAAAGTCGCAACTACTTTTCCATTTACATTATTTCTATCGGGCATCGTAAATATTTCTTCAGTTGGTAAATTAGGATTAAATCTAATTCCTGTAGGGGTTACATCTTGACCACCTTGCCAAATATGATTTGAAACTAAACCTACGTGTAAATCTGTTCCTAAACTATTAGTAAAATGTAATGATTTAAAGTTAAATTCATTCATTTTTAAACAATGATTTATCAATTCTTTATTATGTTTATCCCATAATTCCAGAGGATCATCAGTTTCATTAACTCTAACTGATTCCAAAATCTTATTAAATAATTGTTCTAAAGCATCTTTTGAAGATAATTCAGGAAATATCTTTTTAGCCCATTTTTCATTAGGAAAGGCAGCAATAGTCCATTGGCCTACATTGTTCATAAAATAGTATTGATATGGCTTAGAAGCTTTTCTTCTAGCTAGATTTACTTTAGCTAATAATTCGCTATCAACATCATCAAAAACATCAGGCATATCACTAATTATATTGATTGCACAATATTTATTATCAATTTCATATTGATTTCTATCTAATTGCCACTTAGGTACTTCACACAATTTTTCTTCATCAGCATAAAGATAATGAAGTTTAGACAATTCATCATCATTATATCTAAGATCAACATAGCAAGCTTTAGCATCATATGCTTCTTTTACGCACATTTTAGCAAAATCAGCAGCATGGATTGGCGCCTTAATAAGTACATATTGACCTTCTTGAACATTTGCCCCATTACGAACAATTAATTTAGCATATTTTTTTAATAATTCATTATTCATATTTATTTACCCTTTCATTGATAAAGGTAACATTGCTGCTCCTATAACTCCTGGTTCATCTAATTGAGCTTCCAAGAATAAAGTATTACGCATTCCTTCATGAACTAGATTTTTATATTTTTCCACTACTAATGGTAAAAATAAATCTTTCGACTTCATAACTCCACCACCAATTACAAAAGCAAATGGATCACAAACATGCGCAACTATTGAAAATAAATAAGCTAAATCTGTAGTAATTTCATCAACTAAAGCAATTGCATTTTGATCATTATTGCTTGCCAAAGCAAAAACATCACCAGCATGATTAATTGTAGCATAAGGCAATCTTTCTCTAGCTTTTCTAACAATAGCAGTTCCACTAGCTTCACATTCTGAAGCACCAGCATTTAAATGATTGATCTTAGGACGATTACGATCAATAACAATATTACCTATTTCTCCAGCAAAACCATTTTTACCACTAACTACTCTTCCATTAGCAATCAATGCGCCACCAATACCTGTCGAAATTGTAACATAGTAAACGATGTTCATCCCTTTACCTGCTCCTACTAAAGCTTCTGCAAGCCCGGCAACATTAGCATCATTATCCAAGTAAACAGGCATATGAAAATTTTCTTGTAAATGTTGTACTATAGGATAACCAGTAAAACCATACAAATTACTAGATAGACACATTATTCCTCTAGCAGTATCTACAGGCCCTGGTACTCCCATACCAATACCTGCACATTTTTGATAATTATCAATTTTCTTAATCATTTCAATGATATTAGGCATTACAATCTCTGGACCTTCAGTGCCATATGAAGGGCCTTTTACTGTTTGTAAAATCACTCCTGCCTCATTAACTTTAGAAACGCGAACATTTGTACCACCTAAATCAATGCCAATATATTCTTCCATCATCCTACCTCCTCAATATAATCAGCTATTAAATCATGTTTTTTATTCTTTTTAATCTTAACTTTAACAAAAGTTCCCATCTTAATTTCATTATCATATCTAAATAAGACTTCTCCATCAACACCATCCGGAGCACTATATATGCTACGTCCATGATACATTCTTGTTAATCCATCATAATTTTCCACTAGAACTTCTAATTCTTTATTAATTAAATGTTGATTAATAGCCTCTTGTAATGAAGTTTGAACATCCATTAAACGATTAAGTCTAACTGCTTTTTCATCTTCACTAACATCATCTTCCATAATATAAGATGGCGTATCTTCTTCTTTAGAATATGTAAAAGCCCCTAAACGATCCCATTTAACTTCTTTAGTAAAATCAATCATTTCTTCAAACTCATCTTTAGTTTCACTAGGAAAACCTACAATAATTGTAGTTCTTAATATTGGATTGCTGAACATAGAACGTATTTTATCAACACGTTGTTTAATCAATTGTTTAGAACCTCTTCTATTCATTAATTTTAATAATCGATCATTAGCATGTTGAATAGGAATATCAAAATATGGTAATACTTTTTTACATTTAAGCATGGTTTCCAATAATATATCATCAATTTCATCAGGATACATATATAAGATTCTTATCCATCTCAAACCTTCAATTTTATCAAGCTCTTCTAAAAGCTTATATAAGCTTCTTTCATGATAAATATCAATACCATATCTTGTAGTATCTTGCGCAATTAAATTTAATTCCTTAACTCCCAATTTAGCTAATCGTTTAGCCTCTTCAATTATATCTTCCATTTTAAAAGAACGATATGGACCTCTAATTAAAGGAATAGCACAATAAGCACATTTATTATCACAACCATCAGCTATTTTCAAATAAGCCATCCAAGGCTTTCCTGATAGAACCCTAGTAGTTTTACCATATGTTTCTTTAATATCAATATTTAATACTTTTGCAATAATTTTATGCATATTAGGATATTCATCCAAACTAATAAAAGCATCTACTTCTGGCAATTCCTCAATAAGTTCTTCCTTATATCTTTGAACCAAACAACCAGTAACAATTAACTTACATCCTGTACTCGCCTTTAATTCTGCCATTTCTAATATAGTATCGATTGCTTCTTGTTTAGCAGGATTTATAAATCCACATGTATTTATTAATATAGCATCACATTTTTTATAATCAGTAGTAATTTCAATATCAGCAGCTTTTAATAAACCGATGATATATTCACTATCAACTAAATTTTTACAACAACCTAAAGATATTATACCTATTTTCATTTAATATTCTCCATTAATCTATTTAATTATATCATATAACTTTTGATACTTTTCTTTTAAATAATCTATATAATATTTTGGATTAAATTCTTCATTTAAGGCTTTTTTTAATATAGTATTCGCATCATATAAGCCTCCATAACAATGAATATGTTCTTTTAACCAATTTTCAATTTTAATAAAATTATTATTAATTAAACAATTATCCACATCTATTTCTTTATTTAAATGATAAAAAATTTGAGCAGCAAAAGCACTTCCTAAAGCATAAGTAGGAAAATAACCAAATTCATTAGAAGCCCAATGCACATCTTGTAAAATACCATTACTATCTTTATCTACTTTAATTCCTAAATATTTCTCTACTTTCTCATTCCATAAAATATTTAAATTATCCAAATTACATTTACCAGCAAATATTTCTCTTTCTAATTCATAACGAATTAAAATATGGATTGGATAAGTTAACTCATCAGCCATAGTTCTAATCAAAGAACATTCAGATTTATTAATGCTATGCCAAAAATCATCTAAATCTATATCTTCTAATTCCTTAGCAAATATTTCTTTTAGCTTTGGAAATAAATTTATCCAAAAAGCTTTTCTACGTGCAATATTATTTTCTAATAATCGTGATTGCGATTCATGCATAGCATTACTTTTAGATGATAAAATACTATCCATTAGTTTATCAGAAGTTTGATGTTCATAAAAACCATGACCAATTTCATGAATCGTTGAAAAAATACCATCTACAACATCATCTTGACGATAATAGGTAGTAATTCTTACATCATTAGGTGAAATTGCACACGTAAAAGGATGCATATATTCACCAATATAGCCCCAACTATTATCAAAATGTAAATAATCAGCTAATATTTTAATAAATTCTTTTTGTTTATTTATATTATAATTACCTTTAAGATTTTTAAAATTAAGCTCACTATTCTTAGCATTTATCTTCTTTATAATAGGTAATAATTCTGTTTTAATCATATCAAAAAAGATATCATATTTTTCTTGATTCATTCCTTCTTCATGATCATCAAGCAATAAGTCATAACAATCTAAATCCTTATTACGATATTTACAAGCTTCAATATCTAACTTTATTAATTCTTTTAAATAAGGTGCAAACAATGAATAATCATTATTTTCTTTTGCTTTTTCCCATACCATTTGTGATTTATTTGCCACACTTTGAATCTTTAAATATAAATCTTTTGGAATTGACTTCAATTTATTAAATTCCTTTAATAATAATTTAACTTTTCTTTTTTGATCATAAGCTAAATCACAATTTTCCAGTTTTTTTAAAGCATCATATACTTTATCATCATTTTTTAGATTATAATAATCTTCCATTAAAATTTCAATGGCCTCTAAACGATGTTCTTTACCATCTTTGCAAGCTATAGTTTCAGTATCAAACATTAATGTATTTAACATTAAATCATAAGCAGCTATCTTTTCTTCATAATTCTCAATTATTTTAAGTTCTTCCATATTAATCCTCTTTCTTCTTCAATTTATAAATATCTGTAGTTTTAATAACATTTAAATCATATAAATGCATAAATATTTCAAAACAAGCTTTTGTATCACACAAAGCATTATGATGGTTATCCAATATAATATTGAAATATTCACAAACCTTATTTAATCGATATGAAGGTAATGATAAATATTTTCTAGTTAATTGATAAGTGCACATATAACGATTCAAAGGACTTTTAATATGATAATGTTTAAAACATTTATTGAGCACGCTCAAATCAAATATGGCATTATGAGCAACCACTATAGCATCATCATTAAAATAATCTTTGATATTATTCCAAATCATTAAAAAATTAGGTTTATCTTTAACCATTAATGGATTAATATTAGTTAAATTAATATTAAAATCATCAAAACTTGTTTCAGGATTCACTAAATAATAATCTTCTATAAGCTCACCATCTTCTTTTAAAACATATAAACCTATAGAACTTATTGCATCATTATAATGATTAGGTGTTTCAACATCTAAAAAAACAAAATTATTATTTAATATATCCATAATTTTACTCCTAATATTAGTATAACATGTCAATATTAAAATCTAAATAACAGTTTAAATGCTTAAAAACATCTATAACGAAAATCCTTTGTAAATAAATCATATATATGAATTGTTGTAATTTTACAAGCAATATAATATATGTTCACAAATAGTTAAACCATACATCTCACAAATGCAAACAACCTCATTATTTATGGACAAAATTTCAAACAACAATTTTACTACTCTTGAGTAGTTCTACCTATTGAATTGTATAAATATATAGCATCTTGTCCTTTTGATTTTATATATTCAATCGTATGTGATTGTGTAGGACATTGATTTCCTTTTTTCTGCCATTAGCTTTCATACAAAATAAGTCTAAACATTACTTATTCCTCCTACAAAAAAAGCGCATGTTTTGCGCTAAATTATTATTCTATGCAATTGTTACTTCAACACAAGTTCCATAATTTAATGCTGTTTTTAACGCTTTAGCTATAGCACCATCTGGAAACTTGCTATGTTGTTGCATGACAGCTAAACATTGCCCTACATACTCAAAAGGAATTAATCCTGTTTCTCCAAAATAAATATCAAAGCTTAATTCATCTAGTTCAGAAAAATATGTAATTGGTGAATCATTGCTCAAGAAAAAATCTTCTACTTCTTCACTCGACACTTTAAAAACCATCCAATTTTTCGAATTTTCAATAGACATATCATCTAATTCTTCAATACCTTTTTTATTAATTGGGACTATACATTCCCCACCATACATATTATTCATCTTCTTTCTCCTTTTTATCTGAATTTACAAAATGAGTTAGTTTTTCATATTCTCCTTTACTTGTCCCTCTTATTTTACCATTAATTTTTATATTATGCATGTTTTCTCCATTATTCCTACATACGATTTTTATTCATTGCCTGTCGAATTTACTGATTCATCAATGGAATATATTGAAGATATATTTTAGTTTTTATCAAATCTTTTTATACTTCATGACACATGTTTATCCCTTATGAAATAATAAAAAAGATGTCAAATTAATGACATCTATTTAACTTCGATAATTTTCATCATATTAGCTGAACCTTCTCCTGTAGGATAACCAGCTGTTAATATGATTAATTGTCCAGGTTTAACACCATATCCTTTAGCCAATGTACTTGCTAATTCATCATCATTTGTTAAATCATTTTGAATATCAGATAAGATTGGTGTAACTCCCCAATAAGATTCAAGTTTACGTTGAGTATCTTTAGTAAATGTTACTGCTAAAATAGGAACACATGGTCTAAATTTACTAATTCTTCTAGCCGTAGTTCCGCCTTGCGTAAATGCTACGATAGCAGCTACATTTTCTAAGGTTAATGTTGCATCTGATACAGAAATACCAATAGCATCTTGTACTGTACGTTTACTTGATTGTTTAGAAATATCAAGTCTTTCACGATACGGAATAATCTTTTCAGCAGCTTCAGCAATCGTTGCCATCATCTTACAAGCTTCAATTGGATATTCACCACTTGCACTTTCAGCACTTAACATAACACCATCAGAGCCATCTAATACAGCATTCGCAACGTCACTTGCTTCTGCACGAGTACAACGAGGATTTGCTGTCATACTATCTAACATATGAGTTGCCGTAATTACTGGTTTACCAACTTTATTAGCCATTTTAATAATTTGTTTTTGATAAATAGGTACTAATTGTGGTTCAATTTCAACTCCTAAATCACCACGAGCAACCATGACACCATCAGCCGCATCTAAAATACTTTCAATATTGTCATAACCTTCTTGGTTTTCAATTTTTGCAATAATTTGAATAGTTGGTTTACCTTCTTCAATTAAAATCTTACGAATTTGGTCAACATCTTCAGCTCTTCTAACAAAACTAGCTGCGATAAAATCTACATCATTCTTACAACCAAAGCGAATATCAGATTCATCTTTTTCAGAAATGAATGGCATAGATAATTTTACGCCAGGAACATTGCATCCTTTTTTAGTACTAATTGGACCACTTACTTCAATGCGACACTTTAATTCATTACCATCATTTTCTAATACTGTAAGTTTCATCTTACCATCATTTATTAGAATATAATTGCCTGCCTTAATATCATTGAATAATTCTGGGCATTGAATATGGAAGCGTTCATGTGTACCGATAATATCGGCCTTTGTAACATAAACAATTTCCCCTTTAGTATATTCTTCAACATCATTTTTAAAAGCACCACAACGAATTTCTGGGCCTTTAGTATCAAGCATTATACCAAGGTTAATACCGGTTCTATCACTAACTTCACGAACCATTTCAATACGTTTAAGATGTTCTTCATGACTGCCATGAGAGAAATTTAAACGTACTATATTCATACCTGCACGTGCTAATCCTTCAATTGTTTCTGGATTTTCACTTGCTGGTCCGATAGTACATACCACTTTTGTTTTTTTACCTAACATATTTCCTCCTAAATTAAATTGTCAAACAAGCGATAAAATTCTTTTCTAGATCTTCTAGGTGTTTCTAAAGCTTCATTTATTGGCATTGAGATAATTTTATTGTCGATAATACCTACACAATGTCCACCAATGCCTTCCATTAATAAATCTACAGCTTTTTCACCCATTCGAGCAGCTAATACACGATCTCTTGGTGTTGGACTTCCACCTCTTTGGATATGTCCTAAAACAGTTGCTCGGCCACTAAAGCCAGTATTTAAAGAAATCTTACGTGCCAATGATTCACAATCAGTAATTTTTTCGGAAATAATAACTATTGCATGATTTTTCTTAGCAGCTTTATCTAGATAACGTAAACGCTCTAAAATATCTAGCTCATCATAGCCAGTTTCTGGAGTAATAACTATTTCTGCACCACAACTAATTGCTGTCCAAACTGCCAAATCACCGCAATGATTACCCATTACTTCCACCACTGAACAACGATGGTGGCTACTTGAAGTATCACGCAATTTATCGACATTTTCTACACAAGTTTGTAATGCCGTATCAAAACCGATGGTAAAATCTGTACCTGGAATATCATTATCAATAGTACCTGGTAAACCTATGCAGTTTATACCACGTTTTGTCAAAGACATAGCACCACGATATGATCCATCCCCACCGATTACAACAATCGCATCTATTCCATGTTCATTCAATTGTTTAACAGCTTTTTCTTGTACGTCATCATCTTTAAATTCTGGTAAACGAGCAGAGCCTAATTTTGTTCCTCCTCTATCTACCATATCTGAAACATCACGTTTAGTAAGTGGTTCAAACATACCATTAACCAAACCACGATATCCATCTCTTATTCCTACCACTTCAATACCATTGGCTAATGCAACACGTGTCACTGAACGTATTGCTGCGTTCATACCCGGAGCATCACCACCAGAAGTTAAAATACCAATTTTTCTAACCATAAGAAATCTCCTTTAATGACATTAATATTTTACCATTTTAATAATCTATAAACAAATTAATCTTCTATCTTTTTGCGATAATTCGATTATTTTGGTATTAGTTTTTATTCTTTCTAACAACCTAACCGCTTTCAATTTATCATCATTAGCTAAAGAATAATGATTTTCTAAGCTTTTAAGATCTTCATTTGAGGTATACCAAGTACATAAATTATTTTCCATACGATAATTTAAGATAGTTAATAAGATATCATCTCTAAACCATCCAGAAATCTTCTCAGCCCCTATATCATCAAAAACAACAAATTTCGCTCTTTTTAATTCATCAACAAAAGGTTCATATTCATTATTATTAATTAAGCTTTTTAATTTTAATGAAAAGCTAGGAACATGAACAAATGCTACTCTTTCCATCTTTTTTGCATGATAATTACTAGCACAAGCCGCTAAATAACTCTTGCCACTACCCATTGTTCCATATAAATATACATTTTCATTATTTTCACAAAGATTATTTAATTGCCATAACACTTTAAGATAATTTGCATTTTCATTATCTAAATTAATTTTTTTAAATTCTACATCTAAATGAGCTTTAGGTAAATCACATTGATAATAATATTTTAAATGATCAATTCTTTTCGCGTATTCCTTTTTAAAATTACAATCACGATAAGTTTCAATCAACATACCTTCAAAGTCAATATCTAAATATTTACCTTCTAAATTTTGTTTACAATTTTCTAAACCTTGGCAATTTTGACATATTCTATTATTTTGCAAATAACGTAAAAATTTATTTGGATATTTACTTAATAATTCTTTTTTAAATCCTTTTTGTTTAAAAAGCTTAATTATCAATGGATCTTTACTTAAATATTCAATCAATTGACTATTATCAATTTGTTCTATTTTTAAATTAATCTTATCCATTATTAAACTCCTTTTTAAGTTTAGCTAATAAAGCATCACGATCCGTATCATCATCATTTTGTTGATGATATTCTGGCATAATGCGCATAGGCTTATTTCCTTTTTTATTATTATCTTTATTACAAGCTTTAAGAGCTTCTTCTCGTGTTTTAACACCATCTCTAATCCATTCACTAGCAATTTTATCTACAAAATTATATATCAAACGATTTTGATTAATTTTTAAAACATATTCAATCAATGTATTTATTACTTCATTTGATAAACCATGTTTATATGCTAAAGATTCTAAGATCATTCTATCACTACTAGCAATCTCTACACCATTTTGCTTAGCTTGTAAAAAAGCAATTGGACTTGATTGATAAATATCTTTAGTATTTAATTTACCATTGCTTATTTTAGCAGCAGCTTTTTTAAGATATTCAATATTAAATTCTTTCTTTTGAAAATCAATACTATTACCTACTAAAATTATCATCTCATCTACACTTATTCCATTTAAACAAGCAATTTCTCCAATAATTTTTAAATTTGTTTCCGTTCTAAGTTCAATAGGAAATACTAAAGCACTGATTTTCTTAAAAAAGCGATCATAATCAAATTTTATATTATCTTGATTAATAAAACTATATTTAGGACGAACTTTATTAATTTTAATTTCATCTAATTTTAAAGTAGCAATTTCATCATCTCGCATTTTAGAACTAATATTTTTATAATCTTCTAAATTTGCTTTATTATTAATTAATTTACTAGCAGTTAATTCAAATTGTTTAGTGCCAATAGAACGAATAAGTAATTTAATAAATAATTCATTTTTAAAAAAACTATCTGGAGATAAAGGATAATTAATATTATAAATATAGCTACAACGATCATCTGATGTCTTTACATAACTATTAATCAAATTAAACTCTTCCAATTTACATCTAGCTTTATATAAGTCTACTATATTCACATTTAATATTTCACATAGTCTACCATGATTTTCTAAGCTTCTTTGATGAATTCCTTCATTTATCAAAGTTAGATATAAAAGTGTAGCATAAGGACCAATGATTGGTTGATATAAAGATAATAGTGATGAATTCAATAGTGGTGATAAAAAATCTTGGACTTGAATTCGATATGTATCTTTAGCTTTTAATTCCATCATTGTATAATCCTTTCTAACATTTTTTCTACTTCTACAACTAAATTCTCTTTAGTTGAATTATTATATATAACATAATCTGACTTAGCTATTTGTACTTTAGGATCAAATTGCGAATTTAAACGTGCTAATGCATGATTATAATCATAACCACGATTTTTAATCATCCTATCAATTGCAATTTGCATATCACAAGTAACTAAGACTATTTTATCAAATAAATCTTCCCATCCACATTCAAATAATAAAGCAATTTCTACAAAATTATAACTATCATTTAATGCTAGAATTTCTTTTTTTACATAGGGATGAATAATATTTTCCAAGCTTTTTCTTTTATTTGAATCTTCGAATATTATTTTAGCTATACTCTTTAAATCAATCAACTGTTGATTCAGTATTTCTTCACCAAATAATTGAACAATTTTATTATATGCTTCATGTTTAGGATTATAACATTGTTTAGCTAATTCATCACAATTTAATACTGGATATTTTTTAGCAATTTCTTTACATACTTCACTCTTTCCACTAGCAATTGTACCACAAATCGCAATTTTCATTATATTTCCTCTTTTTGGCAAGAAGGACAATAATAAGTTCCCCTTCCAGCTACAACTGTTTTTTTGATTATAGATCCACAGATATCACAAGGTTGATTTTCTTTTTGATGTACTTTACAAGATAGTTGAAAGCGTCCAGTTACACCTAAACTAGAAGTATATGAACGAATAGTTGTTCCTCCTGCTTTTATTGCCTGTTGTAATATTTCTTTTGTACCTTCAACTAATAAATTAATTGTCTTATCATCTAAATTTTTAGATTTACATGCTGGATTAATTTTAGCATAAAAACAAATTTCATCAGCATAGATATTCCCAATTCCAGCAATAATATGTTGATCTAATAAATCTTGTTTAATTGAATGGGAACTTTTATTTAATATTGGTTTTAAATATTCAAGATTGAATTTATCGCTAAGTGGTTCTACTCCTAAATTATGTAAATAATTTAAATCAGTACTTAAAGGATAAATTTCCATCCTACCAAATTTTCTAGTATCATTATACCTTAATTCCATGCCATTACTTAAGGTAAAAATAATATGATTATGCTTATTTGTAGGCTCATCTGGTTTTTGAATATAATATTTTCCTTCCATACGCAAATGAGATACAAAATATACATCATCCATTTTAAAGATTAAATATTTTCCCCTACGATAAAAATCTCTAAAATGTTGATGTAGTAAACTATTAACAAACAAATCTTTATTTCCAACAATTGGTTCATATAATATATTAATATTTACTATTTCTTGATCTTTGATGCGATTTTCTAAGGTTCTTAGAACTGTTTCAACTTCCGGTAATTCTGGCATTATTTAGCCTCGTACCATGTCTTTCCGACTTTACAATCAGCTTTTAAGACAACTTTCAATTTCATTGCATGTTCCATGCCATCACGAATTATATCTTTCATCAATTCTTCCTCCTCCTTATATACATCAAAAATCAATTCATCATGAACTTGTAATATCATTTTAGAACGACAACCTTTTTCTTCCATAGCTTTATCAATATTAATCATCGCAATTTTAATTAAGTCAGCAGCTGATCCTTGAATAGGTGCATTCATTGCCGCTCTTTTTCCAAACTCTTTAACCATAAAACTTTTATTATAAATTTCTGGAATCATTCTTCTACGATTACTAATAGTTTTTACATAGCCATGTTCTTCGCAATAATCAATTATATTTTCCATATATTTATGAATACCTGGATAACTAGCTAAATAACCATCAATATAGCTTTTTGCATCTTTTCGAGAAATATGTAATTGCGTAGCTAAACCAAAATCACTAATTCCATATACAATGCCAAAATTAACTGCTTTAGCTTTACGACGCATATCACCATCAACTTCATCTTTAGAAACCCCAAATACATCCATGGCGGTTTTAGTATGAATATCTAAACCATGATTAAATGCTTCAATCAAAGCTTTTTCATCAGCCATATGTGCTAACATTCTTAATTCTATTTGTGAATAATCACTAGAGATTAAAACATTTCCTTTAGTAGGTAAAAAGGCCTTACGGATCATTCTACCCTCTTCATTTCTTACTGAGATGTTTTGTAAATTTGGATTAGAACTAGAAAGTCTTCCAGTTTCCGAAATGCATTGATTAAATGTTGTATGAATTTTATGATCTTTATAAATATATTTCTTTAAACCTTGAGCATAAGTAGAATATATTTTTTGCCATTTGCGATAATCTAATATCAATTCAATTATTGGATGCATACCCAACAACTTTTCTAATACTTCTTGGGAAGTACTTCTTTTTTTACCACTAGGCAATTGTAACTCATCAAATAAAACACTAGCTAATTGTTTAGGTGAGTTTAAATTAAATTCATGATTAACATATGCATAAATTTTACTGCTAGCAGCATCAATTTGTTGTTTACAATCTTGAGCTATTTCATCTAGCTTTTGTTCATCAACAAAGATTCCTTCTTTTTCCATCTTAAATAATACCTTTGTCAAAGGCATTTCAATTTCATAAAAAAGCTTATTTAAATCATATTGAGTTAATTTATCTTTAGTTTGTATATAAAGCTCATAAATATTACTAGCTTTTTGGCAACAATATCTTAAAGCCATTTGTTCATCGCGTAAAATTAATTTATCTTCTGTACCATAAACATCCTTATGTTCAAAATCTTGATGTAAATGATATTCCATCAAAATTTTATCCCAACTATTCAATAAAGAATTAACTAAAAAGCAAGATACCATTGTATCAAAAGCAAATGTAAGATCAATATTAGTATTACTTAAAAGATGATAATTATATTTAACGTCATAACCTATAATATTAATTTCTTTTAATATATCTAATTGTGATAATAAATCTTCTAAATAAATATAAAAGCATTCCTTACCATTAGCTATAGCTGCACCAATTATTTTAGCATCCATAAAACTAGGGCTTGTTTGATCAAATACTATAGCTATACCATCTTTAAATTTCAAAGGATCAATTGTTTTAATAATATTTATGCTAATATCTTCATCATTTTTTTCTATTACTTGATCTACTAATTTATCTTCATATTTAGCAACTAAACTATTCATTTCTAAACTTTTTAAATATTTTATTAATGTTTGATAATTTGGTATAAAAAGGCAATCATTTAGTTCTAAATTAAGATCAACATCTGTTTTTATCGTAGCTAATTTTTTGCTTAATAAAGCACTTTCTTTACCATTAATTATTTTTTCTTTAAGCTTACCTTTTAATTCATCAACATGATCAATTAAATTTTCTACACTATTATAATCATGCAAAAGCTTAATTGCAGTCTTTTCACCAATGCCATAAATTCCTGGTATATTATCTGAACTATCTCCCATCAACCCCTTAAGATCGATAATTTGCTTAGGCTTTAAACCAAAGCGTTCTAATACTCCTTCTTCATCCATTTTTTCCATATTACCCACACCCTTACGCATTAACCATACAGTTGTGGTATCATCAACTAATTGTAATAAATCTTTATCACTCGATAATATATGCATTTGACACTGTGGATATTTTTTAGCCAAGGAACCTATAATATCGTCAGCTTCTATATCTTGCATCTCTAACCACTTAATATTAAAAGCATCTAGATATTCGCGAATCAATTGGAATTGTCCAACTAATTCTGATGGTACCTCTTTTCTTCCCCCTTTATAATCAGCAAACATATCGTGTCTAAAAGTATGTTTACCTGCATCAAAAGCTACGAATACATAATCTGGTTCAATCATTTCGATAGCCTTTTGAAACATCATTGCAAATCCATAGACCGCATTTGTATATATTCCATTACTTGTCATTAAAAGTTGAGAAGAATTACTATAAAATGCTCTAAATAACATGGAATTACCATCAACCATCAACATTTTTTCCATAAGTTATTAGTATCTCCTTTCGTATATATAGTATAAAAATGAAGCAGAATTATCTACTTCATTGTTCAAGATTATCTGAATTTTGCGTCATTCCTTCAGGAACAATACTTGTGGCCATACCTTCTAATGTCTGCAAATTCTCATACATTATTGAAATATAATCTTTGCCTTGACTTTGTTGTTCTTCAGTCAAACTACTAAGATTACTTAAATCTACCCGTGTAAGATTCAATTCTTGTTGAATTCTATTAAATAATTCAATCATATCATCAGTCATATTTGGTTCATAAGCTATATATTGCACATTATCTTGTCTAATTTTATCAATTATGACTTCCAATTGCTTTTCAGTAGGTAATGATCCATATTTACTTAAAATTACCGGATAAACTTCAATATTATAAGCTTTTTGCCAAGAACCAAAACTAGCTGTCATACTAACAAATTTAATCGATTTATTTTCTAATAAATTTTCTGAAGCTAATTTTTGATAATCGCCATCTAATTGAACCAATTCATTTTCCAATTTTTCACAATTTTCACGATACATATTTGCATTATCAGGATAATGTTCTTCATACCAAGATGTTATATCTTTAGCCATGCTCAACATAGCAATAGGATCCATCCATAAATACATATCTTTTTCATTAATATCTACATTATCAAATAATTCCGAATCATAATATGGAGATTCTATATATGTAACTTCCGTACCATTATATACAGGGGTATATCGTTGGAATAAGTAAGTAGCATTTAAAACCGATAAATATTCTATATCATCCACCATTTGATTTATATTAGTTCGATATAAAGTAATGTAAGGTTCTACTTGCCCTATTTCAAATAAAACATCGCTATTTTCTAAAATTTCTTGATAATTATCAACGACAGTAGCTCTTTGAACTATATCATTAGTTTGTATAGAATGATAACTAGTAGTATCTTGCGTTATTCTTTGAATTATATAGCCTATAGGATATACCGTATAAGCAACTTGATTATTTAAAGAAGTACAGCCTGTTAATTGCACCAATAAGACTACAGCAATCAATAGTTGAACAACTTTTTTTCTCATGATAATTCCTCTTTTCATATTTAAGAGTATATCATAAATTTTGCATTTTTCATATAATACAATGCTCTTTAAAACTAAAATAATCACTATTTGAAACAATCAAATGATCTAAAACTCTTATACCTACAAGATTCATAGCTTTCATAATCATTAAAGTAGCCTCTCTATCTGCTTTTGAAGGATTGATATTTTTACTTGGATGATTATGAACTAAAATAATATTAATTGCTTTTTGTTTTAAAGCCTCATCAATAATATCTCTAGGATAGATATTACTTTTATCAATTGTACCTACAAATAATACTTTATGTGCAAGATATTGACACATATTATTTAAAAAAATAACAAGAAATCTTTCTTGAGACTCATGACCTAATTCTAATTGTAACCATTTTACAATTTTTTGAGGATCATTTAAATTAGTTTCCATTGAAACTTCACTTAAAGCCATTCTTCTAGCTAATTCAAAACAGGCTTTTAATTCTAAAGCTTTAACTTTTTTAATGCCTTTTATAGAACATAAATCATTTATACATAAACTATTTATATTTGAAATACCATTTGCTTTATGAATTAAATCTTCAGCAATTTGTATAGCACTAGTGTTTTGATAACCGTTTCGAATAATAAGTGCCAACAATTCATTATTACTCAAATATTGAACACCATACATTAAAGCTTTTTCACGAGGTTTTTCTATTTCTGGAAGATCTTTTATCAACATTTGGTTAACTCCTTGTAAAATTATTATTTTCTCTTTTATATAAACATATAAATAGTACTTTTCCTAACTAAAAAGATAAATTTATTATTAGATTATATAAATTATTTATTATAAAATAAGTATAGATAAAAGGAGATGAAAACAATGACTAAACACCCTTTAAAAGATATTGTAACCTTACAAAAACAAGGGGAAGCAGTTGGTATCTATTCATGCTGTAGTGCCAATGAATATGTTATTGAAGCTGCTTTAGAACGCGCAAAAGCCACAAATACTTATTGCTTAATTGAATCAACAAGCAATCAAGTAGATCAATTTGGTGGCTATACCAACATGACACCAAAAGATTTCCATCACTTTGTAGAAAAAATTGCTGAAAAAGTTGGTATCAGCATGAATCAAGTAATTTTAGGTGGGGATCATTTAGGCCCATTAACCTGGACTTCTTTACCAGAAGAAAAAGCAATGGAAAATGCCAAAGAATTAATCCGATGTTATGTAGCTGCTGGTTTTACTAAGATTCATATTGATACTTCTATGAAAGTAGCAGATGATGATCCAAATATTCGCTTAAGTGATGAAACTATTGCTCGCCGTGGTTCAATTTTAGCAAAAGTAGCTCAAGATACTTATCACGAATTATTAAAGACTAACCCTGATGCTTTACAACCTGTATATATTGTAGGTTCTGAAGTTCCAATCCCAGGAGGAGCTACTGGTGCAACGGTTGATCAAGGTATTCAAGTTACTAAAGTAGAAGATTTTAAACAAACTGTTAAAACCTTTGAAAAAGCTTTCTTAAATTTAGGTTTAGAAGAAGCTTGGAATAATGTTATCGGTGTTGTTGTTCAACCAGGTGTTGAAGAAAAAGATGCAGGATGTACAGAATATGATCGTAGCAAAGCTACAGAATTAATGGCATCAATCAAAGAATATCCAAATATGGTCTTTGAGGGTCATTCTACTGATTATCAAACAAAATATAAGTTAAAAGAACTAGTAGAAGATGGTGTTGGCATTTTAAAAGTTGGACCTGCTTTAACATTTGCTTTAAGAGAAGGTATCTTTGCTTTAGCTTATATCGAAAATGAAGCATTTAAAAATACTGATGTTAATGTAAGTAATTTCATTGATGTTTTAGAAGAAGCAATGCTAGAAAAACCAGATAAATGGGCAAAATATTATAAAGGCGATGAAAATGCCTTACGTATTAAACGTAAATTCTCATTCTCTGATCGTTGTAGATATTACTTACCTAATGAAAAAGTACAAAATGCTTTAAAGACTTTAATTAATAACCTTCGTTCATTAGATGAAGTACCATTAAATTTAATGAGTCAATTCATGCCTATTCAATATACTAAAGTTCGTGAAGGATTATTAAAAAATGATCCAGAAGAATTAATTAAAGATCGCATTAAAAATTGTATTGATGAATATCTATTTGCTACTCATCAAGAAAAAATAACTATTAAATAAAAAAAGGCGATTTTGATATGATTAAGTTCATTTCAAAATTGCCCTTTTTTTTATTTATCTTTACCTAATGCTAGCATTGCTTTAATAAATATTTCTTTATCATTATCAAATGTAAGATAATCCATTACATCTTCAATTTTTACCCATTTTGCATCAGTTAATTCACTAACTTGATAATTAATATTTATATCTGTAGCATAAGCTAAAAAATATCTAACTTCTTTAATAACATTTGGTTTTGGACTATATTCACTACTAAAATAAGTATCACTAATAATTTTAATATCAATATTTGTTTCTTCTTTAACTTCACGAATTGCTGTTTGAAAATCAGTTTCTTTTTCTTCTTGATGACCTTTAGGAAAGCCCCAGTGACCAAATATACTTTTAATTAATAAAATCTCCTCACCATTTAAAACTATAGCACCACAAGAAAGTTCCCTATTCATTTTTTAAACCTTTATCTCCTATATCATGGCGATAGAATAGATTTGAACAAGTAATCTTTTTAACATTAGCATATGCATTTTCTTTTGCTTGTTTAAGGCTATCACCTTTACCAACAATAAATAATACTCTTCCTCCAGTAGCTATAACATTTCCTTTATCATCGATACCAGTTCCCATGTGGAAGCATAGATCAACATTATCTAAACCTTCAATAATTGCCCCTTTTTCATAAGAACCAGGATATCCATTATTAGCCATAACTACACCTAGATAATGGTTATTATCAAATTTTAATTCGACTTCTCTATTATTTAAAATATCCATAATAGTCTGATATAAATCATTTTCTAAAGCCAATAGAATTACTTCAGTTTCCGGATCACCAAAGCGCACATTAAATTCGATAGTTTTTACACCATCATTAGTCAACATGCATCCACCATATAATATACCAGTAAATGGACAACCTTCTTCAATCATAGCTTTTGCCATAGGTTTCATAATTTTTTCCATGGCTTCTTCATATGTATCCTGCGCTAAATGATTGATTGGTGTATAGGCACCCATTCCCCCAGTATTTAAACCTTCATCATTATCAAAAGCTCTTTTATGGTCTTGCGCAAGTTGCATGCCATATACTTTATCATCCTTTACAAATGCTAATAAAGAGAATTCTTCACCTTCTAAAAATTCTTCAATAACTACATTTTTACCCGCACTTTGAAATAAATTATTACACATTATTTCTTCAAGACTATTTAAAGCTTCTTCTTTTGTTTTAGCAATTATTACTCCTTTTCCTGCTGCTAGCCCATCAGCCTTAATAACAACAGGACATTTTTGTGTCAATAAATATTCCTTAGCTTTTTCATAATCAGAAAAAGTTTCATATTTAGCTGTAGGTATATGATATTTTTTCATCATATTTTTAGCAAATACTTTGGAACCCTCAAGTCTTGCAGCCATTTTAGTTGGACCAAAAATATCTATTCCTTGTTCACTTAAAATATCAACAATACCATCACATAGCGGAATCTCTGGTCCTACAAAAACTAAATCAATCTTATTATCCTTACAGAATTTAATTAAACCATCATAATCATTAGCCTTTATATTGACAATTGTAGCTACATCGCCCATTCCAGGATTACCTGGTGCTACAAATACTTCATCAACTAAGCTTGATTGTTTAAATTTATAGCAGATTGCATGTTCTCTGCCACCATTACCTATTACTAAAACTTTTGCCATAATTAATGTTTAAAATGACGTTTACCTGTAAAGATCATGGCGATGTTATGTTTGTTACACATATCAATAGAATCTTGGTCTTTGATTGAACCACCAGGTTGAATAATACATCTAATTCCATATTTACTAGCTAATTCTACAGTATCATCCATAGGGAAAAAAGCATCAGAAGCTAGTATTGCGCCATTTGCTTTTTCTTTAGCTTGTTCCAAAGCAATTTTAGCTGCACCTACTCTATTCATTTG
>CALVCO010000001.1 GCA_944326095.1 uncultured Erysipelotrichaceae bacterium | reverse complement strand
ATACTGATAGAAATAATATTTAGTGTCCTGTTATCATTTGAGAATAAGAGAATAGTAAATGATTATGTCCAATAAATATGAATTTGAATATCAGTAAATTATGACCTCTCAACAGAGGTTACAGTGTTTTAATAAAATCCTCCAAAAGCCTTGAAAATAAAGGATTTATCGCAATGTGTTCGCCTTATCTTTTTATACGATTACACACAAGTTTACTCTTTCCCTCTTTGCTCATAAGGTCAAATGCAAGAGCAAGAAAATCTCATAACAAGATATAAAATTGTGACAATCAAAGAACTGTGATGTATGTGCGAATATATTAGGAGGATTTTTCAATGGACAAGTATATTTACGATGATAAAAATGGTCTGTGGTGTTAATGTCAATAAGATTATTATATTCCTTGTCTTATCTTACCAGCCGAAAAAGAACAGCCTATCGGTTTGTGGGGACAATGGCACTTGCGTTATTTGAAAGAATACCACAGAAATACATACATAACGCTACTTACAAGCGGTAGGCCAAACAGTTACCTTACTGATATAGATAAACAATAACAGGAGCGTATGCAAAGAAGATTATAAAAAAAGAAATCATCTTTGTATAATTACTAAAAGGCGGCAGAGAAAAATCTTTGTCGCCTAAAATTTTTTAAAAAAGTTCTTGTTTATGACGTCACGTAACGATTTATAATAGGTGTCAAGAGGTAAATAATTATGGCAAAATACAGAGCAATTCCGCAAGGATTTATGACAGTTGGAGAAGTGGCAAAGAAAATGGGAGTTACCGTCCGTACTTTGCAATACTACGATAAAGAAGGACTGCTTTCCCCATCGGCAGAAAGCGAAGGCGGACGCAGGCTTTATACCGATAAAGATTTGATTACACTTCATCAGATTATATCTTTGAAATCACTGGGCTTTTCTTTGGACGATATAAAAGAGCGGTTGATCTCTTTGGAAACACCGGCTGATGTTGCAAATGCTCTTACAGAGCAGGCAGATGATATACGCCAAAAAATAGAACAGCTTCAGGCTTCGTTGTCAGCAATAGAACAGTTAAAAGCAGAAGTTTTACAAATGCAGACGGTCAACTTTAAGAAGTATGCAGATATTATTGTCAATCTACAAATGAAGAATGACTCTTATTATCTTATTAAGCGTTTCGATGATGATACGCTCGACCATATACGCAGTCAATTTGATAAGGAAAGCGGCTTAGATTTTATGGACAGATTTAACCGCCTAAGTGATGAAATCGTACAGCTTCAAAAAGAAAATGTACCGCCCGAAAGTGAAAAATGCCAACAGGTTGTAAAAGAATATTGGGGCTTGATTATGGAGTTTACAAATGGCGATATGAGTATGCTTCCGAAATTGATGGAAGTCGGCAACATTGATACTGCCACAAACGCTTGGGAAGAAAGGCAGAAAATCGTTAATGCTTATTTAGAGCCAGCCTTGCAAGTCTATTTTTCAAGACTTGGAACAAATCCCTTTGAGGAGGTGAAACCGTGAAAGACGCAATACAAGTTCGTGAATTAAAGAAAAGTTATGGCAGTCATATGGTTCTTAAGGGTCTTGATCTTCAAATTGAAAAAGGAGAAATTTTCGCTCTGCTCGGCGTAAACGGAGCAGGAAAAACGACAACGCTTGAATGTATCGAAGGTCTAAGAAAATATGACAGTGGTGCGATTACTGTAAACGGGAAAATGGGTATTCAGCTACAATCATCATCTTTGCCCGCCCATATCAAGCCAATGGAGGCTATAAAGCTGTTTGCAAAATGGAATAAAACAAAAATTGATGATACCATGCTTAACGGTCTTGGTATCAAAGAAATGGAAAAGAAGCAGTATATACAATTATCCACAGGGCAAAAAAGACGGTTACATCTTGCTCTTGCGCTTATAGGCAATCCCGATATTATTTTTCTCGATGAGCCGACTGCGGGACTTGATGTCGAGGGTAGGCTATCGCTCCACGAACAAATTCGAAAGCTCAAATCATATGGAAAAACAATCATCTTGGCAAGTCACGATATGGCGGAAGTAGAAACCTTATGTGATCGCATTGCTATTCTAAATAACGGAAATATTGCCTTTTGCGGTACAGCATCAAAACTGACCGATATGGTTGGAAGAAAATATTTTATCCATATCAAGACGCAGCAAAAAGACAACACTTTTGAAACGGACAATATTGAAGATACTTTGATTTCTTTACTTAGTGAATTAAAACAGAAAAAAATCCATGTATTAGATATTAAAGTTGATCGTGGCACGCTGGAACAGCATTTTATCGAAATGGCAAGGAGGGAAGCAGAATGAACGGTTTTTTATATGGCGTAGCATTACAGTGGAAGTTGGATATACGCAGTAAATCTTTGTTGGTAACCTGCTATATCGTTCCGCTTATTTTCTTTCTGCTTATGGGTGGTATTTTTACTTCTGTTATGCCTGAAATGAGAAGCACACTGATACAATCTATGATTGTGATGAGCGTTTCAATGGGAGCGTTTATTGGATTACCACCATCATTGGTTGAAACTTATGGAAGTGATGTAAAAAAGGTTTATAAAGCAAATGGAGTACCTTTATATTTAGGTCTTGTTACAATGTTCCTTTCTGCATTTGTGCATTTGATGATTAGCTGTGCCATTATATTACTGCTTGCCCCGATACTGTTTGATGCGATTATGCCAGTACAGCTTCCGTTTTTCTTTCTTGCGCTTGCCATATTCATCATTGTGTCGCTGAGCATTGGAAGTATATTAGGATTGATTGTAAAAAATCAGGCAAAACTGACAATGATAGCGCAGCTTGTGTTTTTACCCTCGATTATGCTTTCAGGGATTATGTTCCCTATCGACTTGCTGCCCGATTTTCTTGAAGCCCTAGGGCGTATTTCCCCTGCTTCTTGGGGATACCGATTGATGTTAGATAATGGTTTGTGCCTTGAAAATCTATGGTACTTAATTCTTGTATTCTGTGCGGCAGCAATTATATGTGCAATGCTTTTGAACAAACAAAAATCCAAATAGGTCGAAAACAAAGGTTTTTAATAAAACAGAATGGATATTATGCCCTATCTCTCGCTAATAAAACTCCTACAATGATACGGGAAGATACAGAATTAAGAAACTTCCCTCTCTAGTGTCCTAAGTGCAAAAAGGAAAGAATCATCAATGCTAAGAACGGGAAAGTTTTACTTCTGGGTAATAAAAATAAGATTTGAAATGATATTTTTTTAAACCGTCACATTGCATAGAGCATAACACTTCACTATAATTAAGACAGGTGGTGTCAAGAATGCAAACAGATAAGGTTTGCACGAAAAACAGGCATGAAGTCTTGAAAAATCAATGGTTTTTTTAAGGATTGTATAGGCAAATAAGAATTTGTAGAAAGAGAGATACAATAGCATGAACATAAGTGAATTATCATGTGAGTATAAAGTACGCAAACTAACGGAAGATGATGCTGACATAGTATATCAGCTAGCACTAGGAAATCCTATGTTTTATGAATATTGTACCCCTGCTGTGACAAAGGAATCTATCATTCATGATATGAATGCACTTCCACCAAGAACTACAAAAAAAGAAAAATATTATGTGGGATATTTTGAGCAAACTCATTTAGTTGCAGTTGCCGATCTAATTGTTAAATATCCCAATGAACAGACTGTCTTTATAGGGTTCTTTATGATGGCGATAAATTATCAGAAAAAAGGAATTGGCAGTAAACTGGTAAAGGAATTAGAGAATTTTTTTAGAAAAAATGGATATTACTACATACGTCTGGGATTTGTGAAAGGAAATCCACAAAGTGAAGCATTTTGGAAAAAGAATGGATTTATACCAACAGGAGTTGAGGCGAAAGAGGAACGTTATACAGTAGTTGTGATGCAAAAAGAACTAAAGTAAACTGCAATCGATAAGCCCTCTTTCCCAAAAGAAACTGAAACTTCTTTTATTTAAGCAAAAATAGAAAGATTAACAACATTTTACATAGAACTCCGGTTTTGGTATCACTAAAAGCAAAGTTCATGACTCTTCAAAGCACCTTTTGCCAAATAATAAATTACGCTTAGTTTTGTGGCCGGTATTATATAAAATTTTAAGATAGAAGCATTAATAATAGCAAATAAATGATACAATACATATACACAACGATCTTTAAATATAATTAACTAGGAGGTTAACATATATGAGTTTTCGAATAGAAATAAAAGAAGGGCACGATCATTCCTCTTATTTCTGGTTTCGTCCAGTGATAATAACTGAAGGGAAAGATTATTGGGAAGGCAACGTTAGCGAATTAGAAGAAGAGATTTCTATTGAAGAAGAAAACGTAAAAGCTTTTCTTTATTATTTTCTTTGTAAATACTTTGATAAGGAACTTTCATATAATAAGATGCGTGATAATGGATTCAAAAATAAAGTAGATCATTTTGCATATCATCTAACATATAATTTTTATACATATGAAACGATGAAAAAAATGATTAATGAAATTGATGAAGTAGCTACAATGCTAGAAGTAGATCATAACAATCCTGCACTAGATCCTGTTAAAAAAGATTATTCCCTTTTTTCGTTTAGTCCTAAGGAAGATCCCAATCAAATGTCTGGTGATAATGCAACAATAGAAAAACATATCTCTGTTGTCATCGATTTTTATCGCAGATTCACCAATCGCATAAGACAAATGATGAACAATAACCCGAACGCTACGATAATATCCATAATGGCACCATAAAAAACCATTAGTAATGCAATATATAAGAAAAAGCCTAAGTTAATTTTATAAATATTCAAATCAATTTTAAAATTTATAACAAAAAAGAACTCATTTGGAATATCCAAAAGAGTTCTTTTTTTTATTCTTCAAATTGCGAATTATATAATTTAGCATAAAAACCATTTTTAGCTAATAATGTATCATGGTCGCCAACTTCAACAATATCACCATCATTTAATACGATGATAATATCTGCATTTTTGATCGTACTAAGTCTATGAGCAATTACAAATGATGTTCGATCTTTCATCAAAGCTTCCATACTCTTTTGAATTAATTCCTCAGTTCTCGTATCTACGGAAGATGTAGCTTCATCAAGTATTAAAATCTTAGGATCTTTTAAGAAAGCTCTAGCAATCGTAAGAAGTTGCTTTTGTCCTTGTGATATCGCACTGGATTCTTCATTAATTTCCGTATCATAACCATTGTCTAAGGTCTTTATAAAATGATCAACATGCGCCATCTTACAAGCTTCATAAATTTCTTCATCTGTTGCATCAGGTCTACCATAACGAATATTTTCCTTAATGGTACCACTATATAGCCAAGCATCTTGTAAAACCATACCAAATAGTGATCTTAAATCATGTCTAGTATAATCTTTAATATCATGACCATCGATATAAATAGTACCACCATTTAATTCATAAAAACGCATTAATAATTTAACAAGCGTTGTCTTACCAGCACCTGTTGGTCCAACAATAGCCACATTTTTACCTGGTGCTACATACATACTAAAATCATGAATGATGATTTTATCCGGATCATAACCAAATTTAACATTTTCAAAACATACATTTCCTTGAATAATTATATTACCATTTTCATCAGTAATTTTAGTTGGATTTTTAGTATCTTCCACTTCTTCTTGAGCTTCTAATACTTCAAAGATTCTTTCTGCAGCAGCTGTCATTGATTGAATAACATTCAAGATTTGCGCAACTTGGGTAATTGGTTGATTCAATTGTCTAACATATTGTACAAAGGCTTGAATATCACCAATTGGCATACGTCCATTAATTACTTCAATACCCCCAACTAAGCATACTAGCACGTAACCAAGATTACCTAGAAAGTTAGTAATTGGATGCATAACAGTAGCTAAAAATTGTGATTTATAAGCTGTATTGTATAACTTATCATTAAGCTCATCAAATTCATTTATTGATTTATCTTCATAATTAAAGGTCTTAACAATAGTATGTCCACTATACATCTCTTCTATATAGCCATTAACATCACCTAAATAAGCCTGTTGAGCATAGAAATATTTCTGACTCTTTTTTACAATGAAACTTGCAAAAAATCCCGTTAAAGGCACAATTAATAAAGCGATAATTGTCAAAGTAGGACTAATGATAAGCATCATCCACAAGACACCAACTACCGTAACAATACTTGAGATAACTTGTTGAATCGTACTATTTAAATTAGCAGAAATATTATCAACATCATTAGTTACTCTTGATAAAACTTCACCATGTGTTTGTTTATCAAAATATTTTAATGGTAAACGATCTATCTTTTCACTAATTCTCTTTCTAAGATCATATGAAACACTAGTAGATATAAATGAAGTAGTAAAATTAGCTAAATAATTTAATAAGAAAGATAATAGATATAAAAATGCTAAGGTTGAAAGAATTCTAAATATTCCTGCAAAATCAATACTACCTGTACCACCAATTTTAGCTACAATACCATCAAATAATAAAGTTGTAGCATTACCTAAGATCTTAGGCCCTACAATAGAAATAATAGTAGCTCCAATAGTTAGACATAAAACAAAGAATATTCGCAAATAATAAGGACGCATATAGCTAATAAGATTTTTAATAGTGCCTTTAAAGTTTTTAGGCTTTTCATGTATTCTATTTTTTCTAGGCATTAGCTAATTCCTCCGCTGAAAGTTGCGATAAGGCAATTTCTTTATAAACTTGACATTTTTCAAGTAAATCCTTATGCGTTCCAATACCTGCAATCTTTCCTTCATCTAAAACAATAATCTTATCTGCATCCCTAATTGTCGAAATTCTTTGGGCAACAATAATTACTGTTGCCTTTTTAGCACTAGTCATAATATCTAAAGCTTTTCTTAATTTTTTATCGGTAGCATAATCAAGAGCGCTAAATGAATCATCGAAAATATAAATATTACTATCTTTAGCAAGTGCTCTAGCAATCGATAGACGTTGTCTTTGTCCACCAGATACATTTGTACCTCCTTGAACAATTTCAGCATCTAAACCTAAAGCATTCTCTTCAACTATTTCTCTAGATTGGGAAACATCTATAGCAGTATTTAAAGTCTTATCATCGATATGACGTCCAAATTCAACATTAGATTTAATTGTTCCCGAAAATAAGACTGCTTTTTGCGGTACATAACCAATATTCTCTCGAATATCCTTTTGACGATATTCACGAATATCCGTGCCATTATATGTAATCTTACCCTTTGTAACATCAAATAAACGTAAGATAAGTTTAACTATTGTACTCTTACCACTACCAGTAGAGCCAATAAAAGCTACAGTCTCATTAGGTTTAATATCAAAGCTAATATGTTCAAGCACTGGTTCATCTGCTCCAGGATAAGCAAAACTAACATCTTCAAAAGATAAGACACCATTACGTTTAGGCATATCTTTAGGTACTTTAGGATCTAATATTGCATCTTTAGTATCTAAGACTTCAAATATACGACGAACACTAACTAAAGCTCTAGGAATCATAACCCAAATCATAGCTACAATCATAAAACTCATAAGTACCTGCATCGCATATTGAATAAAGGCCATAATTTCTCCAACACTAATCGCATTAATATCCACTTGTTTAGAACCAAACCAAACAACAAGTACCGTTGTCATATTCATAATAAACATCAAAAATGGCATTATTAAAGACATAGCTCTTGAAACAAATAAATCCGTCTTACGATATTCATTATTTACATCATCAAAACGCTTTTCTTCAGCTTTTTGTGAATTAAACGCTCTTATAACTAGCAGACCATCTAAAAATTCACGCATAACTTTATTTAATCTATCAACTAATGCCTGAATCTTAGTAAATTTTGGCATTGCTACAACAAGCGCAACAATCATAATTCCAATAATACAAGCTAAAGAAACTCCTAAGATCCAAATAAGATCAGGATAACGTAAAACTTTAGTTATTGATACAATACCCATCATTGGTGCAATCAAAATAATACGACACATCATCTGCACAAGTTGTTGAAGCTGAGTAACATCATTAGTCGTCCTAGTAATTAAACTACTCAAAGAAAATTTATCCATATCACTAGTAGCTAAAGATTGAACTTTCTTAAATACATCATGACGAACATTAGCTGCCACTCTTGCCGCTAATCTTGTTGCCATATAGGTAGAAACAACTTGAGTAAGTCCACATAAGGCAGCAATCAATAACATCGTCAAACCAGTATGCAAGATATAATTAGTTTGCAATGTATCCATAGCCATACCAACAGCTTCATATTCATCACCTACATACATAATTGCCATTGTTGATAGACTACCATCTTGAATACTCATAGAACTATTTAATTGTTCTTCTAACGAAGCCATCATTGTTTCATTGCTTGCTAATGATGCGATATCATCTACCCCATTAGCATATAAGGAATAAACATATACTAAAGGTCTTTCCTCTATGCTAGCAAGATTTTCATCATAGCTCTCATTAAGTAAGTAAACATCTTCTTTAAATTCTATTAGTTGATCATCAACCACACCTTGTGTACCACTTTCCACCAAGGTATAAGAAGCTAATACCGTTTCTTTATCAGCTTCGGACATAAATAACATCATATCATCTAAAGTATCTTTCCTAACAACTTCAAGGGTACTATCCTCAATACCACCATATTGAATACCATAAGTAACAATATGAGACATATAATCAGGAAGGGCTAGATCTAATTGAACTTGAGCAAATGTAAGCCCTAGTATCAAAATTAAGATCCACCAAAACGGCTTTAGATAACGCCATAAATTCTTAATCGTTTTCATAGGAAACATTTTATACTCAATAAATTTTAAATTCAATAAACATTTAGACAAACTCCTCTATATGTAAAAAGTCTACCAACTATCTGGTAGACCTTTTATCATTTTTAGTAATACGCTTTTTAAATTCTTTTATTTTAATACCCCAACGACTAGTTATAATCAAGATTAAAACTAAAGTACCAAATGTCAATCCATTTCCAAAGCCAAAGATAAAATCAATTATATCATTTTGGCCTAGACTATCCGACAACAAATAACTAATTAAAAGAAAAATCAAACTAATTAAAGTAATCACCTGAATTATTCTAATCATTTTCTTCTTCTCATCATTTTCAAGTTCTGCTACCTTTAAAACTGTGCTATCCATTTTATTATCCATATTATTCCTTTGACCATCTAAGATTTCTTCAAGCTTAACATCATAAAAATGAGCCAATTTTAACAACAAATCAATATCTGGCAAACCATTCCCCTGTTCCCATCTAGAAATAGAACGATTAGAAACATATAAAATATCCGCAAGTTGGGTCTGAGTTAATCCTTTTTCCTGTCGTAAACTCTTCAAGAAATCACCAATCTTTTTTTGATCCATGGCCTTTCCTCCTACTAAAAATATAGATTAAATGACATAAATATTATACGACATATCGTAAGAACATTGTCTTGTAAAATGAGAATCTACAAAATACCTAAGTGTTCCAATAAAATTTTAATACCTAATATGATTAAAATAATACCTCCAGCAATCTGAGCCTTCTTTTCAAATTTATTACCAAAAATACCCCCAATTTTAACTCCTATTGCCGATATTATACCTGTAGTAATACCAATTAAAGTAATAGCTAAAATAATATTAACATTGCCAACCATCGCTAAAGATATGCCAATAGCCAAAGCATCAATAGAAGTAGCTAGAGCCATAGTAAACATCGTCTTAAAAGAAAAATCAGCATCACATTCCTCTTCTTCATCACCAAAAGCATCTTTTATCATGCTTATGCCAATAAATGCCAATAAGGCAAAGGCAACCCAATGATCTATCGCTTGAATAGCACTAGCAAACAAACTACCCAACAAAAAACCAATAAGTGGCATCAAAGCCTGAAAGCTTCCAAACCATAGCCCACATGTAGCCATAGCCTTAATATTAGTCTTTTTCATACTCAAACCTTTGCATATTGAAACCGCAAAAGCATCCATACTAACACCAATTGCTAGAATAAATAATTCAACTATCCCCATAAAAATGGCTCCTTTTTATTTTTTAAGTTTTTCCACTAGTTATAGATTATATCAAACAGATACTACAATTTCATCAAAAAAAGTGATATTATTTTTACCATAGTGCATGAAAGGATACTAATATGGATATTATTATTGTAATGGCAATAGGAATTATTATTGGCAATTTTATAAAAAATAAAAATTTCAAAATCATAAATGAAAAAATACAACTTATAGCCACCATTATTTTAATATTTGCAATGGGAATAAATATTGGAAGTAAAGAAAATTTTGTTAATGAACTTGCCAATTTAGGAATAACAAGCTTTATCTTCTTTATTATTCCTACCATACTTTCTATTATCGTCGTATACTTTCTAACTAAACGCTTTATGACTAATAAAGAAAGGAAGGATAGCCAATGGTAAAATATACCGTATCTGCCCTAATTGTTGGTCTATTTATTGGCATATTAGACTTAAATATAGATTTATTAAATTTAATTACCCAAAATACCGATTTAATTCTATATATATTAATGTTTTCGGTAGGCATTAGCATCGGTATGCAAGATGGAGTACTAACCAAAATAAAACAATTTAATATAAAAATATTCATCATACCATTTGGTATTATCATCGCCTCATTTTTTGCTGGCATAATATGTTCATTATTGACTAATATTCCTTATAACTATAGTATGGCAATCACCAGTGGTATGGGATGGTATAGTCTATCGGGCGCAACCCTTAGTAAATTAGTTAATTCTTCAATTGGCTCGATTGCCTTTTTAAGTAATTTAATGCGGGAAATATTTTCTTTTTTCATCATTCCCTTTATCGCCATAAGATTTAATTACTATACTTGTATAGCTCCAGCTGGAGCTACCAGTGAGGATACTACTTTACCAATGATGTTAAAATATACTGATGAACATACAGTAGTACTCTCTGTAATAAATGGAATCATCTGCTCTTTCTTTGTACCTATTTTAATATCTATTTGTTTAAATTTACCACCATTATAAAAACTAGGATTTGCTCCTAGTTTTTTTAATATAAATAAGACATTAATTCTGGTAAATCATAAACCGTAAATATACCTAAAGGCTTTTGATCTTTCATACCTGTTTCCGTAATAATTACCACCAATACATAAATACCTTTTTTTAAAGAGTTTTCAAATTCTAAAATTATTTTAGAAATATCCCGTTTACGATCCATAAAGATAACACGATCATCAGCACACTCTTCAATAATTTCACTTATATATTGCAAACTCGGTTGATTGATAGCCCAATTAGCTATTTCTTTATAAGTAATTAGCCCTATAAATTTATCTTCATCATATATTGGTAATTTACTAGTACCCAATTTTTGCATCAAATAATAAGTATCTAAAATTAAATCATTAGGATGACATACAACCACTTTTTTATGCAAGTGCATACCAATCTGCTCATCCTTTTTTAATGCTTGAGCAATTGCCATAATATCATTTACTACACTATCAACAGGCTGGGCAATAATCTCCTGTTGATTACCTCTTTGATGCACAATAGCGTTTCTTAAATCCGCATATTCCATTAAATCCATTTGTTTAGATCTAATAATCGGATTACTTTTTGAACATAAATTTACCAATTGATAAAATTTCATATTGCGTGAAGGTTTTAAAATATCCCTCATACTTTGTTCTATAGAAACAAAAGCCTCCAAAAATTTACTAGCATTATCCATATTAAGCCTCATTAAAATAAGTCATGACTGCTTCAGCAAGTTTACTAGCTAAAGTATTCATTACTTCTTCATTATTTTCTTGATAATAATAATTTAACATGATAATAGGCTTTTGACAATTAGCTAAAAGTGGTAAACCAATTGCAGTTTCATCAACAATTTTTTCTTGGCTAGTTAATTCATGATACATATCATTACCAACTGGTAGTAGATAGTAATAATAATTACCTTGATAATTTAAATCAACTAAATTATTAGCTACAATATTCGCAAATTTCAAACTATCATCATGTTTACTATCATTACTAATAGGCAAATAACTAGTTATTTTACTTTCATCAGCTTTTAAACATTGAATACTTAAAGTTAAATCAGCACTCAAATCTTTTTCTTGAAACAAATTTTCATCATCTTGTACAATTAATTCTAAATTTTTTTCTTCAGCTAATTGATTATTAATAGCTTGTACTAATAATTTAGCTTGTTGTAAATTTTCATCAACATTGCTATCTTGATATAAAGGAATACTTAAATCTAAATATATACTATGCACTTCAATTTCTTCTTTTGGCTTTAATAACCAAAAACAACCACAACCAATTAAGATAATTAAGATAATTATTAGAATAATTTTAGTTTTCATCATAGCCTTGGGCATCAATTAATTCCTCCTTAGCGCTAATTTCTTTGATTATCATCTTAACAATTTTATCAATTCTACTATTATTAGTATAGTTAGCTTCACACATGAAATTAGCCCTATTTTCATCAATAAGTTTCTTAGCTATCATCATGCTTTTATTTTTCGCTTTATTATAAACAACTATGGAATTTCCCCCATATTCCTTAACTAAACGCATACAAGGAACATCAGTAATTCCATCACCAATATAAATCATCCTAGTAAAAGGAATAGGCCTAGAATTCATATCTACATAAGTATTTAAGCTATCATCATCATTTTCATCTAATACTTGTTTATTAATTCTAAAAATATATTGTGTCTTAGTTGTATAATTCACACAAACTCCTGGCCAAATAGCTCTATTATTTTCATAGACATATTTGCATGCAAATATCTTACGAAAATTATTAGCGATAGTAGTTCCCTTAATCATTTCTTTCATACCACTAGAAATAATATAATGCTCAACTTCATAACCATATTCTTTACCAAATTGATTTATTCTTGCAAACCAATCTTCAACACCATCAAAAAATTCAACATCTTTTCCTAATGATTTTAAAAAATCATAGCCTAATCCATTTTTACTTTTTTCTAATACTTTATACATATATGACAAAATTGGATCCATTTTATTTAACTTGCTAAAAGCAGAAACTTCTTGCCAAAACTTACTAGTATCCTCATATCCTAGTGAAGGAATAAGACTATATTCTTGCATATCTTTATTTGATAAAGTCTTATCAAAATCATACATTATTGCAATTTTTTTCATTTTACCCTCCTCAGTTAAAAAGCCTCTTATATAGAGGCTAATTTTCTAATAATTTCATGATAGCTATCGTATAAATTTCTACTTGCTTCATTAAACTATCGATGGAACAACATTCATTTGCATCATGAATATGATTATCTTCACCTAAGAAAGCACAACCAAATGCTATGCAATTATGAATACCTTTAGCATATGTTCCCCCACCCATAGTCATTGGCATAGTATCATAATCATTAGTAACTTCTTGATAAGCACTCAATAATTTTGAAACTAATGGACTATCAATTGGATAAAATAATGGTTCAACCCGACTATTTATTTCAATAATACCATTTTCATCTTCCAAATTATCTTTCATTAAATTAATAACTTGTTTAGAAATCATCGTAACAGGGAAACGCATATCTAATGTTGCATATATCGTATCATCTTCTTTATAAATAATACCATTATTTAAAGTTAACTCACCATAATCATCGCTAACATCAATACCTAACATTTTACCATTTGTTTCTAAGCCAATATGTGAACAATAAAAATCTACAAAAGAATCATTAAAACCTGCAGCCTTTAAAGCACATAAAGTATAAGAAATTGCATTTACACCCATTTGTGGAGTACTTGCATGAGCTGCTACACCCTTAACATTAATAATTAAAGCATCATCTTCTTCATCAATTGCATATTCAATATCATTATTATTTAAGTAATCTTCAAAAGCACGCTTACTAAAAGAATTCTTTTCAACTTTAATCATGCAATGATTACAAACAACATTGCTAGCAATTCCACCTTTAATATCAATAATCTTAGTATTTTTACTCTTGATTAAGCCCCCAATCATGCCTTTTTCACCATGAACTCCTGGAAATTCTCCATCAGGAGTAAAGCCCATATCAATATGTCCTTCACATTCAACATAATGAGCTAAACATTTTGATCCAGTTTCTTCATTACAACCCATGATTAAGCGAATACGCTTATCAAGCTTAATTCCCATATCCTTGATAATTTTCAAAGCAATCATGCTTGCTACTACAGCACCTTTATCATCACTAACCCCACGGCCATAGACTTTACCATCACGAATAACCATCTCGAATGGGTCACTGTCCCATCCTTCACCACAAGGTACGATATCTAAATGTCCTAAAATACCAATAACTTGTTCACCTTCACCAATTTGGGCATAACCACAATAATTATCTAAATTAGTTGTTTCAAAACCTAATTCCTTACATATTTTTAAAGCTTCATGCAAACAATCCTTTGGTCCTTTACCAAATGGTGCATCTATTTCACTTTTACCCTCAACACTATTAAAACTAACTAATTTAGCTAAATAATCAAGCAATTGTTGGCGATAATTTTCCACATATTGTTTAATTTCCATATTAAATCTCCCCTATAGTTCAATATCTAAGCTAACTGGGCAATGATCTGAACCATATATATTACTATGTATTTTAGCATCCTTTATCTTTTCTTTCAAATCTTTCGACACAATAAAATAATCAATACGCCAGCCAATATTCTTAGCACGCGCATTAAAACGATAACTCCACCACGAATATTCAACCTTTTCAGGATAAAGATAACGGAAAGTATCAACAAAACCACTAGCTAATAATTCACTAAATTTATTACGTTCTTCATCTGAAAAACCAGCATTTTTATGATTACTATCAGGATTTTTAAGATCTATCTCATTATGAGCTACATTTAAATCACCACAATAGATAACACTTTTTTTCATACTAAGTTTTACTAGATTTTCTCTTAACCAATCTTCCCACTCTTGGCGATAATCTAAACGCAATAAACCTTCTTTACTATTTGGTACATAAGCATTAACCAAATAAAAATTATCATATTCTAAAGTTATAACTCTTCCTTCATCATTATGCTTATCATCATTAAAATCATAACTAACACTTATAGGTTCTTTTTTCGCAAATATTGCTGTACCTGAATAACCTTTTCTAATGGCACTATGAAAATATTGATGATAACCAGGAAGTTCTAAAACTAATTGATGAGGCTGCATCTTAGTCTCTTGAATACAGAAAAAATCTGCATCCATTTCTTTAAAAAAATCTTCAAAACCTTTAGTGACACAAGCTCTTAATCCATTAACATTCCATGATACAAAAAGCATTTTATCTAATTACCTTTCTAGTTTGCGTCTTTAACCATAATTTTTCTTCTTCATTTAAATATGAACTAAGTTTATTATAAACTAATTCATGATAATTATTAAGCCATTCAATTTCTTGATCATTCATTAAGCTAACATCTACTGCATCCAAATCAATTGGGCATAAAGTCAATGGTTCAAAATGCATAAATTGTCCATATTCATTATTTGTACCATTACAAACTAATAATTCATTTTCAATTCTAATACCAATAACATCTGGAATATAAATACCAGGTTCATCTGTAACAATCATTCCTGGTTCAAATGCCACTTCAGCCGCAACACCTTTACCCCAACGAATATTATGTGGACCTTCATGAACAGCTAAAACATGACCAACACCATGACCTGTACCACATTGATAATCTATATCATATTGCCAACAAATTCCCCTTGCTAGAATATCTAAATTAGCTCCTGTTGTACCATATAAAAATTTTGCATGCATCAAATTCAACATAGCTCTTAAAACTGTAGTGTAATAGAAACAATCTTTCTTGCTAACTTTTCCTAAACATATAGTTCTAGTAATATCTGTTGTACCATCTAAATATGTTCCACCACTATCTATTAATAAAAATCCACTATTATTTAATGTTGCATTACTTGTTTCACTAGCACTATAATGCATCATTGCTGCATTACCTTTATAAGCACAAATTGTAGAGAAAGATGGTTCAATATAATCCTTTTGTAACGCTCTTAGTTCATATAATTTATTTTGCACACTAAGTTCACTCATTGGTATTTTACCAACATTACTTTTTAACCAATAAATAAATTTAGTCATCGCTACCCCATCTTTAATATGGGCATTTTTAGTATTTTTAATTTCAATACTATTTTTAATTGCCCGATATAATACAATAGGATTTCTAGAATCTAAAATATCTACAGAAATTTGTTTATATAAATAAGCATTTAATTTAGTTTTATCAAGCCAAATTTTACCTTCTTTAATTTCCTTTAAATCATTAGCTAAAGCTTCATAATCACAAATTTCAACTTTAGCCTTTTTCAATTTATCACAAATACTATCATCTAATTTTGTAACATCAATATATAATTTAACCCCATTTAAGCCTACTAAAGCATAAGCATAATTAACTGGAGTATTGGCTATATCATCACCTCTAAGATTAAATAACCAAGCAACATCTTCCAAACTTGTAACAACCAAATAATCACAATGTTCATTTTTAATATCTTCTTGTACTTTAGCAATCTTTTTAACAATTGACATTCCTGTATATTTATCATCTAAAATAAAGGCTTTACTATCAGGCATATTAGGACGATCTTGCCAAATCATATTAACTAAATCTTCATCAGCTTTAATTTTAGCTTCTTTTAAAGCTAATTTTTGACTCAATTCTTCATAAATTTTAGCATTCACTACTCTACCATCAAAACCAACAGTTCCTTTTGTTGGACAATTATCTACTAAATATTCAAAAACCGTAGGAACTTTAGCCATACCCATTTTAAATAATTTTATTTCAGAATTTTTTAATTGTTTTGCAGCTTGAACAAAATATCTTCCATCTGTCCACAATCCCGCTTCTTTTGCACTTACAACTAAAAAACCAGCAGAACCAGTAAAACCAGACATATAAGTACGACATTTAAAATGATCACCAATATATTCACTCATATGATCATCATCAGTTGGAATATAATATAAATCTATTCCTTTTTCTTTCATTAAATTTCTTAAAGCTATTATTTTATCATTAACATTCATATTTTAATAACTCCTATTAATACTACTCAATTATACACAAGTAATCACAAAAATCAAAGAAGCTACCAAATAAAAAGGATGATCTTTTTCGACCATCCTCTATCATTACTAATAATGTACCTATTATTATATAACAAAATCTGTATTTTGTTCACTTCAAGCTACTAATCAATTCTAAAATTCATCTTATACATTTATACTTTTTCTTCCTATTTCACCTTATCATTTTAAAATTAACTTTTGCTTGAATCAATTTAATATTCAATTTTAACTGATTAAACTGTCCATTGGTCTAACCTCATGTAGACTTTTCACTTTCTATTAATTATTAATTATAAAATTTGAATGTTTAATTATCTATATAAATTGAGGCAAATAAAGTAATACTTTTCTTAAACATTCGCCTTTTCCGTCCTTAGTAGCATCTACAAACTATCTAAGAACGTCATCTTAATATTCTAGTAGTACCTCTTTCATGATAGATCCTCCTTGAGATTTATCTATCTCTTTTTGTACTTATATATTATCATGGATATAATATCTAACAAGTCTATTTTTAAAATTTTTTTTGTGTTATAATTAAATAGTGAGAGGTGCTTAAAATAGCACCCCTTTTTTTATATTTGTGATTTTAAATAAGAGAAAATAAATGCATCTAAATCACCATCCATAACACCATCAACATCTGCTGTTTCATAACCTGTTCGCAAATCTTTAACCATGGTATATGGACAGAAAACATATGATCTAATTTGTGAACCCCATTCAATGGCCTTTTGTTCACCCTTTATAGCATTTATTTCTTGTTGTTGCTTCTCAATCATTTGCTGATAAAGCTTACTTTTAAGCATATTTAAACAGCGTTCACGATTTTGAATTTGACTTCTTTCTGTTTGGCAACTAACCACTATGCCACTAGGTTTATGCAACATTCTAACTGCACTATCCGTCTTATTAATATGTTGACCCCCAGCTCCACTAGCACGCATGGTCGTAACTTCCAAATCATTTTCCGAAATTTCAATTTCAATTTCATTATTAAATTCTGGCATAACATCTACTGAAGCAAAGCTAGTATGTCTTCTTCCTCCAGCATCAAATGGTGAAATTCTAACTAAACGATGAACTCCTTTTTCCGCTTTTAAATAGCCATATGCCATATAACCTTCAATTAAGATACTACAAGATTTAATACCTGCTTCATCACCATCTTGATAATCTAAGACTGTTACTTTATAACCCTTTTTTTCTGCATAACGACAATACATTCTATATAACATCTGACACCAATCTTGCGATTCTGTACCACCAGCACCTGGATGAAGTTCTAAAATTGCATTACTTTTATCATATGGTTGACTAAGTAATACTTCAATTTCAAATTCTTCAAAGGTCTTAGTTATATTCAGATAATCTTCTTCTACTAGTTGAAGCATTTGGTCATCATATGCATCTTTTAATTCATCAAGATTATCTTGAATCATTTTAAAAGCCTTATCAACTCTTTGATAAGTCGCAATAATATTTTTTAAGCTATTAGTTTCTTGAATGATTCTTTGAGCTTTTTTAGTATCACTCCAAAAATTCTCTTCGCTCATTCTAGTTTCATTTTCTTCAATTTGTTTTTGTTTTTGATCCAAGTCAAAGAGAAGAGCCAAGTTGTTCTAACTTGGCAATATTATTTTTTAAATTTTGACTAATTTCATATAATTCCATTAAGCTTGCTTCCTTTCTACCACAATTCTTACATTTATACAGAAAGTAACAACATCAATTGAAATTTGTTGCATCATATTTTCAAACATTTCATATCCTTCTTGTACATAAGCTTGTAGAGGATTATTTTGAGCATAACTACGCAAATGAATACCCTCACGCAATTTACTCATCGCATCTATATGATTAATCCAAGATCTATCAATCATTTTCAAAACCATGGTCTTTTCGATTGGTAATACTTGAGCTTTTACTTCAGCAATTTTATTTTCATATTCACCCCAAGCTTTTTCATCAATAATTTGAATAACTTCATTTACTGATTTATTATGCAATTGTGATGCATCAATTTTATCTTTAAAGCCCATATTCGCAAATGCTTCTAATAAGCTATCAACATTAATTTCTTCTTTCTTACCATTTACTACAACATGATTATGTACAATTTTATCAACAACTCTATCAAACATATCTTTAACTATTTGATGAACATCATCATGATCTAAAATGAAATTACGTTGTTCATAAATAATTTCTCTTTGTTGTCTTAAAACATCATCATATTGTAATAAGGTTTTGCGAGCATCAAAGTTAACCCCTTCAACTCTTTTTTGAGCACTTTCAATTGATTTACTAACCGCTTTAGATTCTACTGGTGTATCGCCTAATTGCGCAAATAAACCTTCCATTCTTTCAGAACCAAAGCGAACCATCAAATCATCTTGAACACTAACATAGAAGCGTGAAAAACCAGGATCACCTTGACGACCACTACGACCTCTTAATTGGTTATCAATACGTCTAGATTCATGGCGCTCACTACCTAATACAGCAAGTCCACCTAGTTCCTTAACACCTTCTTGTAACTTGATATCCGTACCACGTCCTGCCATATTTGTGGCGATAGTTACTGCTCCTTTACGTCCAGCATTCTTAATAATTTCTGCTTCGCGTTGATGATTTTTAGCATTTAAAACTTCATGAGGAATCTTACGAGATTTCAACATCTTACTAATAAGTTCACTTGTTTCAACCGCAATTGTACCAACCAATACTGGTTGTCCCTTAGCATGTAATTCAATAACCTCATTGACTAATGCTTCATATTTAGCCTTCTTACTTCCAAAAATAGCATCTGGATAGTCAATACGTGCAATTGGTTTATTTGTAGGGATAACAATAACCCGCATATTATAAATACTTAAGAATTCTTCTTCTTCCGTTTTAGCAGTACCTGTCATACCGGATAATTTATTATATAATCTAAAGAAGTTTTGATAAGTAATGGTTGCTAAAGTAGTTGTTTCATCTTTAATTGTAATTCCTTCTTTCGCCTCAATTGCTTGATGTAAACCATCAGAATATTGACGACCTTTCATTAAACGACCAGTATTTTGATCTACAATTAAGATTTCATCATTTTCTTTATCAACAACATATTCAATATCACGGCCCATAATATAATTAGCTTTTAAAGCTTGATTAATATGATGAACAGTCTGAGTATTATTTATATCAAATAAGTTCTTAACTTTAAAATATTTTTCACCTTTAGCTACACCTTCTTCTGTCAATGTAGCAATTCTATCTTTAACATTAATTTCATAATCAACATCTTTTTTTAAGCTCTTAACAAATCTATCAGCTTGAATATATAAATTAGCTGTCTGCTTACGACCTCCAGAAATAATTAATGGTGTTCTAGATTCATCAATTAAGATACTATCTACTTCATCGACCAATGCAAAGTTTAATCCACGTTGTACACGATCTTCTTTACGTGTAACCATATTATCACGTAGATAATCAAAACCTAACTCAGAATTGGTAGTATAAGTAATATCACATTGATATGCTTGTTTCTTTTGAGCAGGAGTAAGTTGACGAAGGTTTAAACCAACGCTTAAGCCTAAGAAACGATGAATTTGTCCCATCCACTCTGAGTCACGTTGTGCTAAGTATTCATTTACGGTAACAACATGTACACCTTTACCTGCTAAAGCATTTAGATAAACAGCCATTACTGATGTCAAAGTTTTTCCTTCACCAGTCTTCATTTCAGCAATATCTCCACCTTGCATTGCACATGCACCAACTAATTGCACAAAATAAGGGAATTCACCAATAACACGATATGCTGCTTCTCTTACGGTTGCAAAAGCTTCAACCAAGATATCATCCAATGTTTCACCATTTGCTAAACGTTGTTTAAATTCTTGAGTTTTAGCTTTTAATTCATCATCACTCATATTACGATATGTATCTTTTAAAGCTTCAACAGGTTGAACTTTTTTCTCAATTTCTTTTAATCTTCTTTGATCAGCATTAAATAATTTATCTAAAAAATTTGCCATAAGGTCCTCCGTCCTAATCTATCTAATTATACATAATCTATCATCCATGTGCAAAAGAATTATTGCAAATTTAACAAAAATAGCTTATTATATCCTCATATTGGGGTATCGCCAAGCGGTAAGGCTGCAGACTCTGAATCTGCCATTTCTCTGGTTCGAATCCAGATACCCCAGCCAATAAAAATATCAAGTCTTTTTAGACTTGTTTTTTTTAGGTGAATTATAAGCTACCACCACAATTCTAATTTTCCTATGTTTATTCGCTAATAATTTAATTGCTTTTTTTAAAGTTGTTTGCGTTGAACAAACATCATCAACCAATAATAATTTATTAGGTATTTCCATATCTTTTAAACCCAAATGAATATTTTTTCTATTTAAAGCCGATAATTTTTTTTGTTCAACATCATCAATTTTATATAAACAATCACAAAAAGGCAAATTACATGATGCAAACATTAAATTTAAATGATTAAAACCTCTTTCATCCTTTTTATGATTACTCGAAGGCATAGGTACTAAAGTATAATCATGATAACGATAATGAATATATTTATTATAGCGCCATAAAAATATGGGATATAAAGCTTCATCAAAGCATTCTTTATATTGAATCAGTATATCACTAAAAAAATCATTATAAAGATAAAAACTTTCAGCCCTTATCCCCATAATTTTAAAATGTTGACGTTTTACTTTAAATTTTGCTTCACAATTACCACATATTATCGACGAAGAAATAAAGATATCCCAAAGATCATGCCCATCTTCTAAAGGCCCATCACACCACAAACATTTTGTTGGCATTGGCCTTTTGACTTTTTTTAATACATTCATCTACTTGTTCACTCTGTTTTGTACATAAAAATAAGCACTCTCCTTCAGGATATTTAAAAGTTCGTCCCACTCTTCCACTCATTTGAATTAAACTTGCTTCATCAAATACTTTATGATCAGCCATAAAGACACAAATATTTACATTTTCAATCGTAACTCCTCTCTCTAATATCGTCGTAGCTATTAATAATTTATATTCATTTTTTCGAAATCTATTAATCTTTTCATCAAGATTTAAAGATTTACTATTTACATAATCACATTTAAAAAATAAATGTAAAAAGTAATATAATTGCTTAGATATTTGAATTGTTGGAACAAAAATAATTAAAGGTTTTTCCATATGCTCATATATCCATTTTATTAATATACCTAATAAAATACCTTTAAATGCAATAATCTTCTTAGGAACAGGTAAATCATAACCATGAGGTCTAGCATTAAGTTGTAAATGCACAATAGATTTATCTTTAATTCTTTGTTTTAAATAATTATCAATAGTAGCTGTAAGATAAACCATATGCCCTTTACAACTAGTTCTAACAATGCCCGCTAAAACATCATTGCCTTTATAAGGAAATGCATCACTTTCATCAAGAATAAGACAATCGAAATATTGATAATAACGATAACATTGATGTGTTGTACATACTACAATATCTCCATATAAATCATCACTAAAACCTTGACATACCTTAACTACTTTAGCTTCTTTAAAAGTATTTGCTAAACGCTGATGCAATTCTAATACAACTTGTCGCCTTGAAATCGCAAAACAAACGCGCTTTTTCATCTTTAACATCTTTGCAATCGTCGCAAATACTAATTCAGTTTTTCCTGCACCACAGATAGCTTCAATCAATATATCATTTTCTAATACTAATTTAGCACATTGATCAGAAACAATTTGTTGTAAAGAAGTAAGAGGATAACGTAATACATATTCTCCACAATCATCCTTTGGTTCTATTCCTATAGGCTTATCTTGTTCTTCTAAGATTAATACTCTTTTAAAACTAATGCATTTACGACACATCCAACCCTTAGACCCCAAATAAAAATAACTATCATCTTCATTTAAACATCTAGGACACTGCATAAAAAAACCTCCATAAAATAATTTATGCAGGTTTAATAAATTTTCCTATTTAATATCTTCAATTGTAGTAATCTTAATATTATCATAATTACCTTCGACTACCATTACAGGTTTTGACCCATATAATTCAAATACACTAGCATCATCACTAGTAATAGCCTTATCTTCTATCGCTTTTTTATAACAAGCCAAAATTTCTGATGTCTTAAAAGCCTGAGGAGTTTGGGCTTGCATTAATGTAGAGCGATCATATGTCAATTCAACTTTACCATCTATTACTCTTTTAATGGTATCTTTACATTTAACCATAACTACACAAGCATCATTATCTTGTAAACAAGTTTTAACATCATCTAATATTTTTTTAGAAACATAAGGCCTTGCCCCATCATGAATCATAACATAAGGAAAACTAACTTTTTTAAGTCCATTATATACACTATCACTACGAGTTAAACCACCCTCAACCAAAATAACATCACTATCATCTATATATTTTTTAAAATCATCTAAATCACATACTACAATAATTTCTTTACAATCCAAATCATTTTTAAAAGCTTCAATAGTATGTTCTAAGATACAACGATCATCTATTTTATAATATACTTTATTATATCCTAAATTCATTCGTGTCCCTTTACCAGCTGCCACGATTACTGCGGAATATTTCATACGTTTTTTCCTTTCTTTTTAATTAATTATAGCAAATTATCTAAAATATAGTATAATCAAAAAAGAAGGATGGAATGTTTATGAACACTTTAATATATGGTATCATATTTGATTTTAATGGAACCTTATTTGATGATACAAAGCTTCATATCAAAGCTTGGCAAAATATGGTACAACAATATTTTCCTCATATAAATGATATTAAAACTATTTTCCCTTCATTATTAGGTAAACCTAATGAAATGATTATAAAATCATTATCTGATAAACCATTATCCGATGAAGAAATAGATAGATTATCAAAAGAAAAAGAAAGATTATATCGTGATGAATGTCTAAAACTAAATGATAAATTAAAACTTCGTGATGGTGCTATAGCCCTATTTTCATATCTAAATGCCAATAATATTCCATTTACGATTGCTAGTGCTTCAATTAAAGAAAATATTGATTTCTTTGTGGATAAATTTCAATTATATAAATATTTAGATCCTAATAAAATTATCTATGATAATAATACCTACATTGATAAAACACAAATGTTTTTAGATGCAGCTAATACTATTCATACAGATATTGATAAAATATTAATATTTGAAGACTCATTATCTGGCATTCAATGTGGAATAAAAGCCGGATGTAAAAATATTATAGTTTTATATGCTAAGCAACTAAAAAATTTATATGGCGACTATCCTGAAATTAAATTAGTAACAAGTGATTTTATCGAAGTAATCTTCCAATTAGAATCTAAACAAGTATTATTCAAAAGCGATGGAAACTAATCCATCGCTTTTATTACATTTAATAAATTTGTATATTCGCTAATAGCTTTATCATTAAGTTCAATAGCTACATCCCAATTATCACTTCTTAAAGCTTTAACTATTTCATCAAATAAATGATATAAAGGTTTAATAGCCAAATTACCACAAACACCTTTTAATGTATGAGCATAACTAATGGCATCATCAATATTATGATTTTTAAAAGCCTCTTGTAATAAAGTAAAATTATTATCATTTAAAAGCTTTTTAAAAAACTTTTTAAATAACATTTCATTATTCATAAAACGTTCCATTGCGTCATCAATATCAACGCCTATAGATTTCAATTCATTCAAGCTCATACTACACCTCTTTGTATTTATTATATATATTACGAATATCTTTTTCTACTTCTAAAAAAGCACTTAATAATTTAGGAGAAAATACCCCACACTCATTATTAATAATCATTTTAACCGCATCATCAAAACTAAAAGCATTTTTATATACTCTTTTACTAACCAAAGCATCATAGACATCCGCTAAGGAAACTACTTGAGCCCACAAACTAATTTCATCACCCTTTAATCTATCAGGATAACCATTACCATCATATCTTTCATGATGATGTCTAGCTATATCAAAAGCATATTTATAAACATTAGCATTTCTTAAAGCTGGTATGCTTTTTAAAAGATCAGCCCCTTTTATAGTATGCAACTTCATAATTTCATATTCTTCCTTTGTCAATTTACCAGGTTTATTTAAAATTGCATCCGGAATAGCTATCTTACCAACATCATGCATGATAGAAGCCAAAGCAATATCATCAATTTCTTGTGCTGATAAACCTTCACCAAGTTTCGTATCAGTTAAAATACACTTAGTAATATCATGAATTCTTTTAACATGATTGCCACTTTCTCCATCTCTAAATTCAATAGCAGTGGCTAAAGATTCAATCAATCCTTCATTTAAAGCAATTATTTCTTTAGCTTTTTTCAATAATTCCCAATCTTGATATTCAACTTTTTTTGCTAATTGTTTTCGTGACTCAAACAATTCAACAACTGACAAAATTCTTCGCCTAATTACAAAAGGTATAACAGGTTTTTCAATAATATCCATAACCCCAAGTTCATACCCTTTACGCATTACTTCATTACTTCTTTCGGCAGTTATTAAGAAAATAGGAATCTTTGAAGCAATCATTTGCTCACTAAGCGCCTCTAATACTTCAATACCATTCATTATAGGCATCATAACATCCAAAAGAATTGCACAATAAGTCTCTTGATTATCATAAATCATCTGCAATCCTTCTTTACCATTACAAGCATGATCACTTTTATAAATATCTTCAAAGATATTAGCTAAAATTTCTCTATTCATATCATCATCATCGATGATAAGCATTTTTTTAATAGCTACATCATTATCCATGAAAACCTCCTTATTTAGTACTTAAAATCTTTTTAAAATAATAAGCAAACATAATAACCGTAGTCATTACCGCAATCGTATCAGCAATCGGTTCAGCCAAAAATACTCCCATAGCCTTATCTTCAACAAAATTAGGTAATATATAAATTAATGGTATTAACAATATTACCTTACGCCATAAAGCTAAAAATATTGATTGTTTAGCTTTACCTAAAGCAATAAAAGTCTGTTGACAAGCAATTTGCGCTCCAAATATCAAACTCATGCCCATATATATACGCATCGCAGTAATACTATACTCACTAAGAGTTAAATCATTAGTAAAGATACTAATAAATACCATTGGAGCAAATACAGCAACTGCCCATAATAATGTAGAATATCCTAAGCTAATAATAAGCAATGATTTAAAACAATTTTTAACTCTATCCATGTTTTTAGCCCCATAATTATAACTAATAATGGGTTGTGACCCTTGGGTAAGTCCTTGTAAAGGCAACATAGAAAATTGCATAACACTAGAAAGTATCGTCATAGCCCCAACTGCTATATCTCCACCATATAATGCTAAACTAGTATTAAAACAAACAACGATTATACTTTCACTAAATTGCATAATAAATGGTGATAATCCTAAACTAAGACATGGAATAAAAATCTTAGGATTTAAACGAAAATTAGCTTTTCTTAAGCGTAAATAACTACGATTACTACTTAAAAATTTAATAACCCAAATCATTGAAACAGCTTGTGAAATAATTGTAGCCCAAGCAGCTCCTTTAACTCCCATATTAAATACAAAGATAAAAATAGGATCAAGTATAATATTAAGAATTGCCCCAATTGCTACAGTAAGCATACTAGTCTTAGCAAACCCTTGAGATGTAACAAAGGCATTAAGTCCCAAAGTTAATTGAACAAAGAAAGTACCTAAAGCATAAATTCTAATATAATCAATTCCATATGGTGCTGTAATCTCACTGGCTCCCAAAAACATAACTAATTCTGGAGCAAATATATATACACCAAAAGTTAAGATAATTGCCACAATGATTAACATTACAAAACAATTACCCAAAATCTTTTCCGCCATATCTTTATCATTTCTACCTAAAAAGATACTAGCTCTTGGTGCCCCTCCCATACTAACTAAAGCAGCAAAAGCCGAAACACACATAATAATTGGCATGGTAACTCCTACTCCAGTAAGCGCATCACTACCAATAACATCAATATGACCAATATACATTCTATCAACCATATTATATAAAACATTTATAACTTGAGCAGCAATAGCAGGTAAAGCCAAACTAATTAATAATTTAGTAACATTCCCCTTGCTTAAATCAACTGCATTTTTTGTATCATTCATTCTAACACCTCATTTATTTTATTATAACCCTAAATAACCAAAATTGCATGTTATACATATTTTTGTTATAATATTGGAGCAAACATGGGGATGTCTTGGTTTCGACAGGTTTATGTTTGATTCAAATTGCAGTGGTATTGTGGACCTAAATCACTAAAAAAAAATAAACGGAAATAACAGATTATCTTTTGCTGCTTAATATAGCCTAACTAGACCTGGCTTGCAGCCCCTACATATCAGTTGTCATTTAATGATTATGTAGCGTATTTTTAAATGAATAAGATCTTATAATCGTCCTATTATAAGATACGAAAATTCAATGGGCAAATTCGATCATGGTATGCTTACTGACATATGATCGTCTTATCCAACAGTAAGCTAAACTGTAGACGTTTGAATGTGGGACTATTCTTGGACAGGAGTTCGATTCTCCTCATCTCCACCAATAAGTAATTGAATCGCTAAAAATAGCGATTTTTTTATTTTTAAAAACATAAAAAAAGATCAGTCATTGACTGACCTTAAATATTGTTGTAATTGTTCACGACTTTTAAAAATAATTATATTTTTATCATTATATTTATTTAATAATTCATATATTAAAGGCAATTGTTTATTTGGAAAATCTTTGATAAATTCAATAAATTCTTCATCAGGATTTTCTTCAAGCCAAGGTAGATCATCTCTTTTTTTACCAATTCTAGATAATGCTCCATTTAAACAAACATCTAAAGGAAAATCCAACAGAAATATAGTATCACAAGCTTGAAATCTTTGTTCTAAAGTACTTTGATAATTACCATCTATTATCCAACAATCCTTAGCTATTATCTCATTCACTTTATCTTTAAATTCTTCTTTTGTTATATTAGTTTTATCAGGTTTATGCCATATCATATCCAAATGATATATAGGAATATTTAATGATTTAGCTAATTGCTTACTAAAATAACTTTTACCCGAACCAGGGCAACCTATTACAACAATTTTATTCATCTTCATCAATTGCTTCTAACAAAAAAGATACTGGACGAAAGCCATCATTACAAGATATCATAACTGAATTTTCATTTTTCATCCAACCATTATAAATATCTTTAGCTCCATATGTTAAAGCCATAACAAAAGGAGATATTGTTTGCCATGCACTTTCACAAAAATTATCAGGTTTTTCCCATCCACTTGCAATAAATACTTGCCCAAGACGCATATCACAAGGATGTTCTAATGGTTTTTCATATTTAGCAATCAAGTCATCATAACATGCTATTTTCATAACTGTAATTTTAACTTTTTTCATTTTACTCCACTATTTCTAAACTAACACTATCATAATCAAAATTATCAAGTATTTCTTGAACATTAGGATCTGATGAAACTACACCACCAATATTAACATGAGGCTCTATACGCAAATTTTCTGTAAGTTGTTCTTGAGGAACAGACCAACCTCCACTTTCCCAATGATGCGTATATACACTATCACTTATATACCAACCTTTAATACAATCTTCCATTACATCACCTTGGAAATATATGCCATATAATGTATCTCTTTTCCCTGCCATAAATATATCATTAATATCATCTTTAACTTTTAAATATAAATTATTTTCAGCATCTATTAAATAATAATCATAGCCACCCGCATTATGATCCAAAGGTAATTCTTCAAAATCATATGTAGAAACATCAGTTTCTACAAAGGTATCTTTACCTTCAAAATAAGTAATATCTACACTATCTCCCTCTTCAATTCTAGTACCATATTTAGCTTTTAAATTATGTAATATATCTAAAAATTCATCTTTAATACTATCATCAACTTTATAATAATGATAATAATAACTAATTTTATAATCATAAGTACTTTGCGGGGTAAAACCCATTGTACTTAATATTGTATCATCAGGATTATCATAATCATAATAGCTATATGTTTCTAAAGTACCATCATTTCTATGTTGATTTATAAAATCATAAAAAGGATCAAAATTAATTGAAGTAAATTCATCATCATTTTGATAAGCTTCAATCTCAACTACACAATATAATGAAGGATCTTCGATATCATTAAAGATACCAATGCTAGTTAGTGGTAATTTGGTTACATCCACGCTTTCCACAGGTTTCACTGTTTCTACACTTATACTAGGTGTAACAGTTTGCTCAACTTCACTATCCTCTCCATTATTAGAGGAACAACCACATATCAACAACATCATTAATAAAGTAAGTATTATCTTATTCATTTTTTTGTTTCCTCCTAATTAAATTATAACATAGCAAAAAATTTTATTTACGATAAATAATTCACATAATTTTCCATAATGATAACAAATTTATACGAAAAGTTATTGTTATTATATATATGCAAGTTGATAAAAGACTTGTATATCCTTTCCTTAATAATATAAATAATTATCAGTAAGAAAAAAAGACCGTTTGGTCTTTTTTTCTATTATTCAATTGTTTGTATTAATGAAACATCTTCATGATATACATAAGCAATTTTAATTCTATCTTGTGGTTTAATAAATGCTAAAATATTTTCATTTTCACTAGTCAAAGTAATCTTATAACGATTATTTTGCGTATCAGTAATATATGCTCTAGTTTCATTATCTACCATATAGAATTGAATATCAGCTACTGTTATGGTTTTTTCTTCTAAATCTTCACCATCCAAAATAATATTGCCACTGGTGCTTATATATTTATCACGTAATGCCTCTAATCCTTCATCTGCATTTACGGTAACTACTTTTTGATAATCTGAAGCATCTACCATAGCATACATTTTAATCAATCCAGCATTATCTTTTAATGCTGATAAATATACTGGTTGTCCTTGAACATTTACCAACAATGGGAAAGTAGAATAATAACCATAATTCTTAACTTCACCTTCTGCTGAATTCATCGCCGACATCTCATCAGCACCAGCACTAGTTATTTGCATAGTTTCATGCGTTCTAAGATTTGATAAAACAAAACCTAGATTTGCTGAATCACTATTAACTGATGTTAAACCCGAATAAATCCAAATATCTCCACCTTGTTCTAAATAGTTATATCCTTCAGAAGTCGCAAATACATTTTTTTGACCAAAAATGGAATTTAAAAAACCATCTTTTAAACTTCCATAATTATCAATTTCTTCAGTAATTAAACTTTCAGGATAAATACGATCAATCCAACTTGGAGCATCCAATACATTTTCATAATTAGTTGAATCACCAGTAATTGGATCAAATAATACAACGCCTTCTACTTGTAACTTATTACCAATACCCTTATATGTATAAGTAGTACATATATACCATGGATGACCTTCTTCATCAATTTCAAATGAAGGTTCACCAAATATTTCTGTAGGATAAGTCAATTGCAATTTACGCATTAAATTCTCATTAAACATACCCGATGGAACATATCGCATACCATCAAGCCCCAAATCTTCTAATTTAACAAGTTCAGCTTCACCAGTAGTCGAATTAACTAAAATATAAGCAGGTATACCCTCTTCACGATTAGTAAGATATTTAATAAAATCAGCATATTCAAGTGGTGTAACACGATATACGCTATCTTTATAAGATATTTGCGTATAATCATCACTAACTTCAAATTGCGATACTAATTCTGGCATTTGCCCCATTACCCTATCACCTAAGGCAACTGTAGACTCTCTATCAATAATTGGTGTCTTATTAAAATCCACTTCATTAATAACATCAAAATCAACTTGTTGCACCTCTACTCTACTAGCATACTCCTTTGCATTAAATATAGGAGAAGTAACAACACCTAAACCAATTACAAAAACAACCACTAAACCAACTAAAATACCAAAATATTTAAATAATTTTTGATAAGTTTTAATTGTAATAATGTGATAATACATTGCAAAACTAATTACAATTGCAAAATAAATACCTAAACCAATTAAATTCAAAAAATTAACTGGCGAATGCCAATTTATAACCGGATGAATAAAATACCAAGCAACTAATAAAATAATAGTACTAATAATTAATGCAATAACAAACTTACTAACACTTTTTTGTTTAGCTCGTGAATAATTACTATTTCTTTTAAAATTCATAGGTCCTTGATTAAATTGAAAATTCCAATTAGTCATATAATGCCTCCAACTAAATTCTATATTTATTTTAACAAATTTAAATCTATATACAATAAAAATTAATATCACATAATTTTACATATTGCTGACATATTTATAATAAAGTTTTTTTGTACTATATAGTCACAAGGAAATAATAATTGAATCCTTGTAAATCTAATTGTTGTATTCCCCTTATCAATAATTAGTATATTCTATCCCCTTATATTAAAAAGAGAAAAAGGCTAACAAGCCTTTTTTTCTTTATCTTATCAAAAAAACAATTCATCTTACTACTTACTACTTTTAGAAGTAGGAGAATTCTTGCATATGTTTTAGTTAAAAACTTTGCTAATCTTTGTCTCATTATTTTACCCATTTAAAAACCTTTCAAGCAAAACTTGAAAGGTTATTTTTATTAACCAAGATATTCTGGATAATTTACAGCAATTGCATCATAAACATTACGATCATAAACTTCAAAATTTGAAGCTTGAATATAATGAGCCAATGCATTTCTTTGAATGTCTTCAGTCAAAGCAAGATCAGCAGCTACTTCATCTTTAATAGCTTCAGGATCACTTTCAGTAACACTTAAAACATAAATTGAACCATCAGCACATGTAACTGTAACATATGTTGCATCTGTAGCTGAATTAACCATTGTCATAACTTCTACTGGATAATCACTATCAGCATAAATTAATTCTTCACTACCGCTATGAGTAAGTCCATTTTCACTAATTACATCAGCCAATGCTGTACCATCATTTAAAGCATTCATTACTGTATTTGCAGTATCTGCATCTTCTACACTAATGACAACACCTTTTTTAGGATTCTTTTCTTGTTTAATAGTTTCCCAATTCTCATTAACATACATTTCATATAGGTTTCTAGCTTGAATACTTGGAACAATACCTTCATTACGATATTCTTCAGAATCACTATAACCATATGAAGTTACCATAGTATCTAATGCATCACCATACATAGATTCATAATTATTCATTATGCCATCAGCTTCAGCATTAATTTCATCATCTACTGGCACATAGATATCTAATACTGCTCTATTTACTTCACTAACAACTACATATGAACCAATATTATTTACTAGTGAAGAATAAATATCACCTTTAGTAACTGTTGTATCACCTACACTAAATATTTTTTCATTAGGATCACTAACCATTGCGTGTCCATCGCTACAACCAGCTAAAACTAATAAAGATAATAATAAGACTAAAATTTTCTTAGTATTTTTCATCTTAGTTGCCCTCCTCATCTAATAACATATATTGTTTAAGTTGAGCTTCTAAATCACTATTACCATTGAAATCAACACCTAATTCTTGTGCTTTAGCCCAAACAGCTTTAGGTTTAATTGATACATCAGAAGTTAATACATTTGAAACAAAATCACTATCTTGAGACAATGTTTCATATGTACTCTCATCACATTTAATCAAATGATAACCATATTCTGAAACAACCCAATCACTTACTTCACCCTCTTCTAAAGCAAGCGCAGCTTCTTTGAATGATTCAACAAAGTTTGTATTAACATCCATCCAACCTAAGCTACCAGCACTAGAAGCACTACTATCATCAGAATATTCAGTAGCTACTGTACCAAAATCATCCCCTGCAGCTAAAGCATCTTCAATTTCTTGAACTTTAGCTAATTCTTCTTCTGTAGGATTTTCACTATCAGCCATTTTCACTAAGATATGACTAACTTTACGAGGTTGATATTCTTGTTCAAATGCTGCATAAACATCAGGATTTTCACTCAAATATGTTTTAACTAATTCTTCACCCTTTAATTGAGAAATTAAATATGGTTGAAGATCAGCAATTGATTCATAACCAGATTGTCTTAAAGCACTCACGATATAATCTTCATAACCATCACCATAAGAGCTTTGATAATTCGCAATTATTTGTTGAGCATTATAAGCTGCAATATCTTCCATATCTTGAGTAGTTTCTATTGCTTGATCTAATACTGCTTGTTCAAAAGTTAAATAAATACTACCAATACCATTGATATCATACATTTGATCATATAAGGTATTAGCACTAACATCTTCATTATTGATACTATATACGATATCCTCACCACTTACACTTTTACCAGGAACAGTACTTTGTGCTTGACTATAAGCATAAACACCAATGGCTCCTATTAAAAAGCATATAATTATTGTAAGAACACCATACTTTTTAATAAACTCTTTCATCTTTTCCTCCCTAAAATCCTTATTATTTTATAATATTTTTTCTCTTTAAGCAAACTTATACTAAATAAATATACTGAAATTTATGTGAAGTTTAACGATTTTAGCATATAATATTAACAAAGGAGATGTATATTTATGTGTATATTCTGTTCAATTATAAATAATGAAATTCCAAGTTACAAACTTTATGAAGACGACGATGTCCTAGCATTTTTAGACATTTCGCAAACTACTTTTGGACATACTGTTGTTATTCCTAAAAAGCATGTAACAAATATATTGGAATGTGATGATGAAACTTATGAAAAACTAATGAAAGTCATCAAACAATTAGCTACTAAAATTTATCAAAAAACAAATGCAAAAGGAATTAACATTTTGCATAATGCTAATGAAGCAGCAGGGCAAACAGTAATGCATATGCATTATCATATTATTCCTCGCTATGATGAAAATGATAAATTAAATATCGAATTCCTGGAAAATCCTGATAAAAATATTGAAAAAGCTTATGAATTATTAAAATGACACGCATCTAATGCGTGCCATTTTTTATCTAAATTTCAATGCTTTTTCCATTTCTCTTTTAGCATCTCTAATCTTTGCATCTTGCCTTTTATCATACAATTCTTTACCTTTAGCCAAGGCAATTTCCATCTTAGCCTTACCATCTTTTAGATAAAGTTTAACAGGAACAATAGTAAAACCCTTAAGCTTAACCTTTTGTTCAAGTTTCAATATTTCATTTTTATGCAATAAAAGCTTTCTTTCCCTAGTCTCATCATGATTAAATCTATTACCAAAATCATAAGCTGCAATATGCATCTCTTTAATATAAGCCTCATGTTTAATTATCGAAATATAAGCATCCTTAAATTGAACTTTTCCCATTCTTATAGACTTAATTTCTGTTCCTTTTAAGACTAAACCAGCTTCAAAACGTTCTATTAAATAATAATTATAAGAAGCTTTACGATTAATTGAAATAATTTTTTCACTCATAAAATCACATCCAAACTTGCTTTCTTTTTTTACGTGGAGTAACTATATTAAAGTCAACTGTACCTTCTTCTTTATTAGCCCCAACAACTTTTATTCTAACTTTATCACCTAAAGTATAACATTTTTGTATAGATCTTCCCTGTAGACACATCATTGACGGAATATAGTTATAATAATCATCACTCAAAGAAGTTATATGGACTAATCCCTCTATTGTATTATCTAATTTAACAAAAAAGCCAAAATTAGTAACACTTGATATGATTCCATCAAAATATTGGCCAACAAAATTTTGCATATATTCAGCCTTTTTCATATCTAATACATCACGTTCACTATATGTAGCTTTATCTTCGCATTCACTAGCTTGTGAAGCAATATCATCCATTAATTTTTCATCTTTAGCTATATCATCATAATTTTTTTCAAAGATATACTTTCTAACCATGCGATGAACAATTAAATCAGGATAACGACGAATTGGGGAAGTAAAATGCAAATATTCTTTACTAGCTAAGCCAAAATGTCCAACACAACTAGCATCATATCTAGCCTTTTGCATACATCTTAACATCAAGGTAGATAATACACTATGTTCTTGTTCATCAGTAAAACTATCTAAACACTTTTGAATATCTAAAGGACGAATATTGGCCAAATTACCCTTAAATTTATGTCCTCTTATTTTCGCTATCATCGCAAATTCCCGCAATTTATCAACCTTAGGACTCTCATGAATACGATAGACACAAGGTAAATTTTGAAATTTCATAATTCTAGCTACACATTCATTAGCACAAATCATAAAATCCTCAATAAGCTTCTCAGCAATTCCTCTTTCACGCACCTTAATATCAATAGGTTTTCCCATTTTATCTACTACAACATATGCTTCATCCGTATCAAATTCAATAGCGCCAGCTTTTTCACGACGTTTTCTAATAAGTGCGGAACATTCAGCCATATCAAAAAACATATCCTTTATATCAGCATATTTAGCTTGTAAAGAAGGATCCCCAGCCAATATTTTATTAACATTATTATAAGTCATTCGCGCTTTAGACTTAATTATAGAAGGATAAAGATTATAATCAACAACTTCACCATTATTATCTATCTTCATATCAACACTAAGACATAAACGCACAACACCAGGATTTAAGCTACAAATACCATTACTTAAAACATGAGGCAACATTGGAACTACTCGATCACAAACATAGACGCTAGTACCTCTTTCATAAGCTTCTTTATCCAAAGGACTACCTTGAGTAACATAATGAGATACATCCGCAATATGAACACCTAGCATAAAACCATCATCTAATTTTTCAATGCTTATCGCATCATCAAAATCCTTAGAATCATCACCATCAATTGTAACAATAGTTCTATTAGTTAAATCTGTTCTATTCTTATATTCACTAGGATCTACCTCTTGGCTTATGCTATTAGCTTGTTCCAGAGTCTTCTCATCAAATTCAAGTTTAATATTATTAGCTAATAAAATACTACTAATATCAACTCCAGGATCATCCTCATGGCCAATCACTCTAACAATTTCTACTTTTAACGGTCTAGAAAAATCTATAACTTTTAATTGAACTTTTAAACCTTTGACTAGTTTAAATTTATCCTTATTAATAATATTTAACTTATAATCGCGATAACGTAAATCATCTAATCGAATATTTAATTTCTTACCAAAAACTGTACCAATTAAATTATCACTATGTCTTTCAATAACTTTTAAAACTTTAGCTTCATCTATATCATAAGTTTGTTGTATTAAAACAATATCTTTATCCATAGCCCCATTAATATTATAAGCACTAATATAAAAACTCAAATTTTCATTAATATCAACAAAACCAAAGCCCTTTTTATTTAAACTAATTGCCCCTTTATATATTCCCGCTTGACTAGCACTCAAAAAGAAATTTTGACTATTACGCACAATTAAAAACTCATCCTCCAATTGATTCAAAGCTTTATTAAGCATAACAAAATCCGAAGTTTTAGTCATTTTTAAAACTACAGCCAATTTCTTTAAATCATAAAAACCTTTTTTATGTTCACTAATTAATTTTAAGATTTCAGCTTTTAATTGTTCCATAATACCTCCAAAAGTGAACTACCTCCAATTATAGAAGTGAAGACAACACAACAGTAAAAATATACTTATTTTTCACCTACAATATATATACTATTTTTTATAATTTTCTTAAAAATTTATCTTGATTTAAGAAAAAAATATTCTTGATAAAATTAATAAAAGGCCCTGTGTAGGACCTCTTAAATAACTCTAATTACAATTACTAGTACAAAAAATAATATACCCATTACTAATGTTAAATTAGCAATTACTTTTTCCGAACCTCTCTCTTTAACATTCGCAAAAAGATTTAATCCACCATTTCCCGTGAATGCTCCGGATATACCATCAGATTTTCCACTTTGTAATAATGTTAATACAATTAATCCTGCAGATACTATCATTAATAAAATATCTAACATATTTTTCACCTTCCAAATGTACTAACCAATTATAACAAACATCTAAAGAATTAACAACTGTAATTTACATTCTAAGCTATAATTCCATATTGTACCAAGAATAATAAGATAATTGTCAAAATGATAAAAATAACAAAAATTAAAAATGCTATGCCTACTTTACCTTCAGAACCATTAGCTAAATTATTACGCCGTAACAGATCAACCAAAGGCTTATATAAATATATAACGACCAAAACGTTAATAGCATTTTTGATCAAGTTAAAAGGCAAGATACCTGGAACGATCAAAGCAGCCACTACTTCTCTAGGCATACCATAATAAATTGGCGTAACAATATAATTCCACAAGCACATTATGGCAATCGAAAGTACTGCACCAATGATCAAACCTTTGATGGCCCCTTTACGACTATGTTCTTTCTTATAAAAATAAGCTGCAACACAAGCCAAACTACAAGTAGAAATAACATTCATCAAAATATCAATTAAAATGTTACCACCAGCATTACGATAAAAAACTTCGATCAGACTAGTTAAAACACTCATGATCATTGCACTTAAAGGCCCATAAATAAATCCACCAATTACAATGATAATATCTTTTGGATCATAGCGCAAAAATGATACCAATGGAATAATTGGAAAAGAAATTAATAAATTTGTAATAACAGCTAAAGAGCATAAAATTCCTAATGTTGTAATTTTCTTTATTTTCATGCAGATACCATTCTATTTAATCATATGGCTTATATTCAACAGTTTCATTTTCAAAATCTATGAACAATTGAAAAGCATTTCTATTTTCGTCTTCATCCCAAATTTCCACAAATTTAGGTTCTACTTCGATCAAGATTTCTGTATCGACATGACTATAAGCATTATAACTTTGCCATAAGAATTCTTGGTATTTTTTCTCAAAAATCCTTCCAGGTTCATCAATTACAAGCCCCTTATTTAAAGCTTTTCCTTCAACTTGTACTCCATTGAAGCACATAGCAACTTGATTGTTCTTAAATAGTTGTTGTGTCTTTCTAAAATTTTTATCGGTTTTAAAATATATTTTATCATTGTAAAAAATACAGCTAACATTTCTTACCATTGGATAATCATCAACACTACTAGCTAATGCCATGATCTTATAATCACCTAACTTTTCAAACATTATATTTTTTGCTTGTTCAAATGTAAATTCCTTCATCTTAAATTGTTCCTCCTTTAGCTAAAACAAACAATATTATTGATAAACAAATAAAAATAATTACCCATACAAATCCATAATTTGCTTTATCATCATTTTTATTTGCAAGATTATTATGACGCAAGATATTAACAAAAGGTTTGTATAAAAACAAAGTAATTACGGCGTTTATTCCGCTTTTTAACAAATTAAATGGCAGTATCCCTGGAACTAAGATTGCAACAACTTCTTCACGAGGCCATCCATAATATATTGGTGTTATTACATAATTCCATAAACACATTACGCCAGCTGAAATGATCACCCCAGCTATAAGTCCTACAATTGCTCCCTTTTTTGTATGCTGTTTTTGATAAGCATATGCTGCTACACAAGCAAACGTACAAGTTGATACCATGTTCATCAATACATCTAAAGCATTACCACCTTTAAACATTATTTCTAAAATTGAGCAAATAAAGCTCATCAAAAATGATGTTAAAGGACCATAAATAAACCCTCCCATCACAATGATGATATCTTTTGGATCATACTTCAAAAAAGAAGCTGCAGGTACTAGAGGAAAAGAAATCAACAAATTAGTGACCATTGCCATGGCGCATAGAACCCCTATAGTAGTTATTTTCTTTGTACTCACTTATATCCCTCCCTAACAAACAAAGAAAAAGCGTGCCCAAAAAAAACTTTTCAGGTACGCTTATTTGTTTAATAGATATAAGCAAATAACCTTCTTCCATCCAGACTTTAACTGTTGCTATCGGAATTGCACCGATTCATGCCAATATTGGCTCGCGGAGTATACCGCCAGTAGAGAATTACACTCATCCCTGAAGTTATTTTTAAGCATCTTTATCTTACTACTTTTTTTCATATTTGTAAATTGTTATTTTCTATTGTGCTTTAAACATAATATGATATTCATTTAGCAATTCTTTAGCTTGAGAATTGGTTATATACACTTTCACCAACGCATTGATATCATCATCATTGTTCATATATTCATAGTCATATTTAACCTCATAAGATAACCTGCTAATGCTATAAGCATGTGGATTTATCAAAGAATAGTTGAATAAATTTTGATCAACATCATTTACCAAGATATCTTCCCATCCAACCATCAATGTATCATCGGTCTTGTTATGCACCAAAAAATACAAATTTTTTCTTTTATAAAATTTATCTTTTTCAACGTCTATATACCATATTTCAACATCATCATTTGCGATTATCGGTGCATCTAGAGAAGAGATATATTCATCAAGATTAAGCATATCATTCAATTCATAATAAACGCTAACTTCATTTTTCTCAAACCATCTATCATCTTGTTCTAGATAACGCCTATAGTTAACATTAAAAATATGTAAGCCGTCAATGCCAAGTGCTTTGGTATATCTTAAATCAATGAAAAATATAATCGTTTCTTCTGCATTGGGCAGCAAATAAATCAGCGGTTGATCATATGCAACCTCAATATTATTTATTTTAAAATCACTTAATATCAATCTTTGCTCAACATCAAGCTCATTTTTAATTTTCAAAGTTAACGAATATTCCCAATTAGAAACATAGTAACCTTCTATAGCCCAAAAAGAAATATCCTCATCTTCATACAACATAATTTCTTGATCACAACATGTTATTTCATATGATTTATAATTTTGTGCATTTGCTGATGTATTCTCACCTTGAACTACTTCAATTTTATTTTTAATTTGATCCATGCTATTAGTACAGCCTACCAGTAAAAACAAGATAACAATAAATAATATAATTTTCTTTTTCATGATCGATCATTTCCCATTTCTATAATAAAGCTATCTTTCATCAAAGGATCTTCTTGACGAAAAAATTCAGAATGATATACATCAAATGAACACTCTAGTTTTTCAAATATCTCTAATGGCAGCTTCACCAAGATATCAGCACTCTCGCCTATGAACGTATATGTTATTTTGCTATCATCATCCAAGTCTTCATCATCAAGATCTTCAAATATCATATCCATCGCGATATCTTCTAACATCTTATTTTTAATATACAATTTTAGCTCTCCATCCTCATATCCTAAATAATAAATTGCCAAGTTTTCATTTTCATATGTCTTATAAGGTTCTAATTTATCATGCATATCTAGTTGTTTTTCGATTCCAAAAGGATAAATAGTTACATTCTTGGTTAAATAATTTATATTTGGCATCTCTGCCATGCTGCTAGTAATTGTCATTTCAATATTTGCTATATCCGTAATACTATTGATACCTAAAGATGCAATATCGCTATAATCAATGCTAACTATCTTTTTTTCTTTATTTCCGCTACCTAAGTAGATATATTGTGCTTCATTTATTTCCTGTGCAATTAGACCATTAACTTTTATTTCATCAAACGAAATATAAGCTTCTTTTAAATTTTCATTTTCTATCACAAGATCTAAAAAAACTTGCTTTTCTTCTTTACAATTGACAATTTCTTCTATTTTAATCATTATCCCGTTTTCATTACATAGCTCAATTCCATCTGTAAATTGAACATTATTTTTATCTTGACAGCCATGTAAAAGACATAAAAAAGCAATTACTAATAATTTTTTAATTATCTTCATATCATCACCTATGCTAATGATAACACAAAAAAAAGAAGGAAGCATAAGCTTCCTTCAAAGATAATGATCAACTATTTAAGTTTTACGTTATAGAATGCTTTCTTACCTAAGTATTGAGCAACTGGACCTAATTCATCTTCAATTCTCATCAATTGATTATATTTACAAATTCTATCTGTTCTGCTCATTGAACCAGTCTTAATTTGACCAGCATTCAAACCAACAGCAATGTCAGCAATTGTTGTATCTTCAGTTTCACCAGATCTGTGAGATACTACACAAGTATAACCAGCTTCTTTTGCCATTTCAATTGCATCAAATGTTTCAGTCAATGTACCAATTTGGTTAACTTTAATTAGGATAGCATTAGCGATTCCTTTTTCAATACCTTCTTTTAAGATTGAAGGGTTAGTAACGAATAAGTCATCACCAACTAATTGGATGTGGTCACCTAAACGATCAGTAAGTTTCTTCCATCCATCCCAGTCTCTTTCTCCAAGACCATCTTCGATAGAGATGATAGGATATTTTTCAACCCATTGAGCATACATTTCAATCATTTCATCAGTAGTTTTATTACCTTGACCTGATTTCTTTAATTCATATAAACCAGTTTCATGATTGTGGAATTCACTAGCAGCTACGTCCATAGCGATACAAATATCTTCACCTGGAACATAACCAGCAGCTTTAATAGCTTCAACGATTAATTCTAATGGTTCTTCATTACCATCTTTACAACTTGGAGCAAATCCACCTTCATCACCAACGTTAGTATTATAACCACGAGCTTTTAATACTTTACGTAAGTTATGGAATGTTTCAGCACCCATACGTAATGCTTCTTTAATTGATTTTGCACCAACAGGGAAAATCATATATTCTTGGAAGTCAACAGTAGAGTCAGCATGGCTACCACCATTTAATACATTCATCATAGGAACTGGCAATACTTTACCATTGAAACCACCAAAATATTTATATAATGGGATATCATAATAATCAGCTGCTGCACGAGCACAAGCCATAGATACACCTAAGATAGCATTTGCACCTAATCTAGATTTATCTTTAGTGCCATCTAATTCAATCATCACTTTATCAATTGCACATTGATCAGTAACATCCATACCGATTACTGCATCAGCAATAATATCATTTACATTACTAACTGCTTTAGTTGTACCTTTACCTAAGTAACGGCTCTTATCTCCGTCTCTTAATTCTAAAGCTTCTCTTTCACCAGTACTAGCACCACTTGGTACCATTGCTCTACCAAATGCACCAGATTCGGTAGTAACTTCTACTTCAACTGTTGGATTTCCACGAGAGTCAAGAACTTCACGTGCATAAACATCAATAATACTAGGCATTGTTTTATTTTCCTCCTATAAATACCTTAATAATTTATTACATTCAGAATATTCTGATTGTAAACTATTTTGTTGCATCAATAATAGCTTTGAAAGAATCAACTTTCAAAGAAGCACCACCGATTAATGCACCATCGATGTCTTCACAAGCCATATATTCTTTAATATTTTCTGGTTTTACACTACCACCATATTGGATACGAACACTATCTGCTGCTTCATCACCATACATAACACGGATTTGATCACGAACGATATGGCAACAATTTTGGGCAATTTCTTTAGTAGCACTCTTACCAGTACCAATAGCCCAAATAGGTTCATAAGCAACAACCATCTTAGCTACACATTTAGGGCAAAGGTCCTTCATGCTACCAGAAATTTGATCACGGATAACTTTTTCTGTTTCACCAGCATCATATTGCGCTTCAGTTTCACCAATACATAGAATAGGAACTATACCTTTTTCTAATAATTTTTTAGCTTTATTATTTACTGTTTCATCAGTATCACCAAACATTGATCTTCTTTCAGAATGGCCAATGATACAATATTTAACTCCTAAATCTTCTAGCATTTCCACGCTAACTTCACCAGTATAAGCTCCACTTTCTTTCCAATGACAATTTTGAGCAGCAACTACTAAATTCTTAGCGCGATCTACACAATTTCCAACACAAGTGAAAGGAGCAGCAATACCATAAGTGCTAGCTTCATCTCCTGTCAAATATGCTTCAATTGCTTCCATGAACTCATTAGCTTCACCACGAAGCTTATTCATTTTCCAGTTTCCAACAATAATAGGTTTTCTCATTATCTTTATTTCTCCTCAATAATTGCAATACCAGGTAATTCTTTACCTTCCATATATTCTAATGATGCTCCTCCACCAGTAGAAATATGAGTAAATTTATCTTTATAACCTAATTTCTTAGCAGCACTAGCACTATCACCACCACCAATTACCGTCATAGCATCTGGTAGTTCAGATAATACTTTACAAACTGCTTCTGTTCCCTTAGCAAATCGAGGATCTTCAAATACACCCATAGGGCCATTCCAAACTGCAGTCTTGCAACCTTGAAGTTCTTTTGCAAATAATTCAACAGTCTTTTCACCAATATCCAAACCCATATAACCATCAGGAATCTTATCACAATCAACAGTCTTGATATCAGTTGGATTAGAGAAATCATTAGCTACTACTGTATCAACAGGTAATACTAACTTATCTTTACCTCTTTCCATGAATTCTTTAGCCATTTCAATCTTATCTTCTTCTAATAAAGAATTTCCAACATTATAGCCTTTAGCTTTCAAGAAAGTATAAGCCATACCACCACCGATAATTACTTTATCAGCAATATTTAATAAATTATCGATAACAGCAATCTTATCAGAAACTTTAGCACCACCTAAAATAGCAACCAATGGACGTTTAGGATTATCAATAGCAGCACCTAAATTTTCAATTTCTTTTTGAACTAAGAAACCACAAGCACTAGGTAGATGAGTAGCAATTCCTACTGTAGAAGCATGTGCTCTATGTACTGAACCGAAAGCATCTGATACAAACAAATCACCTAAGCTAGCCCAATAAGCAGCTAATTCAGGATCATTCTTGCTTTCACCTTTTTCATAACGCGTATTTTGCATTAATACGATATCGCCATCATTCATTTCAGCAATAGCTTTTTCTAATTCTTCTCCACGAGTAACAGGTACAAATGTTACTTTAGAGCTTACTAATTCTTGTAAACGAGCAGCTACTGGAGCCATATTATTTTTCTTCTTACCTGCTTCACATTTTTCAGGATCTTTATGATCAATTTTACCTAAATGAGAAAGTAAGATTACTTTTGCTCCATTTTCTGTTAAATAGTTAATAGTTGGTAGAGCAGCCTGAATACGATTATCATCAGTAATTACTCCATCCTTAATTGGAACGTTAAAATCAACACGAACTAAGACGCGTTTTCCTTTAACATCTAAATCTTTGACAGTTTTCTTTGCCATGTAAAATTATCCTCCTATGACGTTTTTATTATATCACTAAAATGGCTATTCGCAAACGCTTAAAAATATTTTTGTCCACATTTTCACAACTCCCTAATACATCTTTTAAATATTGTACAATTTCTTTTAATAATCATTATATTAGATAGATTATATGTTATCATTATATTAAAGAAGGGCAAGATATATGGAATTTGAAAAACGCATTAAATTGCTAGATAAAAATTTAAAAGGCCTACCATTACACGATATTAGCTATCTAACTTATATTTTAGACGATGTATTATATAATAACGAAACTAAGACCATTCTATTTATCAGCAATTATCTTAACATAACTATTTTTCATCGCTTTGATAATCCAAATTTCAATCTTTTTTATAATGATTATAAAAATAGTAAAGATTTGGAATATGCCTTAGAAATAGCCCAAAAACATATTGCTTTATATAATTTTTATGCTGCATTTCAAATAACTAATTCTTATATTTTACATTTAGATAAACATCATGCTTTCAAACAAACTAAAAATATTCAATATATAGTAAAAGGCGCAACCAAAAAATTTATAAATTATCCTAAACCATCTTTTTTCAATAAGGATGCCAAAAAAATAATTATCAATCAACAATTAGATTTACTATATTACATTCATGGCATTTGTCTATATATGCTAAATGATAATCAATCTGCTCAAAATTCTTTAGCTAATGCTTATTTATATAATCCTGCAGATATTGATATTGTTATTATGTATATTGAAATATTAACTTTAAATAATGAAGTAGACAAAGCTTTAGAACTAATTAAAGCATATTTACCTTTAGCATATGACTCTTTATATCTATTAGGATTATTACAATTAGCTGCCAATTGCTATATTCAAAAACAAGATATTTCCGCTGCTACAACTTGTTTATTTATGGTCTTACCATATGCTAATAAAAATAAAAATGTAATTAGACAAAATATAAATAATATAAATAAACAAAAAGTAAATAAACCACCCAAAAAACAATTAAATAAGCAACTAAATGATTTAGGACTATATTTACCAACCAAACAAACTTTAGCCCAAGTAATAGCCCATGCTAAACGCTCAATGAAGCATAATCCTTTATTAGCTAAAGAATTATTTGAACAATTAAATCAAATATTTACAAACCAATATGATAAAGAACTAATAGAAATTTATAACATACTTGATAAATATGATCCTAGAAATATTGATATTGAAGATTTAGATGATAGTTATTTTGCCGATAATAAATTATTGGAACAATTAATCTATTGGGCCCTAGAAGATCCTAATCCAGAAAATAACTATAAAGTATTTTATGCTCTAGGCAAATCTAATCTATATTTATTAGGCACACCAACATCTTCTTTACAAGATATTGATCCTCAATTATCAACTCTAGAAGATGGTACTAATGAAATTAGTCTATTTACTGATGAACATGAAATCGATATGTTTATAAATTATTATGATAATGCTTATACTAAACAAAAAATATCTTTCTTACAAGTTATTAAAATGTTTGATAATCCATCATTTAACATTTCACAAATCGCGATTAATCCAACATCTAATAATGAATTAATTATCGATGAACATTCATTAATGATTATTGAAAATATGCTCAAATATTTTGATAATCGCATCTTAAGTTAAAAAAGATTTTCTAGCTATTCAAACTAGAAAATCTTTTATTTTTATTCACCTACAAGCATCTTATACAATTCACCATATAAATTAGCACTTTGTTGCCAACTTACATCAGTATTCATTGCATTGTTAACTAGCTGTTTCCAACCATCTTTATTATAGTAATACTGTTCACTAGCCCATCTAATCGTATACATCATATCATTAGGATTCTTACTCCAGAAACTAAAGCCATTTCCTTCACCAGTATATTGATTATAAGGATGAACTGTATCTTTTAAGCCACCAGTTTCTCTAACTAATGGTAATGCTCCATAATGCATTGCAATCAATTGACCAATTCCACATGGTTCATAGATAGAAGGCATTAAGAATAAATCACTAGCTGCATAGATACGATGAGCCAATTCTTCATTATATCCACAATAATATACCGCTTTACCTTTATAATTAGCTTCTAACCATTTAAAGGCATTTTCAGCATTTTCTTCACCAGTACCTAAGATACAGAATTGAACATCTAAAGACATGATTTCATTCATTTTTTCAGTAATTAAATATACACCCTTTTGATTAGTTAAGCGGCTAACTAAACCAATCAACATAACATCATCACGAACTTCAAGTCCAAGTTCTTCTTGTAAAGCCTTCTTATTAGCTTTTTTACCACTATTCCAATTCTTTAAATTGTAATTTTTAGCTAATAATTTATCCGTCTTTGGATTCCATTCATCAATATTGATACCATTGACAATACCCCAAAGATCATCATGGCGATAACGTAATACTTCATCCATGCGTTCACCAAATTCACTAGTTAAAATTTCATGAGAATATGTTGGTGAAACCGTAGTAATTTTATCTGCATAAACTAAGCCAGCTTTCATAAAGCTAATACCTGAATCAAATTTAACTGAGCCATTATCATAGAAATAACGATCCAATCCTAAACAAGTTGTCAAAACCGATTCAGGGAAATTACCTTGGAAAGCTAAATTATGAATAGTATAAACATGTTTAATCTTTTCAAAGCGCCAATCAGAACCATATAAAGCATGAGTCATCAAAGGAATCATACCAGTATGCCAATCATGTGTATGAATGATATCAGGATACCAATCAATATGATATAAAAGCTCTAAAACTGCTTTTTGGAAATAAGCAAAACGCTCTCCATCATCAGCATATCCATATAATTGTTCTCTTTCAAAATATCCTTGATGTTCAACAAAGTAATAAATTATACCATCAACATCACATTGATAATAATTAGCAGGTTGATTAATCCAACCACTATGAATTTGTCTTGTACCAATATAGGTAAGTTTACCATGATCCTTTTCTGCTGTTTTACGATATAAAGGAATTACTACCCTTACTTCATAATTACAAGCATATAAAGCCTTAGGCAACGAACCAACAACATCAGCTAAACCACCACTTTTAATAAATGGTAAGCCCTCACTAGCAACAAATAATACTGTTTTCATAACTCACCTCTAAATGCGATCACGACGTTTAACATAAACTGGTTCATCATCATTACCAATTAGTTTCTTAACATGATGAATAATTGCATATTTATCAACTACAACATGATCTAGATAAGCATTTTCACTAATATAAGCACCAGGTAAAACGATACTATTTTTAACTGTAGCACCCTTTTTAACTGTAACATTACGACATAAAACACTATTTTCTACTGTACCTTCAATAAAGCATCCATTCGCAATAGCACTGCCCTTAACATGACAATCAGGATAGAAATGTGTTGGAGCAGAGTCATTAGTCATCGTATGAATAGGCCAATCTTTCTTAAAGATTGTCTTAGCATTACTTAAGTTAGCCAATTCCATATTTGCTTTAAAATAAGCTTTTAAAGAATTAATGCAAGCAACATAACTCTTAACTGCATAACCTCTAATAGTATATTCATTAATTACATCACGAAGAATATCTTTAAACCAATATAATGAACTAGTTTGTGCAGCTCTTTTAACAAGATCAATAAATAATTTACGGCTCATTATATAACATTCTAAGGAAATATTACGATTCTTATATTTTCCACGATTCTTTTCAAAGCCAATTACTTTTTTAGTCTCATCAAATTGTACAGTTTCACAACCATTAAATTCTTCTTTAGCATTATCAGTAGCTTTATATAATAATGTAATATCATCACCACTACTAATATGACTTTCTAAAACTTGACTAAAATCAATTTGATAAATGAAATAACTAGGTGCAACTACAACATAGCCTTTATCACTTTCTTCAATAAATTCCATATTTTGCATAAAGTTATTTATATCATTATTATAAACATCACTAATAGGTTTTTTCTCACCATTTAAAATATGCAAATTACCACGTTTAGAATTGATATTATAGTGTTGACCAGTACCCAAATGTTCAATTAAACTACGAGGTTTTTCTTTACAATAAACTTGAATATCACTAATTCCTGAATTAGTCATATTACTTAAAACAAAATCGATTACTCTATAACGACCTAAAAAGCCAAAAGCTGGAATTGGACGATAATCCCCCAATCCTTCTACACTAGCAGTTGAATCTTCAAAATTAACAATTCCTAATACTTTATTACTCATATTCATCCACCTATTCTACAACTTTCTTTGCAACAAGTTCGATATGTTCACTATCTTTATCACCAACACTAACGCCTTCTTTTATTTCTACCCCTTCAGCAACTATACAACGGGTAACGCTAGCATTCTTACCAATAATAGCATTAGGCATGATTACACTATCAACAACTTTAGCTCCTTCAGCTATTCTAGCATTTGTGAAGATAACGGAATTCTTAACAGTTCCATCGATAACACAACCTTGATTAATATATGCATTATCAATAATAGCATTTTCCCCTATATATTGTGGAAGAACATTGACATCCTCTGTATAAATCTTCCATCCAGAGTCAGATAAATCTAATTCATTATTAGGATTCAATAAATCCATATTTGCTTCCCACAAACTATCGATAGTACCTACATCCTTCCAATAGCCCTTGAAGCGATAAGCAACCAATTTCTTACCATCATTTAAATAAGCAGGAATAATATCTTTACCAAAGTCATGATGACTATTTTCATTCTTCATATCATCCACTAAATATTTTCTAAGTGTCTTATAAGTAAAGATATAAATACCCATACTAGCTAGATTGCTCTTAGGTTTAGCAGGCTTTTCTTCAAATTCCACTATAACATCTTCATCATTAGTATTCATAATACCAAAACGACTAGCTTCTTTTAAAGGTACACCAATAACTGCGATCGTTGCATCAGCTTGTTTTTCTTTATGCACTTTCAACATCTTATCATAATTCATTTTATAGATATGATCTCCTGATAAGATTAAAACATATTCCGCATTCATTTGATCTAAGAAATCAATATTTTGCGCAATTGCATCAGCTGTACCACGATATAAATTAAAGCCATTCGCATCAGTTTCCATAGGCGGTAATACGAATACTCCACCATCTTTAGTATCCAATCCCCAACGATGATCTCTTGCTACATAAGAATTTAAAATAACTGATTCATATTGGGTCAAAACACCAACTACTGATATATCAGAATTGGCACAATTACTTAGTGGAAAATCAATAATACGATATTTTCCACCAAAATATACCGCTGGCTTTGCAACTTTTTTAGTCAAGTCTAAAAGTCTAGATCCTCTTCCTCCAGCTAAAATCATTGCAACTACATTATTTTGCCTCATTATTTACCCTCCCTTGCAATTTTATAATAGCTTATATATTAATTATAAAACAAAAATTTAATATTTCTATAAAAAATGTAAGCGTTTAACAATAACATGTTATTTTTTACTTAAATTTGCTTTTTCAAGTAAATATTTTCTTGCATCAGATATAAAATAAAGCGAACCACATATCACTAAAGGCTCATTTAAACTAATTCCAAAATCTATAGCTTCTTTAAAATCAGCATATTTAAAATACATATCTGGATAAGCATCTAGCTTTTCACAACGTTCCATATCTATCTTCGTAACAATAATTCTCTTGGCAATCACCTTAAGATCTTCTAAAAGTTTCAAAGGCTCTTTATCCTTCATAGCCGCAAAGATAATATTAAATTCTTTATCATATTCTTGAAGAGAAGAAATTAAAGCTCTAATACCTAATTGATTATGAGCCCCATCAATAATAATAGGCAAATCATTATCTAAAATTTCAAAACGCCCTGCCCAACTACTTTTAAGTAATACTTCATCTAAACCATCATAATTAATTTTAAAATCAGACAAAATTCTAACAATATTTAAAGCCATAGCCATATTATGTCTTTGATATAAAGCCTTAGAATTAAAAGGATAAGCTTTTCCATCAACAATTAATTTATCCAAATTAAATTCATAATTATTATTAAAAATATGATTATTTTTAGCATAAGCTTTAATCACATTCTCTAGATATTTAGGCATATTACCAATAACTACCTTAGAACCCTTTTTAATGATACCTGCTTTTTCCCTAGCTATTTTTTCCAAGGTATTACCTAGACGATCCATATGATCATAGCCAATAGAAACGATTGCATCGACTAAGGGATAATTTAAAACATTAGTACTATCTAATCTTCCTCCTAAACCCGTTTCAATAATAGCTATATCCACCTTTTCATCTTTAAAATATAAACTAGCTATCAACATATCAATTTCAAACATACTAAGTTCAAATCTTAAGATATCATCAAGATATTTATTTAGATAAAATAAAAAAGTATCAGCTATTATCCACTTATCATCAATTCTTATTCTATCTAAATGAGAAATTAAATGGGGAGAAGTAAAAGTTCCTACTTTATATCCACTATGTCTTAGAATATCTTTTAAATAATTAGTAGTACTCCCTTTACCATTAGTACCTGCAATATGAATGCTTCTAAATTGATCTTGAGGATTACCAATACTTGCCATATACTTAGCAAAATGTTCAAATCCATGATGATAATTATGTCTATTAGTAACAAATGTTATAGCTTTTTCTATATCTGTAAAATACAATTTAATCACCAATTCTATTTTAGCATATGCTAAAATATTATAAACAATAAAAGGAAATGATATATGATACACAATCAATGGGACAATATTTTAAAGGAAGAATATGAAAAACCATATTTTATTAACCTTATTCATTTTTTACGTCATGAATATCAAAATAAGATTATCTATCCCCCTAAACAAGATGTCTTCAATGCCTTAATATATACTAGTTATGAAAATGTTAAGGTAGTAATTTTAGGGCAAGATCCTTATCACAATCCTAATCAAGCTCATGGTTTAGCTTTTTCAGTAGGACCCAATGTTCCTCCACCACCATCATTAAAAAATATATATAAAGAATTACATGATGATTTAGGTTGTACTATACCTACTAAAGGAACTTTAACTAAGTGGGCCAAACAAGGTGTACTTCTATTAAATACCATTATGAGCGTTGAACAAAATAAACCAGCATCTCACGCTAATAAAGGCTGGGAAATATTTACCGATACTATTATTAGTAAATTAAATGAGCGTCAACAACCAATTGTATTCATGCTTTGGGGTAATCCAGCCAAAAAAAAGGAAAAATTAATAACTAACCCTAACCATCTAATCTTAAAGGCCGCTCATCCTAGCCCTTTAAGTGCTTATAATGGTTTCTTTGGTTGTCATCATTTTTCCCAAGCAAATAAATTCTTAATTGAACATCATATGCAACCAATAGATTGGCAAATAGACTAGCCAATCTATTTTTCTTTTATCCAATTGACAATATCATCAATAACTTGTTGATCAACATGTGATGCCACTTCATAATCACTAGCATCACCATTAATACTAGGCATAAAAAGATGATTCAAGCCATCATATAGAATATAATCAGCTCCATCTTTTAATAATTCTTGCCACATAACATAATCTACATCAGGATATACTTGAAAATCTTCACTACCTTGTAATACTAAAGTATCAATATCTATTAAATAGTTTTCGGGTAAAGTTTCTTTAATATCATACCAATAACTTTTAGGAAGATTTAAAATCATACCTTCTTCATCTTTATTTTCTAAAGCTAAGATTTCTTCTTTAGCTGCATAATAAGGTTCCATATAACTTTCGATATCACTAGAACCTAAAGCAACTAATTGCGCTTCTATTTGATCAATCATACAATCAATTAATAATCTTGGCGTACCAGCCATTAATATCAATCCATCGATATTATCATTATTAGCTGCTACATAATGCGCAATACTTCCACCTTGTGAATGACCCAAGAAATAAATATTGTCATAACCTTCTTGTATAATCAATTCAATTGCCGCATTGATATCATCAAAATATTCATCATGCATATCATAATTTGCTGAAGCTGATTCGGGCACCTGATAAAAGCGTTTGTTATAGCGTAAAGAAGCTATGCCTTTTGCTGCTAATCCATAGGCTAGATCTTCAAAGGGTTTATTAGGTCCGATCATTTCATTATAATCGCTAACCCCTGATCCTTGGATCAGCAAAACGATCGGCATATTTTTAGCCGGTGTCTTTGGTTGGGTCAAGATACCATCTAAAGCATATTCGCCAACTTTGATTGCCGTTTCCTTAAACTCATCATTATCCACTAAAGATAAAGTAGGATTCGTATAGCTCATGAAGATTCCAGCAATCTTTTGATCTTGAATAGTAATAGTAAATAAGATATCCTGCGGTTCAAAATCACAGACCAAAAGATACTGCCCCTGATCGTTTTGGCTAATATCACTGATCGCCCCTTCACCGCTTAAACCAGCGCTAGTTTGTTCATAAGCATCTTTAAGCACATTTACGCTCAACGCTTGCTTGACATCATCATTAAAATAACCATAAGCCTTATCATAATCTTGAGCGATGATGCTAGCAACCGTATCCTTGGCAATATCTTCAGCGCTCATATTAGATGTATCATTGCTTGTAGCGCAACCTGTCAGCAAGCAACATAACAACATTATCAATATTTTTTTCATCATGTATTCCCTCTTGTTACTATGATAGCACATCCCACAAAAAAAGCCATATCTGTTGATATGACTTTAACCATGCCATTTGGCAAATTCTTCATCAGTAGCTAAGACATAATGCGTATCGCTTAAGTGATGGATCTTACCTTTGGTATAATCCACGCCTTCCTTATTTTTATCATATGTCAAAGCCTTACGGGTCTTTTCTACCTTAGGATTAGGGTGCGGAATGGCGGATAATAATGATTTGGTATAAGGGTGGATAGGATCTTGGAAGATCTCATCGGTCGTACCCGTTTCAACGATATGACCTAGATGCAATACACCGATACGATCGCTGATATATTTTACCATCGCTAGGTCATGCGCAATAAATAGATATGTCGTTCCCAATTCCTGCTGGATATCTTTCATCAGATTAACAACCTGCGCTTGGATCGAAACATCCAAAGCACTAATCGCTTCATCGGCGATCACTAGTTTCGGATTCATGACCAAAGCTCTGGCAATGCCGATCCTTTGTCTTTGACCACCAGAAAATTGATGAGGAAAACGCGTAGCATGTTCTTTAGAAAGACCAACTTTTTCCAAAATTGCATTTACTTTCTCGTCAATTTCTTGTTCCGATTTACAGATCTTATGGATCCGCAAGCCCTCAGCAATGATTTCTTTGACCTTCATCCGCGGATTTAAACAAGCCATAGGATCTTGGAAGATCATCTGCATGTTCATCCTTAGATAAGCCTTATCCTCTTTGCTTAGTTTCTTACCGATCTCTTTGCCATCAAATTTGATCGATCCGCTGGTTGGATCATACAAACGAATGATCGAACGTCCGGTCGTACTTTTACCGCTTCCTGATTCACCAACCAAGCCATAGGTTTCACCCGGATAGATCTTAAATGATATGCCATCAACGGCCTTGGTCGTATAGGTACGGGTGATCTTAAAGTATTGCTTAAGATCAGTTACTTCTAATAAAGGAGTTCTTTCCATCATCCTCTAACCTCCTTTAACATCTTATCGATACGTTTTCTTAACTGCTCCGGCATCTCAACTTTTGGAGCGTTTGGGTGACATAGCCAACTGGCTACCCTATGTTGCCCACCAACATCAAAGATTGGCGGCTCAACCTTAAAGTCGATCTTTAAGGCATAAGGATTTCGTGGGGCAAAAGCATCGCCCTCCACTCTTTCCAGCAAATTAGGACAAGAACCAGGAATGGCAAATAAACGATGCGAATCAGTATCAACATCCGGCATGCTACTCAAAAGGCCCCAGGTATATGGATGGCGTGGATCATAGAAGATCTCATCGATATTACCTTTTTCAATGATCTTACCAGCATACATTACCGCTACATAATCAGCGACCTTGGCAACGACCCCAAGATCATGCGTAATATAAATGACCGAAATATTTTTCTTATATTGGATGTCTTTGATAAGTTCCAAGATCTTTGCTTGGATGGTAACATCCAACGCTGTCGTAGGCTCGTCACAAATCAATATCTGCGGATCACAGCTTAACGCAATCGCAATGACCACTCTTTGGCGCATACCGCCCGATAATTGATGGGGATATTGTTTGAAACGCTTTTGCGGATTTTCAATCCCTACCAATTCTAGTAATTCCATCGCTCTATTTTTAGCTTCTTGATGCGAAACTTTCAAGTGTTCTAAAATCGGTTCCATGATCTGACGGCCAATGGTCATCGTAGGATCTAATGATGTCATGGGATCCTGAAAGACCATAGCGATCTTCTTACCGCAATAATTATAACGGATATCCTTTGGTTTCATCTTTACTAGATCGATAGCTTTGCCTTCATCAAAAAAGGTAATGGAACCATTATCGATATGACCATTGCTTGCTAAGATCCCCATGATCGCTTTAACGGTAACGCTCTTTCCGCTTCCGGATTCTCCGACGATTGCGATCGTTTCTCCTTTAAATAGATCCAAACGCACGCCCCGGATTGCTTTTACGACACCATTCGATGTATCGAAGGAAATATCTAGATCACGAATCGATAAAACGCGATCTTTTTTATCTTTCTTTTCACTCATAGCAGATCCTCCTTACATTTGCTTCATCTTTGGATCGAAAGCATCTCTCAAGCCATCGGCAAACAAGTTGAAGCTCAGCATCAACAATGCCAAAACTACGATCGGCGCCACGATGACATGAGGATAGGTCGTCAATGACTTATAGCCTTCAGAGATCAATGAACCTAAAGAAGCCATCGGTGCTGGAACTCCTAAACCAACAAACGATAAGAATGCTTCGGTAAATATCGCATTAGGAATGCTAAACATGCTCATGATGATGATCTGACCAAAGATATTTGGCAAGATATCTTTAAAGATGATCCTAAAATGTTGAGCCCCTAACGTTTTACTAGCTAATATAAATTCTTGTTCCTTTAACTTTAAAACTTGCGCGCGGGCAATACGGCTCATGCCGATCCAGCCTGTGATCATCAAAGCAAAGATGATCGAAGTAACACCACGCGGTAGGATCAAGCCCAATAAGGTAACAACGACCAAGGTTGGGATGCCATTTAAGATCTCCGCAAAACGCTGCATGACCATATCGACCTTGCCGCCAAAATAACCAGAAATCAAACCATATATCATACCGATAAAAATATCGATACATACGGCAGTAAACGCAATGATCAATGATATCCTGGTACCTTCCCATACCCTGGTCCAGATATCACGTCCTTGCGGATCGCTACCAAACCAGTAATAAATATCCGTAAAGCCTTTATCTAGATATTGATTGCTTCCTTTATAAACACCATCAAAGATCCCAAAATTTTCTAAGAAAGGAACCCTTGGCACCAAACTGGCATGTTCGATGATGATCGATTTATAAGTATGTTCATTCATCATCGGGCCAACAAGCGCTAAGATCGCAATGATCACGATAACGATAAAGCCAATAACCGCACCTTTATTCTTTAAGAAAGCATGCAAGACATCTGCAAGATAACTACTAGCGGTATAGCTTTTATAAATGATCTTTTCATTTTCATCATAAGCAAAGGTAAAATCATCACTGGCAAATTCATAAGTGCCATAGCCTTTAGCATCTAATCTTTCATTAGCGCTCATCTTATTCTCCCTCCTTTGCTACTCTGATCCTTGGATCGATGATGCCATATAAGATATCAACGATCAACATCACGAAGATATACAAGAAACTATAAATAAAGGCACAAGCCATAACTACATTATAATCATTATTCTGAATCGCTTGGACCATCAGATAACCCAAACCAGGAATACTAAAGATCTTTTCGATAACCATCGATCCTGTAAGCAAACCAACTAGCAAAGGTCCCATTACCGTGATGATCGAGATCAAAGTATTACGCAAAACATGGTTGATGATCAGCTTATACTGTTTGATACCTTTCGATTGCGCCAGCAATACATAATCAGAATTAAGAACTTCGATCATCTCGCTACGCGTAAATCTTGCAATATTAGCAATTGGAGACAAGCTAAGCGCCATCGTTGGCATGATCGTAGAAATAAAAGGTTTGCTGGCGTTATATAAAATAGGAAACCACCCCAATTTAAATCCAACAAAGTAAGCTAAACCTAAAGCAATGACATAACTAGGCACGCTAACACCTAATACCGAGATGCCGGTACACAATGTATCGATCCAAGTATTACGCTTTAATGCGGCAATGATACCTAAAAGCATACCTATGATCGTACCTACGACCATGGCTTGCAAACCAATTTGAATGGAAATTGGCAAACGCGTTGCCAACATTGAGCTTACTGCCAAATTTTTCTGAATATTATAAGATACCCCAAAATCAAACTTGATAACACATTTGACATAATTGATAAAGCGGATCATGAACGGTTGATCTAAGCCATATTTCGCATTCAAAAGCGCTAATTGATCAGCTGTAAGCTTTTCATCATTAAATGGTGATCCTGGCATCTTATCCAACATCACGAATAAGACAAACAAGATTACCAACAAGGTAAAGATGGCGATCAATACCCGCTTAGTAATATATTTACCCATATATACCCCTTTCTTTAAATAAAACATAGCAGCAAATCATAATTCACTGCTATGTTCAAGCCACTATTCCACAGTAATATTACGGAAACTATCTACACCAGCAGAGTGGAATTCTACACCTTTGACATTAGATTTGATCATATAGGCTCCACCATTTTGGTATACTGGAATTACCCCCACTGTATCAACAATAATTTTTTCAGCATCGATGAAATCTTGCCAACGAGCTTCTGCATTTGTTGCATCTTCTCCTGAAGTACCAGCCAATACCTTAGCATCATAATCAGCATTACTATATCGACCAGCATTATTTGCTTCATTAGTAGAAATAAATAGATCTAAATATGTTTGTGGATCAGCGTAATCTGGTCCCCAACGAGTTAAACAGATATCATAAGCTTGATCATTCATCAGATCCAAACGTGTTTTCTTAGGCTTAGAATTCAAAGTAACGGTCAAACCAGGTAAATTGGTTTCCCAGTTATTTTGAATGTATTCTGCTACAGCTTTAGAAGCTTCAGTATCTTCAAACAATAGATCGATCGTTACATCACCGCCAAGTTCTTCTTTAGCTTTTTCATAGTATTCAGCCGCAGCTTCAGGATCATATGCTGTTACGGTACCTGCACCTTCTCTAAAATCAACGCCGTTAGTATCAGATGCTAAAGCAACTGGGATCAAACCTTCAGCAGCAATCGAGCCATCTTTCAATACATTGGTAGCGATTGTTTCACGATCGATAGATAAAGCTAAAGCCTTACGTAAATTATCATTTTGGAATTTATCTACTGTAAAGTTAATTGATAGATACCATAGATATCCTTCCAAACGATTAGTAAATTCTGCTTCGTTCTTATACGCATCTACTTGCTCACCAGTAAGCTTAACAACATCTAAATTGCCAGATTGGTATTCAAGCATTGCTGATTGTGTATCTTGGATAAATTTAAATTCAACTCTTTCGGTAGTGATCTCATCAGCTTTGAAATATTGATCATTCTTAACAAATACCCAAGAGTTTCCTGGAGTCCAGCTTTCCATGACATATGGTCCACAAGCTAATAAATTAGCTGGACTTAGCGAATATTGGTCACCCTGAGCTTCATAGAAAGCTTGGTTCAATGGGAAGAAAGATGGGAAAGCCATCAATCCTAATAAGTAGTTACAAGGAAGATCCAAGGTAACTTCTAAGGTCTTATCATCAATAGCTTTTACTCCTAATTGATCAACTGGCATCTCACCTGCGGTAACAGCATCAGCATTTACTAAATTGATCGTACTTAGAATGAATGCATATTCGCTAGCTGTATCTGGATTTGCCAATCTTTGCCATGCATATACGAAATCATTAGCGGTAACTGGTGTTCCATCTGACCAATTAGCATCAACCAAATGGAAGGTATACACCAAGCCATCATCGCTGACATCCCAGCTCTCAGCTAATTCTGGAACAGGTTGATTATTAGCATCCAACGCGGTTAATCCTGATAGCATCATCGTTTGTGCAATGAATGAAGTACCATCAGTTGCGATATGATGATCCATCGTCGATAAGTCTGTGTCCTGAGCAATCCTTACCACGCTTTCACCGCTTGTTTCATTTGTTGTGGTACCTGCTTGTCCATCATTGCCAGAAGAACATCCAACCATCAGCAGCATGCACAGAAGCAAGCTTAATACCTTTTTCATCTTTTTCATGTGGTTTCCCCCTTTTTTTAAATATCATTAGTATACCACCGTGAAAACATTTGTCAATATTTTTTACATATTTTGTTTCATATAAATGTAATTTTTTTCATTTAACATGTATGCGCTTTCTACAAAAATAAAATAAAAAAGCTCTTATGAGCTTTTTATCTAACAAACACCACACAACTAAAAGGTTTAACTACAATAACCCTTGTTGGTAATGTTGAATTAACTTCTCCCATTTCATCTAAAAGAATATGATAATCATTATCATATGTTAAATATTTTTGATATTCTGTAGGATTAAAAATAATTTTAATCTCACTAATTGCATTTTTATCATCTGGACATACAATAGTATATTCTAAAGCAGCATTATCAATGATATTAAAGCGCACACTAGCAATTATCTCTTGCATGCTATTTAATTTAAAAGCCTTATATTTCTTTCTTATTTTAATACATGCTTTAGTATATTCTACAACATCATTAAATGCACAACGTCTGGCCCAATCAATGCCATTGATTGTATCTGGCTTATTAAAGGTATTACCATATTGTAATTTGGTACGACAAAATTCTTGACCACTATGAATAAAAGGTATTCCTTGAGCAAACATTATAGTCGCAATCATCATCTTATGTTTAAAGATTCTTTCTTCACGTATGGCATCTTTACAACAATCTTTCATCTTATCCCAGCTTGTACAGTTATCGTGACATTCCACATAACTTATACTATGATTAGGATTACTATAGATATAATCATAGCCTGGAGCTATAGCTGCATTGGCAATTAGTGCTGATTCCATCTCTTTAATCTTATAAACATTACCTGTAATATATCCTTGATCATAACGCTCATCATCACTTGTTTTTCCTTTTACTACATCACGGAAATAATCATTAAAATGGGCAATGCCTGGCATCTTTTCATTATTCATCAAAGAAGCCTTTTCATTATCATTCAAGGCGGTAGGCATATTCCATCCTTCACCATAAATCATCGCATTAGGATTAATACTTTTAGCTTTTTTATAGACTTCATTCATAGTATTAATATCTAAAATACCCATTAAATCAAATCTAAAACCATCAATGCCATAATTATTCATCCAATAGCTAATACTATCGACAATATATTTTCTAACCATGCTACCACAAGAATCAAGATCATTGCCACAATATGAACCATTAGAAAGATAGCCCGCTTGATTATAGCGAAAATAATAATATGGTACACACTTTTGGAATGCAGAATATTTAACATCATACATATGATTAAATACCACATCCATATTTACTCTAATGCCTTTAGCATGAAAACAATTAATCATCTTACGCAATTGCGCAACACGCGCATATGGATCGTTAGGATCACTAGCAAAACTTCCATCTGGAACATTATATTGACTAGGATCATAGCCCCAATTATATTGTCTTTTACGCTGATTTTCATCAACCGTCGCAAAATCAAAAATAGGCATCAATTGCACATGGGTAACACCTAATTCTTTAATATAACTCAAACCAGTTGAAAAACCATTATAGCTTGTGTTATCTTCACAAAGTGAAAGAAATAAACCATGTGTACTAGTACCACTACTTGCCAGACTAGTTAAATCTCTAACACTGGCTTCATAAATAATCGCATCATTATTATTTACAATCTTAGCACACTTTTTATCATCTTCTAATTTTTCCAAGCGATCAAAGTTAATTATTGCACTTCTTTCTCCATTGGCTGTTGAACTTACAGCATAAGGATCTTGGCATATTTGTGCCATACCATTTACATGCACATTATAAACATATGTCGCTCTTTCTAAATCTTTATTTACTCTTAAGCGATAAACCCCTTTTTCGCTCCTATTCATCATATAAACATGAGTTTGATGTTTATCTTCAATTTCAACAAATACTTTATTAGCGGTTGGTGCCCACAAAGCAAAATCCGTATACTTACCATGATAATGTGCTCCTAAATCATTACCATCATAATAAAATTCATTATTAAACTGTTTAGACTTAACGATAAAACGATATTGAATAACATTTTGTACTCCATGATTTTCCACTAAGTAATATAATTTACCAATTTCAATATCGCATGGAATACTCAATTCATAAATATAGACATCCGCCCTTTCTTCTATCCGACTAATAACGCAGTCATGACAAAAGTTTTCATTATCGCTTATATAGAAATAATCACACTTTCCTTGGTAAAAGTGGCGATTAACACTAACCACCACTTTCCCATAATCATCCATATAAGCTAAAATATTATCACTATTTTGCATAGGGCCTACTTAAGTCCTGTTGGCTTGATATGCCATATTTCATCACAATATTCTCTAATCGTTCTATCACTAGAAAAATAACCTGATTTTGCAATATTAATCAAGCAAGATTTTGCCCAACCTAAACGATCAATATATCTTCTTTCAATTTCTCTTTGAGCACTTTCATAACTATCAAAATCTGCAAATAAGAAATATTCATCATTGTTGAAATTCAAATCTTCAATAATCTTACGATAATCATTAGGATCATGTACCCATGGACCATTAGTCAAAGAGTCATAAATGCTACGTAGACGACCATCATTATTTAAATAATTACTATAATTATAATAGGACTTCATCTCTTTAATTTGTTCAACTGTTAAGCCAAAAATAACATCATTACCTCTACCAACTAATTGATCAATTTCAACATTAGCACCATCCAAAGTACCTAAGGTAATAGCTCCATTCATCATAAATTTCATATTACCAGTACCACTAGCTTCTTTACCAGCTGTACTAATTTGTTCACTAACATCCGCAGCATTCATCAAAATTTCAGCAATAGATACACTATAATTAGGTATAAATACTACTTTTAGCATTTGGTTAACACTAGGATCATTATTGATAACCATACCCAAACGATTAATCAATTTTATTACTTGCTTAGCAAATACATATGCTGGAGCGGCCTTAGCTGCAAAAATAAATGTGCGAGGATAAATCTTAAAGTTTGGATCACTCTTTAATCTTTGATATAGATATATGATATGGAAAACATTCAACAATTGACGCTTATAAGCATGCAAACGCTTAGCTTGTACATCATAAATACTATCTGGATTAATATCAACACCACAAACCTTCTTAATATAATCAGCTAAAATAACCTTTCTTTCTCTTTTTACTTGTAAGAATTTAGTTTGCAATTGTTCATCATCCACATGATCCATCAAATCAATAATTTTATCAAAATCCTTATGATAAGCCGTACCGATAGTTTCATCTAATAAACTTGTAAGTTGTGGATTAGAATATAATAACCATCTACGATGTGTAATACCATTAGTCTTATTATTAAATCTTTCAGGATACATTCTTACAAAGTCTTTAAATACATCATTCTTAATAATATCGCTATGAATCTTTGCCACACCATTGATACTATGTGAACCAATTACTGCCAAGCTAGCCATATAAACTTGATCATCTTTAATAATAGATACTCTTTGTAATAAATAATATTTATCTGGGAATTTTTCACGAACTTCTTGGCACCAACGACGATTAATCTCTTCAATAATCATATAGATACGTGGTAATAAACGTTTAACATATGATACTGGCCATTTTTCTAATGCCTCTGCTAAAACTGTATGATTAGTATAAGACATGGTATTAACTACAATATTCCATGCATCTTCCCACTCATAGCGATGTTCATCCATTAAAATACGCATCAATTCAGGAATAGCTAATGCTGGATGGGTATCATTCAATTGAATAGCTACTTTATCAGCAAAATTATCTAATGTGCCATAATTACGTAAATGTTGTTTAACAATAGCTTGTAAACCTGCACTAACAAAGAAATATTGTTGCTTCAAACGTAGAATCTTACCATCTTCTGTTGAATCATCAGGATATACATTCAAACAAATTTCTTCTAATTCTTCCAAATACTTTCTAAAGTCTTTATTTTTAGGCAAGTCTTCACTAGGTTCAGCACTCCATAAACGCAAAGTATTAGTTTGACGATTATTAGCTCCTACAACTGGCATATCATAAGCAATCGCTCTAACTGCCTCATAATCAACATGATTAAAAGTCATCTTACCATCTGGAGTTCTTTCACCCATTTCAACACGACCCCAGAATTTAACATCGAAAGAATGCTTAGGTTTTCTAACTTCCCAAACATTACCAATTTTTAACCATTGATCAGGAACTTCAATTTGATTACCATCATCATCAATCAATTGTTTAAATAGACCATATTTATAACGAATACAGTTACCATTACCAGGATATCCTTGGCTAGCTAAACTATCTAAGAAACATGCAGCTAATCTACCTAGTCCACCATTACCTAAACCAGCATCACTTTCTACATTTTCAAGTTCATTAATATCAATACCTAAATCACTTAATCCTTCTTTAACAATATTATAAATACCTAAATTCATTAAGTTATTGGTTAATAAACGTCCCATCAAAAATTCCATAGAAAAATAATACATGGATTTTTCTTGGTTATCACTAACGATATATTTTGAATCTTTCCAGTTTAAGCTCACATAGTCTCTTATCATATAACCTAAAGTAATATATTTTTCTGATAAATGTGAATCTTCAACTGGTCGACCAAAAACGGATTCAACTTTTTCAGCAAATTCTTTTTTGAATTCTTCTTTATTTTTAAACATTAACTACTTTTTCCTTTCCTTACGTTTTTTACATATAAACATTACACCCCCAAATGGAGCAATATCAATAATAATATTATCTTGTTTAGCCTTACGATCATATTTACTTTGTACTGGTTTAAAATTGCACATATTGCAACCACCATAAATATCTTTTTCTGAATTTATCAATTCCATATAACTTCCTTTATATGGAACTTTTAATTTAAATTGAGGTCGAGCTATTGGTGTCATGTTTAATACAACAACGATACATTCATCATCAGCCTCACGATAATAACTATAAATACTTTCTTCATTATTATCTGCATCTATCCATTTAAAGCCTTTATAATCATAATCATATTTATATAATGAAGGATATGCAGTATAAACATGTGATAAATCTGTAAAATATCTTAAGAAAGCATCATGAGCTGGATATTTTAACATAAACCAATCTAGTTCTTTAGCCTCATCAAATTCTCTAAACATCGCAATTTCATTGCCCATAAAATTCAATTTCTTACCAGGATGTGTAAACATATACATATAAAGGGTTCTAGCTTGTGCAAATTTTTCGCCATATAAGCCCCACATTTGATCAATAATTGTATGTTTACCATGTACTACTTCATCATGACTAAGTGGCATCAAGAAACGTTCTGAATAGAAATAAGCCATTGAGAAAGTTATTTTATTATGTTCCCATTTACGATAAACTGGATCTTTCTTTAAATAATTTAAAGTATCATTCATCCAACCTAAATCCCATTTATAATCAAAACCTAAGCCTCCATCAATAGTAGACCAAGTAACTTTAGGAAAATCTGAACTGTCTTCCGCAATCAACATTAAGCCATTAAATTCCTTGCTTAGATAATAATTCATGCGTCTAATAAAGGCTAGTGCTCCTTCATTATTACCTCTTTCTTTATTACCACCCCAATAAATTAAATTACTAACCGCATCGATTCTAATACCATCTATATGGAAAATATCACACCAGAACCCTCCAGCTGACATTAAGAATGAGCGTACTTCTTCCTTCCATAAATCAAAATTACATGTTCCCCATTGGCTATTCGCATCACTTTGATTAGCATATTCAAACAAAGGTTGACCATCAAATAAACGCAAGCCATGATCATCTTTAACAAAATGTACGGGAACCATATCCATGATTACTCCTATACCATTGCGATGACACTCATCAACAAAGTAAGCAAATCCACCAGGTGAACCATAGCGACTAGTACAAGAATAATATCCACTAGCTTGATATCCCCAAGAACCATCAAATGGATATTCATTAAGTGGCATCAATTCAATATGTGTAAAACCATGTTCCAAGCAATATGGAATTAATTCTTTAGCCAATTCCTCATAACAATAATGAGTACCATCTTCTTTAATTTTCCAAGCCCCAGCATATACTTCATAGATATTTACTGGACGATCAAAATTCTTCGTCCTATTTTTCATCCACTTAGCATCATGCCATTTAAAATTAAAACAATTGTAAACGATACTAGCCGTATTAGGCCTCAATTCACTATAAAAAGCAAACGGATCGGCCTTATCAAAAGTACGACCGCCATTATCTACAATACGATATTTATACATATCATAAGCTTTTATGCCAGGTATAAATAAACTATATACCCCACCATCGCTTATTCTTTCCATTTGGTATCCTTCATCATTCCAATCATTAAAAGTACCAACAACACTAACCTTACGAGCATGTGGTGCCCAAACGGTAAAACGTACCCCTGCTTTAGACTCCTGGGTAAAATGAGCTCCAAAAACACGATAAGCATTTATACAATGCCCACGATGAAAACTTTCAATTATTTTATTGTCCATAAAATACCTCTTGTGCGTTTGAAAACGCTATCACTATGTATATTATATAACAAAGCAATAAAAAAATAAAATCTTTATAAAAACCCTTTATAATATAAGTATATTTATAAAGGAGTTCCCATGCATAAATTAATAATTTTTTTATCTATATTACTATTTTTAACTACCGGTTGTACCCCAAATACCCCAACTTTGCTTAAAGAAGAAATAGAGGTAGAACCAACTATAAATTATTTAGAAACTACCATGGACTACGCTAATGAAGAATGGTTCAATAGATATGATATATATCAAATAAATCGTTTAGAAGCAAATGCTAGTTTCTATCCTTTTCAAGATGAAACTTCAGCATACAAAGCTCAAAAAAGTGCTTTAGATGATATTGATTATACGATATCATCAAGAATAATATCTTTAAATGGTAACTGGCAATTTTTATATACTCCTTTAAACGAAAGACTATTTCCACTAAAAGGTATTGAAGCCAATCAACGTTATGAAAATTGGGATACTACCAACTTTGATACTATCAATGTTCCAAGTACCATTCAAACCATTAAAGATGAAAATAATGAATTTAAATATGAAAAACCAATTTATGTCAATAGTACCTATCCATGGTTAAACTACGAACAAATCCAATATGGTTGGGATGGTTTACCAACAGCTGCAACTGCATCCAACTATGTTATGCACTATAAAAAAACTATCGACATACCTAAAGATTATTTATTAGATGTAACTCATCTATCATTTGAAGGAGTATTAGGCGCTTTCTATGTTTATGTAAATGGTAATTTTGTAGGTTATAGTGAAGATTCTACATGTAATGCTAAATTTGATATTTCATCTTATATTCATGAAGGAACAAATACCATAGCTGTAGAAGTAATGAAATATTCTGATGCTTCATATTTTGAAAATCAAGATAGCATTCGTACCTATGGTATATATCGCGATGTAGAAATTATTACTCATCCCAATAATTATTTAGAAGATGTTGAGACAAAGCAAGTATTTAATGAAGATGGTAGCGTTACTTTAAATACACTTGTTCAAGCTAAGGATATTAATAATATTCAAATCGACCTATATGATAAGAATAATCAATTAATTGGTAGTGGTTCTAGTATCACTATTGATAAACCAAATTTATGGGATTATGACAATCCTTATTTATATCATCTTATTATCAAAACTACTAATAATGATCAACCAATGGAAGCTACAATGATTAATATTGGTTTAAGAAATATTACCTTTGATGAAAATAATGTCTATATAAACAATAATCCTATCATATTTAAAGGAATAAATCGTACAGAAACTAGTTTAGAAGGTGGAAGATATATCAGTGATGAACAAATCATCTATGATTTAACTACTATGAAAAAATTAAATATCAATGCCTTTAGAACTGCCCATTATCCAAATGCCAAAATAACTTATGATATTGCGGATGAATTAGGATTATATGTTATTGATGAAGCTAATATTGAAAGTCATCTTGGTGAACAAGTACTTTCAATGCCTGCTAATAATCCTACCTTTAATCCTTTATTATTAGATCGTACTAAAAATATGGTCGAACGTGATTTAAATCATCCATCTATAATTATTTATTCACTTGGCAATGAATCTACCTATCAAGAATATCCTTTAGATGATAATTATGGTATGTATAATAATTCAAGATGGATTTTAAGCAAAGATCCAAGTCGCCTTAGAATGTATGAGCGTGATAATAGAACTCAAGATACACGCGAAACATCCATGGTGGATATCGCTAGTAGTCAATATTATTCTCTAGAACAAGTTGAGGATGCTAATAAGAAATATGATATTCCTTTTGTCCAACAAGAATTTGCTCACGCTATGGGTAATGCCGTAGGCAATCTTCAAGAATATTATGATCTTTATTATCAACAAGAAGGACTAATAGGAGGTTTTATCTGGGATATGATTGATCAAAGTATTCTAACTGATGATTATTTTGGCTATGGTGATGACTGGGGACAACCATTAAATGATGGTGATTTCTGTGGCAATGGCATCTTAAATGCTGATAGAAGTCTACAAGCGGAAAGCTATGAAGTAAAAAAAGTATTCCAAGATATTCATTTTACTTTTAATAATAATCAATTAACTATCACTAATTTATTTCATAATAATGACTTAAGTAATCTAACTTTTAAACTAACTTACCAAATTGAAGATAATATTATTTCACAAAAAGATTTTAATTTAACTCTAGAACCAAATACTTCTCAAATTATCGATTTAGACATTCCTTCAAGTGATGAAGAAATAATTATAACCATTCAAGCTTTCAATAATAATGAAGAAATAGCTTTTGAACAACATGCAATAAATTCCTATAATTATCCAAAATTTGAAACAAACAAACCATCAGACATTAAAATAGAATATGATGAAACTATCAATATTTACTATCAAGACAAACTAATCAAAGAACTAACTTTCGATCTATATAGAGCCCCAGTAGATAATGATCCCCATTTTATTGAAGAGCTAGCAAATTTAAAATTAGATATTACTAGCATAGATGAACAAGAAAATAAAACTATACTAAAAGGTAATATCAAAATACTAGAAACTCCTTTTGAATTAACTTTAGAAACTAGTGATAATCAATTGAAGATAACATCCAAAATATTCATTCCTAGCGCTGATAAAATTGGAGAAATTGCTAATGTTGGTCTAACGATGAAATTAAATAATAATGTTCAAGAATATACTTATTATGGTAAAGGACCTTTTGAAAATTTTGTTGATCGTAATAGTGCAAGTAAATTAAATGTTTATACTGAAACCATCGATGAATATTTTAATACTAAATACTTAAAGCCACAAACATCCAACTATAAGAGTGATGCTCGTTATTTAACTATCGATGATATTACATTTAATATGTTTCAACCGATGAATATTCAAGTAACTCACTATGATGATATAGATTTAACCCATGCCAAACATTTTAATGAAGTAACTAAACAAGATGATATAATTATTAATATCGACTATTTGACAAGAGGTTTAGGAAATGCTAGTATGGGTGTCCAACCACTAGATCAATATATAATAAAACAAAATAATTATTATACCTTTGAAACATTAATAACCTTTAATTAAAGGAGGTGATATTCATGGCAATAATACGCGTAGAAAATCTAACTTTTGCCTATGATTCTAGTTTTGAAAATATTTTTGAAAATGTTAGTTTTCAAATCGATACCGATTGGAAACTAGGTTTAATTGGTAGAAATGGAAAAGGAAAAACTACTTTTTTAAATCTATTACAAGGAAAATATAGCTACCAAGGAAAAATCCAATCATCCGTACAATTTGATTATTTCCCTTATATCATTGAAGATAAAGAAGATTTTTGTAAAGATATTCTTCTAAATATTTGTCCTAATGCTCAAGAATGGGAATTAATAAGAGAATTATCATATCTAGAAGTAGATGAAGATGTATTATATCGCCCATTTAATACTTTATCTAATGGCGAACAGACTAAAGTATTATTAGCAGCCTTATTTTTAAATGAAGGCCATTTTCTATTAATAGATGAGCCAACCAATCATTTGGATATGAACGCTAGAGAAACAGTAGCAAACTATCTAAAACGCAAAAAAGGTTTTATCTTAGTATCTCATGATAGAAGTTTCTTAGATGGCTGTGTTGATCATATCTTATCTATCAATCGTTCAAATATTGAAATTCAAAGTGGAAATTTCTCTACTTGGTTTACTAATTTTAATCGTCAACAAAATTTTGAACTAAATAAAAATGCCAAACTTAAAAAAGATATTGATAATATGCGCAAAGCCGCTAAAAGAACTGCAAATTGGTCAGATAAAGTCGAAGCAAGTAAAATTGGTAATGGCCATTGTGATCGTGGTTATATCGGTCATAAAGCTGCTAAAATGATGAAAAGATCAAAAGCTATTGAAATACGTCAACAAAGAGCTATTGAAGAAAAATCGCAACTTTTACAAAATTTAGAAACTATTGAAGATTTAAAAATAGCTCCTATTTCTTACTTCTCTAATACTCTAGCAATCTTTGATCATGTAGTACCTATTTATGATGAGAAAAAGATTTGTAATCCTATATCATTTGAAATTAATAAAAATGATAGAATAGCACTTATTGGAAAAAATGGAAGTGGCAAAAGTAGCCTATTAAAATTATTATTAGGACAACCAATTAACCACCAAGGCACTATTAATTTAGGTTCAGGTATCATTATTTCCTATGTACCTCAAGATACTTCATCACTAAAAGGAAACTTAACAGAGTTTGCTAAAAATAATGAAATAGATGAAAGCTTATTTAAAGCAATTTTACGCAAAATGGACTTTTCAAGAATACAATTTGAAAAAAATATTGAAGATTATTCTGCTGGCCAAAAAAAGAAAGTATTAATAGCCAAAAGTCTTTGCGAAAAAGCTCATCTTTATGTTTGGGATGAACCATTAAACTATATTGATATCTATTCAAGAATGCAAATAGAAAAATTAATTCAAGAATATCAATTTACCATGATCTTTGTTGAACATGATAAAACATTTACCAATAATATAGCCACTAAAAAAATAGAATTATAAAAAGAGGAAGATAATTGAGCATCTTCCTCTTACTTTTATGCAGTAATTTCTTTCATTGCTTGTTGATAGATACTAGCTTTTGATTTAGCATCAGCAAGTGAACTACCTTTTACGCAATAATAAATTTTCATCTTAGGTTCAGTTCCACTAGGTCTAATTGCAATCCAAGAACCATCATCAAGATAATATTTCAATACTTCACTTCTAGTAAAGCCTGTAAGTTCTACTACCTTACCATCTTTCATCTTTTCGCAAGTACCATAATCTTCCCAACCAATTACTGTAGCATCAGCAATCTTAGTTAAACGATTTGCTCTAAGCTTAGCGATGATTTCTTTAATCTTCTTAGCTCCTTCTTCACCTTTTAATGAAATAGAAGTTTGTGATTCATCATAATAACCTAGTTTAGCATATAATTCATTTAAGACATCCCACAAAGTCTTGCCTTGTTCATTATAGTAACAAGCAGCTTCTGCTAGCATCAAGCAAGCTTGAGGAGCATCTTTATCACGAACAAATGGACTAATTAAAGAACCATAACTTTCTTCATAGCCAAATACATATTCTTTTTCATGATTCACTTCATACTTAGCAACTTTTTCACCAATGAATTTAAAACCAGTTAATGTTTTTTCGGTTTCAACACCATAGCTATCCGCAATCTTTTCACCTAGATCGCCTGTAACTACTGTATTAAACATAACACCATTTTTTGGTAATCTTCCTTGTTTCTTTAATTGTGAGAAAATATATTCAATTAAAACAGCACCAGATTGATTACCTGTTAATACATGTAATTCATCTTTATCTTTAACTGCTACACCCATTCTATCTGCATCTGGATCACATACTAAAATGACATTAGCATCATTCTTTTTAGCATATTCCAATGCAAGATCATAAGCTCTTCTTTCTTCTGGATTAGGTGTTGGTGTATTTGAAAAATCAGGATCTGGAGTCATTTGTTCTTCAACACAAATTAATTGATAACCAACTCTTTCAAATAAAGTCTTTACTGGAATAGCACTAGTACCATGTTCAGGTGAGAAAACAAATTTTACCTTAGATTTATCAACATTTGGATTTAATTGAATACTTAATACTCTTTCATAATATTTTTCATCAATTTCTTTGCCTATTACACTAATTAATTTTTCTTGTTCATCAGTTAGAATAGGATTAATAGCTAACTCATCTTTAATTGCATTAACATTTTCTACAACTTTAGCAGCTAAATGAGGAACTAATTGACAACCCTTACTATCATATAATTTATAACCATTATACTCACGAGGATTATGACTAGCTGTAATCATAATACCACCAAAGCATTTTAATTCTCTTACTGCAAAGCTCAATTCTGGAGTTGGACGTAAGCTTTCAAATACATAACAACGAATATTATGACTAGCTAATACTTTTGCACTATCAAAGGCAAATTCTTTAGACATATGACGATTATCATAGCCAATAGCTACGCCTGCATCACATGCTTCTTTACCATTGTCCATGATATATTTTGCAAAACCTTCATTAGCTTTTCTAATAGTATGGATATTAATACGATTAGTACCAGCTCCTAAAACGCCACGCATTCCTGCTGTACCAAATTCAACATTAGTATAAAAAGCATCATTGATTTGCTTTTCATCCATATTTTCTAATTCTTTTTTTAGATTAGCATCTAAATTTGGATGGTTTAACCATCTTTGATAATTATCTTTAATTTCCATGATCTTCTCCTAAATTTAAAAAAGACAGGAAGTCCATCTTCCTGCCAATTAATTATTGTTATGCAATTACTTTTTGTGCACGAAGAACTTCTTCAATTGTATTAATAGCAACTTCTTCGTCTTCACCTTCACAAGTGATAGTAATATCAGATTGTGTAGGAATACCTAAAGACATAACGCCCATAATAGATTTCATATTAACAGTTCTACCTTTAAAAGCAACTTTTACTTCACTTTTAAATTTGCTAGCAGCATTAACTGCAACTGTAGCTGGACGAGCATGTAATCCTACTGGATCTATTACTAATACAGAAATTTGTTTCATTTTTTTATTCTTCCTCCCGTTATCTAATAACTCTTTATAGAAATATTTTAACGCATTAATCTTTATTATTCAAGTTTAAATTGAAAAGGTTTTCATCGACCAAGTATTGTCTTAACATATAATACTTTGCCAATGATTCTTACAGGTAAATTCTCAACCTCTTCATATGTAAAATAGCGAGCTTTTACATTAGGATTTGAAGCTTCCAAAATAAATACTTCAGGGCGTTTGATAACTCGCTTTATCGTAACTTCATCATCACCTATAGCTACTACGGCAATAGAATTATTACTAACTTGATTACATTGTTTTACATAAGCAAGTGAACCTTCCATGATCCCATCACCTATCATCGAATCACCTACAACCTGCAAAAAATAATCACCTTGAATATTTTCATTAGCATTTACTTCTTCATATCCTAGATATTGTTCCTCTCTAAAAAGATCATAACCTGCTTTAACATATCCCAATATTGGCTTTTTAAAACTTACTACCTGTCCTTTTAAAAATGGTCCAATATCATAACCAACTAGAGTAGATATTCTTTCCATCGTTTCTGGCTTTACTTTTTTAACTTGTCCAGATAACCATTTAGAAACAGCAGATTTTGTAACTCCTAATTTAGTAGCTAAAAGATCATTATTATAACCTGTTTTATCCTTATAACTTTGTAATATTTCCTTTAAATCCATAAGCCTATCTCCAGTTTCCTAAATTGTATCATAATTACTTTAAAAAAGAAATTATTAAGATTTTATTCTTAAAAAGTTTCTTATTTTAGTTGTTTTAGGAAACTTTATAGCCTATAATATCCATAAAGGAGATTTACAAAATGGAAAATAAAAGATATTTATGCATCGATTTAAAAACTTTTTATGCTTCTTGTGAATGTGTAGAAAGAGGTTTAGACCCCTTTAAAGTAAATTTAGTAGTAGCCGATCCTTCTAGAGGTAAAGGAGCTATTTGTTTAGCTATATCTCCTAAATTAAAAGCTCAAGGAATTAAAAATCGTTGTCGTTTATATGAAATACCCGAGAATATTGATTATATAATTGCTAAACCTAGAATGAAAAAATATATGGAATATTCAGCACAAATTTATGGCATATATCTAAAATATATAAGTTCTCAAGATATTCATGTATATTCCATTGATGAATGCTTTCTTGATGTTACGCCCTATTTACATTTATATAAATTATCACCTAAAGAATTGGCTAAAAAAATAATTAATGATGTAAAACAAACCACTGGCATAACTGCTGCTTGTGGTATTGGCACTAATTTATATTTAACTAAGATAGCCTTAGATATTAGTGCTAAACATACCAAAGATAATTTAGCTTTTTTAGATGAAGAAATCTTTAAAGCTACTTTATGGCATCATCAACCTTTAACAGATTTTTGGCACATTGGTAAAGGCATATCTAATCATTTAAACAAATTAGGAATTAAAGACATGTATGATTTAGCTCACTATCCTGAAGATATCTTATATAAAGAATTTGGCATCAATGCTGAATATTTAATAGATCATGCTTGGGGACAAGAACCAACAACAATTCAAGATATTAAAAATTATAAACCTAAAACTAATTCTATATCCAATTCACAAATATTATTTGAAGATTATGATTATGAACATGCCTTATTAATTTTAAAAGAAATGGTAGAAGTAACCATATTACGCCTTTCAGATATGCATCTAGTTACTAATCATATATCTTTATATATTGGCTATACTAAAAATGTACATAAAGCATCAAGAGGTTCATGTAAAATAACTTGTACTACCAATTCTTGTAGTATATTAACTAATGAATTTATAGACCTATTTAAAAAAATAACTAATCCAATATATCAAATAAGACAAATTGGCATTTCTTTTGGCAATTTACAAAATGAAATCTATGAACAATATGATCTTTTTAACAATTATGAAAATATTGTTGAAGAAAAGAATTTACAACATACCATTTCAACTATTAAAAATCGTTATGGTAAAAATGCTATCTTTAAAGGCATGAATCTTTTACCAAAGGCTACAACTATCAAGCGTAATAAATTAATTGGAGGACATAATGCCCAATAAAGTAGATCGTGCTAAATTATTTTTAAGTTTTGATGCTTTAAAAGGTTTCCAAGAATATCTTAGACAACAAGAAAAAGTTGTCGTAAAGTGTCGTCAATTATCAGAAGATGAATATGCCCAACTAGAATGGAAAATTCATATGATAAAACCAAATGATATTATTACGGTAATATATTTTGCTGATGAAGAATATATTAAAGTATGTGGTATGGTAGCTAAGATTGATTTAATTAATCATAAAACTATCCAAATTGTAAATAAAATAATTCCTATTAAAAATATTATAGATATCGAATTAACTCACGAAATAGAGTGAACTACCACAGACCGTAAAGGTCAGTGGCTTCTGTTAAATAGTTCACCAGACTAAGTATTCAGAAATGGATACTACGATATTTAGGTCATGATACCTTTGGTTGACGCAACAGACCATCGCTCTATCGTACATATTTAAGTTAGGTTAGAGTAAGCAAAGCCTTGTGATATGGATGTAAAAAGCCTTTATATCATTGTCGAGTTGACGTCGGAATAACTATATGGTGACAGTATAGTATAGTACGCACTACCTGCTTTTAAGCAGAGAATTTATAAGGAGCCCTTATTATGGTTTATGTAATTTCAAAACAAGGTAAACCTTTAATGCCTTGTAGTAATCCAATAGCAAGATTATTACTAAAACAAGGTAAAGCAAAAGTTAAATGTCGTGAACCATTTACGATTAAATTAAATTATGACACAACAACCTACGTTCAAGATTTAACACTTGGTGTAGATACAGGAAGTGGTACTATTGGTGCTGCTGTTAGTAATCAAAATGGTGATATTGTTTATATGTCTGAAGTTATAGTTAGAAATGATATTACCAGTAAAATGGATCAAAGAAGAAAATACCGTCGTAGTCGTAGAAATCGAAAAACACGATATAGAAAAGCAAGATGGCTTAATAGAGGTAGCTCTAAAAAAGCAAATAGATTTAGTCCAACAATGCAAAGTAAATTACATAGTCATGTTAAAGAAATAGAATATATTAAATCTATTTTACCTATTAAAAAATTGGTTTTTGAAACAAGTCAATTTGATACTCATCTTATGAAAAATCCAAGTTTAGTAAACCAAAATATTAGACATTGGGGTTATCAAAAAGGTCCAAATTATGGATTTGAAAATACTAAAGCGATGATTTTAAATAGAGATGATTATACTTGTCAGTATTGTAAAGGCAAGCACAAAGATAGTAAGCTTGAAGTTCATCATATTATTTATAGAAGTCAAGGTGGTTCAGATGATCAAAGTAATCTCATAACTTTGTGCCATACTTGTCATAAAGAACTTCATGCAGGAAATATTAAACTTAATTTAAAAGGTAAACTAAAAGGAAATCTAAAATATGCTATACAAATGAATATGATTCGTAAACAATTATTTAAGATTTATCCTGAAGCTTTAGAAACATTTGGCTATATAACTAAAGCGAATCGTTTACTTCTTAATGTAGGTAAAGAACACTATTTAGATGCTTGTGTTATTGCAACTCAAGGAAGTAAGTTTAACATTAAAACTAATCTTTTTAAAAAGAAATGTGTTGCGTGTGGAGATTTTCAAAAAACAAAAGGTGTTCGCTCTGGACAACCAATTACAACTAAAAAAATATTAGGCTTTAAAAAATTTGATAAGGTCAAATATTTTGGTAAAGAATATTTCATTAAAGGTAGAATGTCATCTGGATATGCATTATTGATGGACATTATAGGAAATAAGATAGATTTTAGTAATATGCCTACAGGATTCAAAACACCTAAACTTAAAAATCTTATTAGATTAACAGCAAGATCGTCATGGATGATTACAAGCGAAATGGTCACGCCAAATTTAGTATGAAAGTTCATCTTATTTTCGTAACAAAATATCGTAAGAAAATATTTAAAACATTTGAATATTCTGATGATATTAAACAATTTTTATACGATACCGCACAAAAATATGGTTATTCGATAATTCAGATGGAAACAGACAAAGACCATGTTCATATCTTATTAGATTATGGACCTGAAATCTCAGTTTCAAAAATAGTTAAACAATTAAAACAATATAGTACTTATAAGATGTGGGATTTTCATAGTGAATATCTATCTAAGTATTATTGGAAATCTAAGATATTATGGTCTGATGGATATTTTGCATGTAGTATAGGACAAGTATCTCAAGAAATTATAGAAAAATATATTCAAAATCAAGGTTAAAAAACGCCTTGTATCCACACACCTAAAGGAATGTGAATTTAAGGCGTTTGTTTTATAAAATCCCAAGTTTTCTTGGGGCTATTTATGATAGGGTTCGTTATTATTAATCTTATAACAGCGATAAATTTGTTCCACTAATAATAAACGTACTAGTTGATGAGGAAAGGTACAATCACTAAGTTTCCATCTTAAATTCGCTCTTTTTAAGACTTCTTGACCATAACCACATGATCCAGCAATTACAAAAGTAATCTTACTAGTATGATAAGTATAAATTTCTGATAATTTTGCAGCTAATTTTTCACTAGTAAAACTTTCACCATGAAGATCTAAAGCAATTACAAAATCGTCTTTATTAATTTTACTTAATATTCTTTGACCTTCAATATCCATAATCTGTTTATTAAGTGATGGTGAGTCTTCATAAGTTTTCTCATCATTAACTTCAATTATCTCAATTTTGGTATAAGGATTTAATCTTTTAATATATTCATTAATTCCATCCTTTAGATATTTTTCTTTTAATTTACCTACGGCAATTATTTTAATCATCCTAATACCACACTACAAGTCTCTTCAATATTATTACGCAAATAAGTTATTTCAATAGTATCCTGAGGTTTAAGATGATATAACATATCTCTAATTTGGGCATAGTCACTGACATTTTGATCGTTTATTGCCACTATTATATCATTAACTTGTAAACCAGCATTATAAGCAGGACCATCAGTTTCTACTACTTTAATTAGATAGCCTTCATTAAGTTCTAAATTAAGATTTAAATAACTCTTTTCATAATTTTCTAAGTTTGCAACGTCTTCACCACTAATGCCTAAATATCCTCTTTCGATGATACCATTTTCCATTAATTGCTCAACAATATATGCTAATTCATTAATAGGAATAGCAAAATTCATACCTTGCACATTAGAACCTGTAAGTCCTAAAGTATTTAAACCAATTAGTTCACCATTTAAATTTACTAAAGCACCACCACTATTGCCAACATTCATTGCTACATCAGTTTGTAATAAAACCATATCGGCATCAAAGATACCATCATTATCACTATCTACGCTTAATAGTAAGTCTTTACCACTAATAACTCCAAAAGTAACACTACCTGCAAAGTCTTTAGCAATCGGAGATCCAATAGCTATCGCATATTCACCTTTTTTTAATAAATTAGTATCACCATGAACAAATGGCTCAACATTAAAATCTGTAGCTGCCTTCAACAAAGCAACATCATAATTTTCATCATAGCCAACAAGGGTTAATTCTACATTTGCCCCATTAGCAAATATCGCATTGACGCGTTGGCTTCCTTCAATAACATGATAATTAGTTACAATATATACTTCACCTTGTTGACAATCATAGACAATACCACTACCAACACTGTCTACAACATCATCTTGATAATTTTCAATAGTTACTACTTTTTCTTCACATACTTCGACCGTTTGAGTAATGTCTGTAGTATAGCCAGTAATGGTAGTTTCTACAACATTATGTTCAATCGTGGTATTATTTTGCGGTTGATTAAAAAATTCAAAAGTCAAAAAGATATTCCAAACTATTAATACTCCAATAATTACATAAACAAACTTTTTCATCCTTCATCTCCCAAATCTACAATAGAAAATTGTTCACAAGTTTTAATTTTAATCTTTTTTAAATCAATATCACATTTAAGTAAATAATCAATATTTGTATTTAAAGCCAGCGCATAATCATTAGCTTCCCTAGAAATATGCGCAAGCATAATACCCTTAGTATTATTACCAATTATATTACTTAAAACATCAGCACAATCCTCATTACAAAGATGGCCATTAGCACTTAAGATTCGCTGTTTAACATATAAAGGTCTATTTGATTCCATTAACATCTTAATATCATGATTACTTTCAATGATAATATAATCCATATTTTTAAGCAAAGGATAGTATTTTTCATTTACATAACCAGTATCTGTTAAATAAGCTATTTTTTGCATGCCATCATTAAATATATAACCTAATGTAATACTGGCATCATGGCTTAAGGCTAAAGGAAGTATTTGAATATTTTTAATATTAAATTTTTCTAAAGGAACTATCTTATATATCTCTCTATCTTTAATATCAATAGGGCTATAAATTGGCAAATCTTTGAACATATTAATTTGACTAATATGATCGCTATGCTCATGGGTAATTAACAAAGCATCGATATCTTTTAGATTAATATTTAATGATTCCATGGCCATTTTTAAATACTTTTGGGTTGTACCACAATCAATCATCAAACAAGCATCATTAAAACATAAGATAAAACAATTACCTTTAGAGCCACTAGCTAATGAATATATTTTCATCCATAACATGGTAGAAAACCATCACAAGGATTTCTACGCTCTCCATTTTCTAAAATAAAGAAATGTACATGCGGTCCACTGGCTAGACCTGTCATACCAATTTGGCCAATCACATCACCTTTATCAACTGTTTGACCTACTTCAAAATAACCAGGGGTATTCATATGACCATAATATGTTTGATAACCATTACCATGATCAATAATCATATAATAACCATTGATACTATGATATGAATTAACAATGACTGTACCTCTATCAGCGGCATATAAGCTACCATAACGATCATACATATTTTGAATATCGATAGCCCTATGAGTTGCATAGCATCCCCAACCACAGCTAATTGTAGGATTATCGACTGGCCAACGGAAAGTACCTGTTCCAACTCCTGGAATAACCATCGTACCACGAGCAATAATTTCTTGCACTGGTTGAATGGTAACTACCGAGCTTTGTAATTCACCACTTATCAAAATACCATTTTCCCATCTTTCTAAATATAAAGAATTTTGACTTCCTGCTTGTCCTGCTTGTCTAATTTCTTCTTGACCTTCACGAATCGTTGGATCTTCAACATATAAAGTTTCGGTAGAATATACAGGCTCACGCTTCATATTTTCTTTATAAACAATAACATCGATAACTGGAGTAAAATAACTAACGCAAAGTTGCGTGCCTACTTCTAAAACTTGATCAACACTATTGATAATGTCGCTATTAATATTCATTACTTGTGTTGCACTTAAACCATAATTTTTAGAACCAACACCGGCTACTGTATCAAATTCTTGAACAGTATAATATTCACGCACCGTATTATCACCATATTCCAAAAATTCTAATACTTGTTCTTTAGTTGTGAATACTTGATTGCTTGGTGCATAAGTTTCTGAAGTTGTAATTGTTTGTTTTATTTCAAAAGAAACATCTCTAGTTCCGTAAGTAGTTAAAGCATTTGGTTCCTGATGATTTAATAGTGCCATCAAATCATCAGAATCAACAAAATATCCTAGATATTCAGTTAATGCTTCTTGATAAATATCTAAATTATCTACGAAAATATTGGCATAGATACCATTTTCATTAGAAAATTCTACACTATAAGCTTGTACTGTATATACATCACGATTGCGAATATAATCCGCTATTTGACTAGAAATATCTTCAAAATCATAATAGCTTAGTTCTTGAGCTATATATAAATCTTCACCTAAATAAATATCTTTATTAGGGAAAATTTCGGAAAATTCTATAGAATATGCACTTTCTAAGACATCTCTAATTGGAGTTAAATCTTCCAATACTCCTACTAAGACTCCAGCATCATATAATTTATATATCATCTTTTCTTGTTCATTAACACTAGTAATATTTTGATCAATAATCGCATCATTTACTAATGAAACAACTGCTGTTTCTTGTGAAGCATTAGAAAAAATTTTCGTAGCATTACTAGCTAAGGTGATTGCTATAGCTAATATAGCCATAAATAATATAGACAAAAATCTTTTCATCGCACCTACTCCTTGCTATGATCGATATTATAGAAAGCATTGGTTCTAGCTTCAAAAGCCATTTCCACCACTTTAGTAGCACCATTACGATGCTTAGCAATATTTACCTCAATGATTTCATTACCTGTTTCATTAGCCTTTTCCTTTGCTTCAGCATTATAATATGAATCACGATAAAGCATCATTACAATATCTGCATCTTGTTCCAATGCTCCAGATTCACGCAAATCACTAAGCATTGGTCTTTTATCATTTCTTTGTTCTACTGAACGGCTAAGTTGTGATAAAGCAATAACAGGCACATTTAATTCACGGGCTAGAGCTTTTAAACCACGTGAAATATCACTAACCTCCTGTTGACGATTATCGCCAGCTTTACCATTACCACTAATCAATTGAATATAGTCAATTAATACACAAGATAAACCATGTTCATTTTGTAATCTACGACATTTAGCAAATATCTCATTAACCCTAGATCCAGGTTTATCATCAATAAAAATCTTACAACTTTTTAATTCGGTAGCTGCTTCATTTATTGAACTCCACTCATTATTATTTAATCTACCAGTTCTTAGATTATCACCAGGAACATGGCTTTTAGCACTTAAAATACGCGAAATAAGTTGTTCAGCTGGCATTTCTAAAGAAAAGATTGCTACAGCCTCATTATTTTGCAATTGAGCAATATTCATCGCCAAATTAAGCGCAAAAGCTGTTTTACCCATTGAAGGTCTAGCAGCTAAGATAATTAAATCTGAGCGTTGAAAACCATGCGTAACATAATCCAAATCTCTAAGACCTGTGGCAATACCAGTGATATTAGAATGATTATCTTCCATCTTGTGAATATTATCAATAACTCTATCAATAACTTCACCACCAGTTAAAAATTCACTAGTCCTACGATTTCTACTTACATTTAAAATAGCTTTTTCAGCTTCATCAAGATATTCATCAATATCAACTTGACCTTCAAAACCTTCATCAAGTATCTTTTGGGCAGCTTCAATCATCATTCGCATATATGCTTTATCTTTGATGATATCCACATACATTTTAGTATTTGCACTAGTTACAGCTGCTTCTGTAAGATTTGCTAAATAATCTGTACCCCCAACAATACTTAATAAATTTAAATCATTTAGTCTAGTTGCAACTGTTGTTATATCGATAGGTTTATTTTCATTATAAATATCTACAATTGCCCCGAAAATTTTGCGATTAGCATCAAGATAAAAATCACTATCTCGCAATCCTTCCTCGATCGCTATTCTTGGAGCACTATTATATAGCATGATCGTCCCTAATAAGCTAGATTCAGCTTCTAGGGCACAAGGCATTGTTCTAACCATTACTTCCTCCTATCATTAATTATCGCCACTTAAATGACATTTAATTTCCCCAATAACATCTTTATATAATTCAACTTTCACAATAGTTGTACCAAGTGAAGTTATTGGTGCTGTATCCAAAATCTTTCTTTTATCAATTTTAATACCTTTATTACTTAAAGCTTCATGAATTTGTTTAGTACTTACACTACCAAACACTCTACCTTCTTTACCACTTTTAACTTTGAATTCAAAGACCATATCTTTCAATTCTTCTTTTAATTTTAAAGCTTCTTCCTTTAATAATTGTTGATGTTTAGCCTCTTCAGCCTTCTGATCAGCTAAAATTTCTAAACTTTTAGTTGTAGCTTGCACAGCTAAACCTTTATTTATCAAAAAGTTGCGAGCATAACCATCACTAACTTCTACAATTTCACCCTTCTTACCAACTTTTTTAACATCAGTTTTCAATATTACTTTCATTTTGAACCTCCTTTAAATAATTCTCAATAGTAGCACAAAGTTCTTCTCTTAATGCTTCTACAGTTGTATTCTTTCTTTGCAAAGCAGCTCCTGTTAAATGGCCTCCACCATGCATTTTTTCCATGATGATTTGCACATTGATTGTACCATCACTTCTAGCTGAAATACAAACTTGATCATCTTCACCTTTTGCAATTACAAAAGCTGCATGCATATTTTGAATAGTCATTAATTTATCAGCAGCCTGTGACATTAAACTACGAGTAATTAATGTATCATTAGTAGAAAGTGCAATACCTTTTTTAAATTGATAGCTATTAGCCACTATTAAATTTTTAATACGCATTTCTTCATAAGTATCTTTTAAATATTCATCAACCAATATTGGATTAGCCCCAAGTTTTCTTAAGGTACTAGCTGCATCATAAGTTCTAGAACCAGTCTTACGTTTAAATGAATTAGTATCTACTGTCATACCACCAAGCATAATCGTAGCTTCTACTTCATTAATATCTAAACGATTAGAAATATATGGCATAAATTCCGTGATTAATTCACATGAAGAACTAGCTGCACTTTCAATATATACATACATTGGTTTAACTTCTAAATCAGCACTTCTACGATGATGATCAATAATCGCAATGCGCTTAGCTTTTTGTAAAATTTGCTTAGCATTTGATTGAGCTAAATTATGATGATCAACCATAATTACTAAAGTATTATCCTTCAATTGATTTAGCGCTTCATTTTCACTAACAAACAAAACTCGATCTTTTAGAGCTTTCTCATTAGCATCCAAAGCCCCTTTAATCTTTTCTTCAATACCACCAGTTTTAGCTACTACACACACTTGTTTATGATAACATTCTACAATTCTAGCCATACCAATAGCTGCACCAATACAATCAAAATCTGCGACCATATGACCACAAATAATAACATTAGAGCTCTTTTGAATTAATTCCTTAATGGTATTAGCCATAACTCTAACTCTTACTCTACTTCTTTTTTCTAAAGCTTCAGAAGAACCACCATAATATTTTACATCTTCATCAACTTTTTTAGTTACAACTTGATCTCCACCACGAGTCTGAGCTAAATCCATCAATTGTACACTAATTTCATCAAGTTGTTGAATATCACTAGACCCTCTAGCAAAACTCATAGATAAAGTAATAGGTACATCCAATTTTTGAGCTTCTCTTCTTATCTTATTTAAAAGACTAAAGCGATCTTCCACTAATTCCTTATATATTTTTTCATTAAGAATAGCTAAATAACGAAAACTGTTCAAACGTTTTAACATTATCTTATGTTCTTTAGCATATTCATTGATACATGTACGCAAAATAGAATTAATATTACTAACTTCAATTTCATCTTCATATTGAGTAGACTCTTCATAATTATCAAGGTTAAATAAGCCTACAACTAATTGTTCATCTTTATAACATGTTTCAAAATAATCCTGTTTAGTAATATCTTTAAATAATAAAACCGTTTCTTCATCTTTCCTTTTAACTTCATATAAACGATTATCCAACATTACTTTAACTGATTCACTCTTGCCACTAATTAACTCATCAACTTCTGGCAACCAACTTAATATTTTCTTTCCTACTCTATCGATACTACTATCTTTAAATAGTTCACTCATGAAGGTAACAACATAATTTTCATCATACATAACAATACCAACTTGTCCAAAGTTAAAAATATCATTATATGAACTACCTAAATAATTTTCTACACCATGACTATAATTATCAATTTCTTTTTTACAGAAGTAAATTATATAATAAACAATTAATCCTTCAATAATTGTAATAATTAAAGGAACTACCACTGTTATATCAAAAAAGAAATATAAAACAATCAATATAAAAAATTGTAATACAATAATAGAAAATATTTGCCATTTCAGCTTATCAATCTGTTGCATCACTCATTAATCCTTTCTTTTATATCTGTTGTTAGATAAATGAAACCAATTGTTAATAACAATAAATTAAACAACATAAACACTATTATAATAATTATAACCCTTAATCCATTATTTGTAGTACCTAAAAATTTTCCAAGCAAATTATAGCTACCAATAATACCATAGATTATTAAATATAAACTACAAAGCATAGAAAAAACAAATAAGGCATCATTTATTCTTGGATCACTAATTCTACCATATAAAATATTATAAGCAATAAATCCAATAAAAGCCAAATATCCTGTCCATTTACCAACTTTAAAAATACTAAAATCAGCTCTAGGCACATTAAATTTCAATCTTGTAAGCAATATTTTAGAACAAAAATGAATGATAAAACCTTCCATTATTCCTAATATAATAGTAGAAATAACAATCATACTCTTAATGATACTTTCAATATTAATTATTCCCGTTAATTGCGTAAAGTTGATTTGATCAAACACATTCTTAAACATTGCAATATCACTAGCTAAATCATATCCAAATACACTAGCTAAGATTACTGTAGTTATCGCATTAGTAAATATCGTAATCAAACAAGTAACAACAATTACTTTTGCCATCTCTTTGTGTTTATAAACACCATCGCCATAATATAGTCCACCCATACCATAACATGCAATATAAAATAATTCCGTAAAGCCTCCTAAGATAACTGCCATTAAAGAAGCAGCAAACCATACGACTAAACCATCATGCATCCCATATTTTGCTCCATATAGGGCCAATGGTAAAGGTACTAAAAAAACGATATATCCACTTAACATTCCTCCAAGTTGAATATCTAAAAAAATAAAGATGCCAATTAAAGCTAACATTAAAGCCCCATCTGTTAATTTTCTTACATTGTTATTCATCAAGCTTACCTCTGATAGATAATAATTGATTATACCATGATTTATATCATTAAAAAAAGTCTTCAAATATCAATTGAGATATTCAAAGACTTATTAAAGTAAATAAAATACTATATTTGATGCAAAATAATCCAATTTAAAAGATCATTTAAATTAATTTTTCCTGTTGCAACTCGCATAATAATATCATAAAGTTAAGTTTGTGAATATTTTAAATCAAACCCATTAAGCTCAAGAAATACTAACATAGCATGTGCACCAATACGTTTATTACCATCAACAAATGGATGATTCTTCACTATACCAAAACACAATCTTGCTGCTTTATGTTGAATTGTTGGATACATATCAACGCCATCAAAAGTTTGAAAAGGCGCATTAATTGCCGACTCCAACATTCTTTAATCTTTAACGCCAGCTAAACCACCAGTTTATATTATAAGCTAATTATGAAGTAAAAGAATTTGATTTTTTGTTAAACAAATCATTTTCCAAGCAACTCATAAGCTTTACGATTTTTTTCAATTATTCTTTTAGAAACATTCATAACATCCTCATCACTAGCAAACTGATTATCTTCAGCCATAGAAAACTCCATCACCAAATAACGTGGTTTATTATTTTTTAATATTAGAACTGAACCTTTTTCATCTACCATGCGTGTAACTTTGGAAAAATTTTGATTAGCTTCAGTAATTGAAATCATATTATTTGTATTAATCATCATATAGTGACCTCTTTTCTAATTACATTATATTATAAAATAGGATAAATTAAACCTATTTTTTAACTATATAATAGAGTAGAGGGAAGAAATTAATCTTCGCCCCTCTCATTGCACCGTACGTACGGGTCTCGTATACGGCGCTAC